>NZ_VKHP01000300.1 GCF_010811875.1 Bradyrhizobium uaiense
TCAAAGCGACAGGTGGTCATGATGGTGCCGCGATCGGCCGGGTGGCCTTTCACCCTCTTCCCCACCCCCTTGGGATCGAGCAGGTCGGCAAAGCTCTTCGGTGCATCCTCCTGATCCTGCTGCCACTGTCGTGGCTTGCGGTGTACGCCTTCACAGACAAGAACCGCCATCCGACGCTGCAAAACTTCGTCACGCTATTCAGCAATCCCGATTTTCTCGATCCGCTGCTGACCACCGCAATTATTGCCACCACGTCGGCGCTGATCTGCTGCACCGTCGCGGCGCCGCTGAGCTGGCTGGTGTCGCGCACCGACATGCCGGGCCGGCAGACCATCCGCGCGCTGGTGACGGCGTCGTTCGTGACGCCGCCGTTCCTCGGCGCCGTCGCTTGGGAGTTGCTGGCGGCGCCGAACTCGGGGCTGCTGAACCAGCTCTACCGGTTGTTCGCCGGCGAGGATGCCGACGCGCTGTTCAACATCTACTCGATGAGCGGGATCATCTTCGTGATCTCCTGCTACACGTTTCCGTTCGTGTTCGTGCTGGTGGCGAATGCGCTCGACACCATGCCGGGCGAGCTGGAGGAGGCCTCCGCGATCCTCGGCGGCAACGCCTGGACCACGGCGCGGCGGGTGACAATCCCGCTCGCGCTGCCCGCGCTGGTCGCAGGCGCGCTGATCGCCTTCCTGCAGGCGATGACGCTGTTCGGCTCGCCGGCGATCCTGGCGTTGCCGGCCGGCTTCCACACCATGACGACCAAGATCTGGAGCCTGTTCCAATACCCGCCGAAGCTCGAGCTCGCGGCCGCCGCTGCGGTGCCGCTGCTGGTGCTGACTATCCTGCTGTTGCAGGGCCAGAAGGCCCTGCTCGGACGCCGCGGCTATTCGGTGGTCGGCGGCAAATATGGCGCGCCGCGCCGGGTCGAGTTGCGCGGCTGGCGCTGGGCCGCGCTCGGCTTCTGCCTTTTGGTCTTGCTCAATCCTGTTTTCCTGCCTTACCTCGCGCTGCTCAACGCCGCATTCTCGCCGAACGCGACGACGCTGGTGACGCCGTCGACGGCGACGCTGCACAACATCGTCTTCGTGTTCACCGAGCTGTCGTCGACGCAGCTCGCGCTGAAGAACACCGTAATTTTGGGTACCGCGACCGCGACGATCGGCACCATCCTCGCGCTGGTCATCGCCTATGTCACGACGCGCAAGGTGATCGCGGGCCACCGCGTGCTCGGCTTCCTCGCTACTGCGCCGGTCGCGGTGCCCGGCATCGTGCTCGGCGTCGGCCTGTTCCTCAGCTACACGCGGCCGCCCTTCGTGCTCTACGGCACGCTGTGGATCCTGCTGCTGGCGTTCCTCACCATCAATCTGCCCTCGGCGTATCAGCAGTTGCAGGCGGCGTTCGCGACCATCCATCCCGAACTCGAGGAAGCAAGCCGCATCCTCGGCGCGACCCGGCTGCAGGCGCTGCGCCAGATCACCGCGCCGTTGCTGCGCACCGGCGTGATCGCGACCTGGTGCTTCATCTTCATCGGCGTGATGCGGGAACTGTCGGCGGCGATCGTGCTGTTCACCTCGCAGACCAAGGTGCTGTCGGTCCTGATCTACGATCTCAACGAAGGCGGCGACCTCGCCGCGATCGCGGTGCTCGGCATCGCAATGCTGGTGATCACATTCGCAGTCGTGCTGGCAGTGAACCAGATCCCGATTTCCGGCGGCAACGCGGGCGCCAAGCTGCGGAACGGGTAGCGCGCCCTGTCCACATCGTCATTGCGAGCCACCCGGTCGGCGCAAAGCGCCGCCGGATGACAGGCTCCGCGAAGCAATCCATCGGTCCGCATGTGCGGGGCCATGGATTGCTTCGTCGCTTCGCTCCTCGCAATGACGGCGGAAACCGGGACCCCGACCATCTGGCAATCGCCACATTCATCCCGATATAAAGCGGAACCCCGCACCATGAGGATCGTGTGACCAAATCCGCCACCACAACATCGCCCCCTGTCGCGCCGCGCCGGCCGCATTCCTTCACCACCCACGGCATCACGGTGACCGACGATTATGCGTGGATCAAGGATCCGAAATGGCAGGAGGTGCTGCGCGATCCCTCGATCCTCGACCCCGACATCCGGAGCTATCTCGAGTCTGAGAACGGCTACACCGAGAGCCTGCTCGGCCATACCGACGGCTTGCAGAAGCGCCTCGTCAAGGAGATGCGCGGGCGTATCAAGGAGGACGATTCCAGTGTCCCCTCGCCGGACGGCCCGTTCGCCTATTTCAGGAAATTCCGCGAGGGCGGCCAGCACGAATTGTACTGCCGCATGCCGCGCGACGGCGGCGACGCGCATGTTGTGCTCGATGGTGACGCGCTGGCGAAGGACCACGAATATTTCAAGTTCGGCGGCAGCGGGCATTCCAACGACCATCGCCTGCATGCCTGGAGCGCCGACACCAAGGGCTCCGAATATTTCTCGATCCGGGTGCGCGATTGGGCCACCGGGGGCGATCTCGACGATCTCGTCGAGGAGACCGACGGCGGCGTGGTCTGGGCCGCGGATTCCAAGAGCTTCTTCTACGTCAAGCTCGACGACAATCATCGCCCGATGCAGGTGTGGCGGCACAAGCTCGGCACCAGGCAGGCCGACGACACCCTGATCTATGAGGAGCAGGATTCCGGCTGGTTCACCCATCTGCACGAGAGCGCCAGCGGCCGCTTCTGCGTGATCGCCGGCGGCGACCACGAGACCTCGGAGCAGCGGCTGATCGACCTTTCCAATCCCGACGCACGACCGCGCCTCATCGCGGCGCGCGAGGAAGGCGTGCAATATTCGATCGCCGACCGCGGCGACGAGCTGTTCATCCTAACCAATGCCGACGACGCGATCGACTTCAAGGTCGTCACCGCGCCGCTCGCCACGCCCGAGCGCGCCAACTGGCGCGACCTGATCCCGTATCGCGAGGGCGTCTATGTGCTCGACGTCGAGCTCTATGCCGGCCACATGGTGCGGCTGGAGCGCGCCAACGCGCTGCCGGCGATCATCATCCGCGACCTCACGAGCGGCGAGGAGCACGCGATCGCGTTCGATGAGGCCGCCTATTCGCTGGACACCATGGGCGGCTACGAGTTCGACACCACCAATCTGCGTTTCGCTTATTCGTCGATGACGACGCCGTCCGAAGTCTATGACTACGACATGGCGACGCGGACGCGCCTGTTGCGCAAGCGGCAGGAGATTCCGTCCGGCCACAACCCGGCGGACTACGTCACCACGCGCATCATGGCGACCTCGCATGACGGCGCGCAGGTGCCGGTCTCGATCCTGCATCGCAAGGACTTTGCCCGTGACGGCAAGGCGCCCTTGCTGCTCTACGGCTACGGTTCCTACGGCATGGCGATGCCGGCGTCGTTTGCGGCGAACCGGCTGTCGCTGGTCGACCGCGGCTTCGTCTATGCGATCGCGCATATCCGCGGCGGCGCCGACAAAGGCTGGGGCTGGTATCTCGACGGCAAGCGCGAGAAGAAGACCAACACGTTCGACGATTTCGCCGCTGCTGGCCGCGCCTTGATCGAGGCGAAATACACCGGTGAGAAACGCATCGTCGGCCATGGCGGCTCGGCCGGCGGCATGCTGATGGGCGCGGTCGCCAACCGTGCCGGCGAGCTGTTCGCCGGCATCGTCGCCGAGGTGCCGTTCGTCGACGTGCTCAACACCATGCTCGACGACACCTTGCCGCTGACGCCGCCGGAATGGCCGGAATGGGGCAACCCGATCGAGAGCGAGAAGGATTTCCGCACCATCCTGTCCTATTCGCCCTACGACAATGTCGCGGCCAAGGATTATCCGGCGATCCTCGCGATGGGCGGGCTCACCGACCCGCGCGTGACCTATTGGGAGCCGGCGAAATGGATCGCGCGGCTGCGCGCCACCATGCGCGGCGGCGGCCCGGTGCTGCTGCGCACCAACATGGGCGCCGGTCACGGCGGCGCCTCCGGCCGCTTCAACCGCCTCGACGAGGTCGCGATCGTCTACGCGTTCGCGCTGTGGGCGGTCGGGATGGCGGACAAGGCGGAGGTGTAGATCATAGCCCGGATGGAGCGCAGCGAAATCCGGGACCGGTCGTGCCGCTCCCCATCGTCGTCCCGGCGAAGGCCGGGACCCATACCGCGTGATCTATCGAGCGGGGAAGTCGCGGTACCACGGCACGCACCGCAACTACCAGTCTTCGCCAAATTTCTCCCTGTGGTTATGGGTCCCGGCTTTCGCCGGGACGACGGCGGAATGTATGGCAATGGCACAGCACGGACGACGGCAGAGGGTATGGCGGCGGCGCCTACCTTCCCTTCGCCTTCCGCCAGGCCGCGAAATCCTTCAGCGTCTGTTCGTCGGTCGCGGGATAGAGGCCGAAGATGCCGCGACCGTTCTGGACCTGCTCAGTGACGAAATCCTCGAACGCCGTCATCTCGAAGGTCTCGCCCGCGATCTCGTCGGCAAGATGCGCCGGGATCACGATGACGCCGTCGCTGTCGCCGAGGATCACGTCGCCGGGAAACACCGGCGCATCGCCGCAACCGATCGGCACATTGATCTCGATCGCCTGATGCAGCGTCAGATTGGTCGGCGCGCTCGGGCGATGGTGAAACGCCGGGAAGCCGAGCCGCGCGATCTCGGCCGAATCGCGGAAGCCGCCATCGGTGACGACGCCGGCACAGCCGCGCTTCATCAGCCGCGTCACCAGGATCGCGCCGGCCGACGCCGCCCGCGCATCCTTGCGGCTGTCCATGACCAGCACGGCACCCACGGGGCAATCCTCGATCGCCTTGCGCTGCGGATGCGCACGATCGCGGAACACCTCGATCGTGTTGAGGTCCTCGCGCGCCGGCATGTAGCGCAGCGTGAAGGCTTCGCCGACCATGGTCGGCTGATCCGGGCTCAGGGGGTGAACATCCTGGATCATCTGGATGCGCAAGCCGCGCTTGAACAACGCGGTCGCGACGGTGGCAGTGGAGACGGATTTCAGCTTGTTGCGGGTGGTGTCGCTGAGTTTTGACATGGTGCTCCGTTCGTCATTCCGGGGCGCGCGAAGCGCGAGCTATGATGCGCAATTGCGCATCTGAGAATCCATCGGGCCGCAAGCGCTGTGGTGAAATGGGTTCCGGGTTCGATGCTACGCATCGCCCGGAACGACGGCTAGTAAATCGACGGCTCGCCCACCGGCTTGCCGAACCCGGTCTCGAGGAAATCGAAGTCACAGCCCTCATTGGCCTGCTTGATGTGCTTGGAGAACATCCAGCCATAGCCGCGTTCGAAGCGCTTCTCAGGCTGCTTCCATTCCGCGCGGCGCCTGGCCAGCTCCGCCTCCGGCACATCGAGATTGATGGTGCGCGCGGCGACATCGAGCGTGATGCGGTCGCCGTTCTTCACCAGCGCCAGCGGGCCGCCGATGTAGGATTCCGGCGAGACGTGCAGGATGCAGGCGCCGTAGCTGGTGCCGCTCATCCGCGCATCCGACAGCCGCACCATGTCGCGCACGCCCTGCTTCACCAGCTTGGTCGGGATCGGCAGCATGCCCCATTCCGGCATGCCCGGGCCGCCCTGCGGGCCGGCATTGCGCAGGGTCAGCACGTGATCGGCCGTGACGTCGAGATCGGGATCGTCGACCGCCTTTTTCATCGACGGATAGTCGTCGAACACCAGCGCAGGCCCGGTGTGCTTGAGGAAGCGCGGATCGCAGGCACTTGGCTTGATGACGCAGCCGTCGGGCGCAAGATTGCCCTTCAGCACCGCCAGCGCACCTTCCTTGTAGATCGGGTTTTCGACGCTGCGGATGACGTCGTCATTATGGACTTCGGCGCCTGCAATGTTCTCGCCGAGGGTCCTGCCCGACACGGTCATGCAGTCGAGATGCAGATGCGGCTTGATCTGGTTCATCAGGGCGGGCAGCCCGCCGGCGTAGAAGAAATCCTCCATCAGATAAAGGTCACCGCTCGGCCGCACATTGGCGATCACAGGCACCTTGCGACTTGCGGTCTCGAAATCGTCGAGCGAGATGTCCTGGCCGGCGCGGCGCGCCTGCGCGATGAGGTGAATGATGGCGTTGGTCGAGCAGCCCATCGCCATCGCGACCGTGATCGCGTTCTCAAAAGCCTTGCGGGTCTGGATCTTCTGCGGGGTCAGATCTTCCCACACCATCTCGACGATGCGGCGGCCGGCCTCCGAGCTCATGCGGATGTGGTTGGCATCGGCCGCGGGGATCGACGAGGCGCCGGGCAAGGTCATGCCGATGGCTTCGGCGATCGCGGTCATGGTCGAGGCCGTGCCCATGGTCATGCAGGTGCCGTAGCTGCGGGCGATGCCGGCCTCCATGTCGACCCAATCCTTGTCGGAGATCTTGCCGGCGCGGCGTTCGTCCCAGTACTTCCAGGCGTCCGAGCCGGAACCCAGCGTGCGGCCCTTCCAATTGCCGCGCAGCATCGGCCCGGCCGGCAAATAGATCGCCGGCAGGTTCATGCTGGTAGCCCCGAGCAGCAGGCCGGGCGTGGTCTTGTCGCAGCCGCCCATCAGCACCACGCCGTCGACCGGATGGCCGCGCAGCAGTTCCTCGGCATCCATCGCCAGCATGTTGCGGTAGAGCATCGTGGTCGGCTTCAAGAGCGATTCCGACAGCGACAGCGCCGGCAACTCCAGCGGAAAGCCGCCGGCCATCAGCACGCCGCGTTTGACGTCGTCGACCCGGCTCTTGAAATGCATGTGGCAGGGCTGCGCGTCCGACCAGGTGTTGATGATCGCGATCACCGGCCGGTCGCGCCATTCCTCCGGCGCGTAGCCCATCTGCATCGCGCGCGAACGATGGCCGAAGGCGCGCAAATCGTCGGGTGCGAACCAGCGCGCACTGCGCAATTGATCCGGGGTCTTGTTCTTTTTCGTCATCGCCATGTGTCTCGACATTGCCCGCACGCGCGCAGTCCCGGCGCTTGCCCTGTGCCACGCATATACAGGATTTCCGGACATGTCGTCCCGCGCCCGGCGCAAACGTGCCGCTCGCTGAACGTGCGCCGTACAGGCTCCACAATAGGAAATTAGAGCGTAAAACCGGCCTTGGCTTATTTTTGCTGCGCCGTCATCACGATGCGCACCAGATCGGCGGCGTTGCGCGCGCCGAGCTTCTTCATGATGTTGGCGCGGTGATCCTCGATGGTGCGCGGGCTGATCCCGAGGTGGCGCCCGGCCTCCTTGTTGGAGGCGCCGCCCGTGAATTGCTCGAGCACCTCGCGCTCGCGGCGGGTGAGCGGCTCGCGGCCCGGAAAGTGCAGCGAGGCAATGCGCGAGGCCGACGTCTCGGCCTGACGCCTTGTGTAGGCGTCGATCGCCTCATTGAGGCGGCTGACGATCTCGTTGCCGCGGAAAGGCTTCTCGATGAAGTCGAGCGCGCCGTTCTTGATGGCGCTGACCGCCATCGTGATGTCGCCTTGACCGGAGATCATGAAGATCGGCGCCGGATAATCCTCGCCGTGCAGCTCTTTGAGGATATCGAGGCCGGATTTGCCCGGAATATGCACGTCGAGCAGGATGCAGGCCGGCGTCCTGCTGCGCGCCACCGCGAGCAGCGCGGCGCCGTCCGCAAAGCAGATCACCTTGTAGCCGGCGGTCGACAGGACCACGGAGAGCGTCTCGCGAACGGCGGGGTCGTCGTCGACTACAAAGATTTCCCCGCGAGGAGCGCCATTCTCAACCATATGTCTCGTCCATCAGTGGTGAAGCGTGCTGCCCAGACTGCACAAGAAGTAACTCGACCATCCCGATCAATGGACCCGTATTTGTACGGGACGTCCGCTTAACGCACAAGTAGCACCGCGGTCCCTAAAAGTGGGGACAGTGGAGAAACATGCATGGAAAATGCAGCGGCGGACGGCATTGCGGCGTGTTTGGACGAGGGCAACGATCCCTACAATCTGATCGTGACGGACCTGGTCGCGCTGATTGGCCATGTCCAGGCGAGCCTGCGGCTGATCGAAGCGGCGATTGCGCGCGAAGCATTGCTGGCCGAGCAGGACGCCGCCGCCAACATCTTCGTCCTTGACGACGTTACCCCGCGCTATGTCGCAGCGTCCACGGCCCTGAAAACCTGCGATACCGGCCTTGGCATGGCGCTCGGCCGGCTGCGCGATTCAGAGGCACCGGCGCGTCTGCTGAATTGATCCGGCAGACCGGCAAACCGCCGGGTTCGGCACAATCACCCCGAATTGACCCGACGACGCCTCAACCCATCAGGCTACGATCCGTTCCAAATTCGGATGAGCGGCAGGCCATGCCCGCCCGGCTCGGATCAGGCCTTCCCGACGTCAGGCCCTGGCCCGCTCTTCGTCGGCGGCCGATCGCCGCTTGCTCGGCTTGCCCTTGAGGAAGCTGATGTCCATGTCGGCACCGTTGACGCGAACCAGTTCGCAACGGCGATAGGCGAGCCCGGTCGAAGACAGCAGAAGGAAGAACTCCTTCAGGTTGAGCCCCTGAATGGAACCTTCGACGGTCAGCGACGCATCATTGTCGGAGATGGCGTTGAGCTGGCAGTCGCGCCGCCAGGTGCCGTCGATGGCCATGATGCAGACATCGACGCCCCGGCTGAAGGTGACCCGCTCAACGGATTTGCCGTCCTCGGTCATCGCTCAATATCCCACCGCCATGGCAGGCCTTGGCATGGCGAGCGCTGCCCGCACGCCGCTCGGCCGGTACAGGCCACGCCGCTCGGGAATGGGTTTGAACGTGTCGGTCAAGCCAACCACCGTTTCGGCGGCGCCCAGCACCAGGAAGCCGTCGGCTTCCATCAACCGGGCCAGACGGTTGAAGATGTTGATCTTGGTGTCTTGGTCGAAATAGATCAGCACGTTGCGGCAGAAGATCACATCGAAAGTGCCGAGCTGGGAGAAATCGTGCAGCAGATTGAGCTGACGGTGCTGCACCATCGCGCGCAACTCGGGATTGATCTGCCAGAGTTCTCCCGACTGCTTGAAGTACTTGACCAGCATCTGGATCGGCAGCCCGCGCTGCACTTCGAACTGGCTGTAGATGCCGGCCTTCGACTTCTCCAGCACCTCCTGCGACAGATCGGTCGCGATGATCTCGACTCGCCAGCCCGCAAGCGCAGCCCCCATCTCCTTCAGGCACATCCCCAGCGAATAGGGCTCCTGACCGGTCGCGCCGGCGGCGCACCAGATCCTGACGCTGCGGCGCGCGGCGCGTGCTTTCAGCACTTCAGGCATGATGGTGTCGCGGAAATGATCGAACGGCACCTTGTCGCGGAAGAAGAAAGTCTCGTTGGTGGTCATGGCTTCGACCACCTGAACGGTGTGGGTGGACGAGCCGGCCCTGATCTTGGCGACCAGGTCGGGGATGCCGGACAGTCCGCTTTTGCGCGCCAGCGGCAGCAGGCGGCTTTCGATCAGATACTGCTTGTCCGCAGACAGATCGAGACCGGAATGGTCCTTCAGGAGCTTACGCAGATACTCGTAGTCGGGGGGCGTCACGGGAGCCTCGCAAGGGCAAAGGGTGAAACTGGGTGTTAGGCTTCGGCCGGCGCATCGAGCGCCAGCAGACCCACTTCCTGGAATTTCGCGATCACGATGTCCTTGTCGAACGGCTTCATGATGTATTCGTTGGCACCGGCGTGCAGCGCCCGCGAGATGTGGTCGATGCCGTTCTCGGTGGTGCAGAACACGACCTTGGGCTGATCGCCGCCGGGCATGCGACGGAGCTGCACGAGGAATTCGAAGCCGTCCATGACAGGCATGTTCCAGTCGAGCAGCACGGCGTCAGGCAGCGCGCGCTTGCAGGCCTCAAGCGCGACCGCGCCGTCCTCGGCCTCGATGACGGTGAATTCCATTCCTTCGAGAATGCGGCGCGCGATCTTTCGCACCACACCGGAATCGTCGACGACAAGACATGTCTTCATGTGTTGGCCTCCTTGTGGAATCCGCCGTCTCCGCGGCGGAGCGTTACGCTGCAACAGCTGTCCTTGAATCTGTTTTGGGCACCAGTTCGAGCACGCGATCGATATCGAGGACGACCATCAGCTGGCCGTCGAGGCGGTGGACACCGCCGGCGAGCTTGGCCATGCGGGGATCGAGGTTGACCGGATTGTCCTCGCGGCCGTCG
>NZ_VKHP01000029.1 GCF_010811875.1 Bradyrhizobium uaiense
TCTCCGGAGGCGTGGTCACCGGCGTGACCAGCTCCGGGACAGGGATTTCGGGCGGCACGGTGAACGTGTCGTCGGGAGGCGCGATCGACCACACGACCGTCAGCAGTGGCGGCATGTTGAATGTCCTGTCCGGGGCGACTGCCCACAATGTCAGCGTCTCCAGCGGCGGCACTTTCAATGTTGCCGGCACGGTGACCAGCAACGTTGCGGTGTTTGCCGGCGGTACGGAAATCGTTTCGTCCGGCGGATCGACCGGTGCGATGACGATTTCGGGCGGCAGCGTCGAGCTGCAGGCCGGAAGCATCGCGAGCGGCGGCATTACCTTCGCCAGCTCCAGCGGAACGCTGGTGATCGACGGCACCACCATGCCCAGCGACATCATCAGCGGCATCGTCGTCGGTGACACCATCGATCTGACCGGCGTGATATTCGCGTCCGGTGGCTCAGCCACTGTTGTATCCGGCAGCATGCTTCAAGTTGTCGAGGGCGGAATAACGTATGATCTGCAGCTGGGTCAGAATCCCGGAGTTGGCTTCACTGCAACGCAGGATTCTGGTACGGGCACGCTGATTACGGCCACACCACCTATTACGCCGTCGGTTAACGTCGCGAACTACCCTTCGGCGAGTGCAGGTCAGTTGATCACCTTGTCGAGCCTGGTTACCGTGTCCGATCCCAACGGTGCCGGCTATCAGACTCTCCAGCTGTGGGATTCGAACGGCACGGCAGCCGGCGGCGAGTTCCTGATCAACGGCGTGGCGCAGACCGCAGGCCATGCGATCAATGTGCCGTTGGGCGCCAATGTGGTGTTCGATGCCGGTACTTCGGCCGGTACCGATACTCTGTACGCGCGGCTCGTTCAAAACAACGGCGCGCTAGGTAGCTGGCAGCAGTTTACGGTCTCGGTGGCGGCGCCGACGCTGAGTGTATCGGGCGTGCCCAGCACCACGGCCGGTGCGCAGATTGCGCTCTCGAGCCTGGTCAACGTTTCCGATCCAAGCAATGCGACGTATCAGCTGCAGCTGTGGGATTCGAACGGCACGGCAGCCGGCGGCGAGTTCCTGATCAACGGCGTGGCGCAGACCGGAGGCCATGCGATCAATGTGCCGTCGGGCGCCAATGTGGTGTTCGATGCCGGGACGTCAGCCGGCACCGATACGCTGTTTGCGCAGCTCGTTCAGAACGGCACGGCAAGTGGCTGGCAGCAGTTTACGGTCTCGGTGCCGGCGCCGACGCTGAGCGTATCGAGCCTGCCAAGTGCCACGGCGGGCGCTCAGATTGCGCTTTCGAGCCTGGTGAACGTGTCCGATCCAAGCAATGCCACGTATCAGTTGCAGCTGTGGGATTCGAACGGCACGGTGGCCGGTGGCGAGTTCCTGATCAACGGCGTGGCGCAGACCGCAGGCCATGCGATCAATGTGCCGTCGGGTGCCAATGTGGTGTTCGATGCCGGGACGTCAGCCGGCACCGATACGCTGTGGGCGCAGCTCGTTCAGGGCAACGGCACGGCAAGTGGCTGGCAGCAGTTCACGGTCTCGGTGGCGGCGCCGACGCTGAATGTCTCGAGCCTGCCGAGTGTCACGGCCGGCGCGCAGATCGCGCTCTCGAGCCTGGTGAACGTGTCCGATCCGAGCAACGCGACGTATCAGCTGCAGCTGTGGGATTCGAACGGCACGGTGGCCGGCGGCGAGTTCCTGATCAACGGCGTGGCGCAGCTCGCAGGCCAGGCGATCAATGTGCCATCGGGCGCCAATGTGGTGTTCGATGCCGGGACGTCAGCCGGCACCGATACGATGTGGGCGCAGCTCATTCAGAACGGCACGGCGAGTGGCTGGAAGCAGTTCACGGTCTCGGTGCCGGCGCCGACGCTGAATGTCTCGAGCCTGCCAAGCGCCACGGCCGGTGCGCAGATCGCGCTCTCGAGCCTGGTGAACGTGTCCAATCCGAGCAACGCGACGTATCAGCTGCAGCTGTGGGATTCGAACGGCACGGCGGCTGGCGGCGAGGTCCTGATCAACGGCGTGGCGCAGTCCGCGGGCCAGGCGATCAATGTACCGTCGGGTGCCAATGTGGTGTTCGATGCCGGGACGTCATCCGGCACCGATACGCTGTGGGCGCAGCTCGTTCAAGGCAACGGCACGGCAAGTGGCTGGCAGAAGTTCGCGGTCACGGTGCCGGCGCCGACGCTGAGTGTATCGAGCCTGCCCAGCGCCACGGCCGGTGCGCAGATTGCGCTCTCGAGCCTGGTCAACGTGTCCGATCCAAGCAATGCGGCGTATCAGCTGCAGCTGTGGGATTCGAACGGCACGGTGGCCGGCGGCGAGTTCCTGATCAACGGCGTGGCGCAGACCGCAGGCCACGCGATCAATGTGCCGTCAGGTGCCAATGTGGTGTTCGATGCCGGGACTTCAGCCGGCACCGATACGCTGTGGGCGCAGCTCGTTCAGGGCAACGGCGCGGCAAGTGGCTGGCAGAAGTTCGCCGTCACGGTGCCGGCGCCGACGCTGAGTGTCTCGAGCCTGCCAAGTGCCACGGCGGGTGCGCAGATTGCGCTCTCGAGCCTGGTGAATGTTTCCAATCCGAGCAATGCGACGTATCAGCTGCAGCTGTGGGATTCGAACGGCACGGCGGCCGGCGGCGAGTTCCTGATCAACGGCGTGGCGCAGACCGCAGGCCAGGCGATCAATGTGCCGTCGGGCGCCAATGTGGTGTTCGATGCCGGGACTTCAGCCGGCACCGATACGCTGTGGGCGCAGCTCATTCAGAACGGCACGGCAAGTGGCTGGCAGCAGTTTGCGGTCTCGGTCCCGAATCCGACGGTCACGGTGCACAACTTCAGCACCGCGACCCCTGGCCAGACCATTGCGCTGTCCAACCTGGTGACGATCCTGGATCCCGGCAATGTCGGGTATCAGAAGCTCGAGCTGTGGGATTCCGATGGAACTCCTGCTACGGGTCAGTTCGTTGTAAACGGTGTGGCGCAAACCGGCGGCCACACGATCAACGTGGCTCCCGGCGATGTCGCCAACACCGTGTTCAACGAGGGCACGACCGGCAACACCGACACGCTGTGGGCGCAGCTTTTGCTGAACAACAACACCACGACCGGCTGGCAACAGTTCACGGTGGTCGATCCGGTAACCGTTGAGCAAGGCGCAACACTCGAGCTTACCGGCGCCTATGCGGGGCACGCGATCTTTGCCGGCAGCAGCGGCACGCTGCAGCTCGACCAATCTGCGGCGTTCAGCGGAACGGTGTCGGATTTCGGAGGTCAGGATCAGCTCGACCTGCGGGACATCGGCTTCGGCTCTGCCACCACCGTGGGCTTCTCGGCTAACAGCAGCGGCACAGGAGGAACCCTCAGCGTCAGCGACGGCACGCACATGGCTCAGATTGCGCTGCTTGGCCAGTATGCCGCCAACAGTTTCGTTGCGGCCGGCGACGGCCACGGCGGAACGCTGATCACGGAGCCTGCCGCAGCCGTCATGCAGGCCCAACTGACGCAGCCGCATGCCTAGACCGTACCGATTGGAGATCGACCGGACGGAAAGGATCCTGGTGAGGGGGACGAGAAGCGTAGCGTAGACCGCGACAGGATTCCTGTACGGAGAGATGGCCTCGTCTTGCCCGTCACTTTGCCGGTCGAATGTCCAAATGGCCATTCGACGGCAAAGCGCGGTGTATTGAAAAGTGTGGAGCTATCCGTTTCGTTATTCGGGTCGGATAAACTGCGCCTGCAGATCTCCTGTAAACGTCACCGGGCCGGTGTGGTTCAATTTGCTGAACGTATCGAGCCAGATTTCGCCGCCGAGATCGCGCCATCGCCGGCAGAACGCATAATCCTCCGAAAGGTATTCCTTAGTCTCGGGATCAATCATGCAGTCGAACAGGGCCCAGCGGGGGCTGTTTTCGGGTACGTGCCCCGCGTAGACCGGAGCTATGTGACGAAGCTCGGGATACGCGTCGCACATCCGCTCGATGACATTGCGTCGGATGAGGAGGAAACCGGTGCCGATGCGTTTCACGGGCGCGAAGCCGTCCCTCGCCGTGATTGCGGTGCTGTCCTCCCAAGCCAGTACATAGTGCAGTGCCGCGGTTTGCACATTGGAACGACCGGCCTTGATGGCGCGTTCGGCCTTGGCCCAGTCGACTTCCTTCAAGGGATAGGCGCCCGCCGCAACGTCGACGTTGAATTTCAGAAGTCGCAGCACCTGGTCGGGCGAGAATCCGATGTCTGCATCGATGAACATCAGGTGCGTTGCGTGCTCGTGGGCCAGAAACTGGCGGACAAGCTCGTTGCGTGCGCGCGTGACCAGCGAATCGCTGAAGAAGCGAACGCCCATGCCAACGCCAAGCTCGAGGCACGTCGTTTGAAGCGTCAAAAGTGAGGTTATGTATGAAGTGGTCGCCAATCCTCCGTAGGTTGGGGTGGCGACAAGAATATAGGGCGGTTGCGACATGATACCCCTCGGTGGACGCGAACGAAGGAATTCAAGCTCATTCGCTCGCGGCATTTACCTGATGCGGATCGTGAGTTACCGGCATCTTGCATTCGTCGTTTGAGATGGCCGGCCAGGATCCTTGATAGCTAAGCTACCAGCCTAGCTTACCGAATACGGTCTCTGGGACACCAGCGGAAACGAACACTGGTTCGCAGGCAGCACGCTGGAGCCCGCCCCGCGAGACGACGGCACCGGTGGCGTTCCGTGGCAGCACCGGAAAGCTCAGGCGTGGCAGCTCCACGAGCTTCGGGGACCGTTGCGGGCAGCGCAGCGCAAGCACTGTCCACTTCGCCGACATCAACTTCGTATCCGTCCAATCCCCGCCCATACCGGGAATACTACGGGTGGCCCGCTGACCGGGACCGATGGTAGGCATATGGCGGCATTTCGCTGGTTGGCCGCTATCTGGCCCCCGACCTTTGCAGCCTCGCGCGACCGACGCGCAGGAGCCTCGGTTGTCCCAACGTTCGACCAGTGGTGTGCTGACCACGCTGCATCACGCATAGGGTGATCGCGCAACCTGTATGGAAAACCCGTCCCCCCGGAGCGAGGGAGATCGCTCCAGGGGGACGGGCATTGAATTAAGTATTTTTGACAACCAGGGCTGGTAGCCTAGCTCAGATACTTGCAAATTAGGCCGTTCTCGCAATATCAGGGAGCTTATTGTTATTCATATTTCAGGAAGACAGGTGTCCGAAGGTCCGGACCAGCACAGCGCAACCGACGAAGGGCTGATCGCGCTCGCCCGTCTGCTCCAGCTCAATGGTTTTGCTGCAGACCCCAAGCAGATTCAGCACGCGCTTGGAAACGTCGTCATTGGCGTCCCCGAGATGCTCCGCTTCGCGAGGCAATCGGGCTTCAAGGCGCGGGCCTTTCGAACGAGCTTCAAGCGGCTGCTCAAAACGCCGCTTCCGGCAATCGCAACCCTGCGCGACGGTGGATTCCTGATCCTGGGCAAGGCGGCCGAGGGCAAGGTTCTCGTTCAGTCCGCCAAGATTGCCGTGCCGCAGATCCTCAGTCAGGCCGAGTTCGAGAAGATCTGGGACGGCCAGATCGTCTTGTTCACGCGTCGTGCACGCCTGGTCGAACTGACGCGGCGCTTCGACATCACCTGGTTCCTGGCCGCGATCGTGAAATATCGCGCGCTTCTGGCCGAAGTCCTGGTCGCTTCCTTCTTTCTCCAGCTGTTTGCGCTGGCTTCGCCGCTGATATTCCAGGTCGTCATCGACAAGGTGCTGGTGCATCAGAATCTCAGCACGTTGGACGTGCTGATCTTCGCTTTCTTTGCGATCGTGCTGTTCGAAACAGTTCTCGGCACATTGCGGACCTACGTCTTCTCGCACACGACAAATCGCATCGACGTCGAGCTCGGAGCGAGACTCTTCCGTCACCTGCTGGCGTTGCCGCTGTCTTATTTCCAGGCCCGCCGGGTCGGTGATTCCGTCGCCAGGGTACGCGAGCTGGAAAACATTCGGAATTTTCTCACCGGCTCCGCGCTGACGCTCACCATCGACTTGTTCTTCACGTTCGTCTTCCTCGCCGTCATGTTCGTCTACTCGCCGCTTCTGACGCTGGTCGTCGTCGGCTCGTTGCCGTTCTATGTGGCGCTGTCGATGAGCGCGACACCCGTCTTCCGCCGACGCCTCGACGAGAAGTTCAGGCGGGGAGCCGAAAACCAGGCTTTTCTGGTGGAGAGCGTAACCGGAATCGAAACGCTGAAGTCGATGGCGATCGAGCCGCAGGCGCAGCGCAAGTGGGAAGAGCAGCTCGCCGGCTACGTCACGTCGAGCTTCCGCGTTTCCAACCTCGGAAATGTCACCAGCCAGGCGGTCCAGTTCGTCAGCAAGGCGACCACCGCGATCACGCTCTATCTCGGCGCCAAGGCGGTGATCGAAGGCAACCTGACCGTGGGCGAGCTGGTCGCCTTCAACATGCTGGCGGGCAGGGTCAGTCAGCCGGTGCTGCGGCTGGCGCAGATATACCAGGACTTCCACCAGGCGCGGCTGTCGGTCGAGCGGCTCGGCGACATCCTCAACACGCCGGCGGAGCCGACCTACAATCTCGGTCGGTCAACGCTCCCCGAAATATCCGGGGCGATCAAATTCGATCGGGTCGGATTTCGCTATCAGCTGGATGGCAGGGAGGTTCTGAAGGACATCGATTTCGAGATTCCCGCAGGGCAGGTGGTGGGGATCGTCGGATCGTCGGGATCCGGCAAGAGCACGATCGCAAAGCTCGTGCAGCGGCTCTATGTGCCGGAGCGCGGCCGGGTTCTCATCGACGGCGTCGACCTTGCGGTGGTCGATCCGTCCTGGCTGAGGCGCCAGATCGGCGTGGTGTTGCAGGACAATGTGCTGTTCAATGCAAGCATACGCGAGAACATCGCGGTGGCCGAGCCGGGCATGCCGATCGAGCGCGTCGTGGCGGCAGCAAAGCTTGCCGGTGCGCATGAGTTCATCCTCGAACTGACGGATGGATACGATACGACCGTGGGCGAGCGAGGTTCGACGCTGTCCGGCGGGCAGCGGCAGCGCATCGCGATCGCGCGAGCGCTCGTGACCAACCCGCGAATTCTGATCTTCGATGAAGCCACCAGCGCGCTGGATTACGAAAGCGAGCAGATCATCCAGCAGAACATGCTTCAGATCGTGCGGGGACGCACCGCCCTGATCATCGCGCACCGGCTGTCCACGATCCGCCGGGCCAATCGGATTTTGACGGTTGAAAACGGGTCGATCGTCGAGGACGGCACGCATCAGCAGCTGATCAGCGTGAACGGTAGATACTCCAAGCTCTATCGCTTGCAGGAGGGGCGGGCGGATGGCGCGGATTAGGAACGTGCTTGCCCTGCGGTCCGGTACCGACGAGCGGGAGTTCCTGCCGGCGGCGCTCGAAATCGTGGAGACGCCAGCCTCGCCCGCCGGACGGCTCACCGGCGCGACAGTGATCGCGGTCTTCTGCGTCGCGCTCGCCTGGGCGGCCTTCGGCAAGGTGGACATCGTCGCATCCGCACAGGGCAAGATCGTTCCCATCGGCGGAACGAAGGTGATCCAGCCGTTTGAAACCGGGATCGTGAAGGCGATTCACGTTCACGAAGGTCAGCAGGTGAAGGCCGGTGACGTTCTGGTCGAGGTGGATCCGCGCATCAACCAGGCCGAACGGGATCATCTGGTCGTCGATTACCGGGCGGCCCGGCTCGAAGTCGCCAGAATTAACGCCGCACTCGCTAATGCGGACGACCCTCTGACCGCCTTTCATCCGCCTGATGATGCCTCACCGTCTGAAGTCGCGGTGGAGCGGGACTACCTGCTGAAGCAGACGGCCGAGTTTCGCGCCAAGATCGAATCGCTCTCGCGTCAACTCGAGGAAAAAAAGGCCACGCGAGCGACCACCCAGGCGACGCTCGAGAAGCTCGCGGCCATCGTTCCCATCATCCAGCAGAGGGTCGATATCCGGAAGACGTCGTCCGAGCGCGAATACACCTCGAAGTACCAGTATCTGGAGATTTACCAGTCGCTGACCGAGGCGCAGCGTGAAGTCGTGGTCCAGCAGAACCATCTGCAGGAAGCCGAAGCCAGCATCGCCGCGCTCAGTGGATCGCGCGATCAGGCCATAGCTGAATTTCAGAGGACGTTGTTCGGGCAGCTTGTCGAAGCTCGGCGCAAGGCCGACGGCCTGGCGCACGACATCGAGAAGGTGCAAAGCAAGATCAACGCGCAATACATGACGTCGCCGATCGACGGGACCGTCCAACAGCTCGCGATTCACACCGCGGGTGGCATCGTGACGCCCGCTCAGGTGCTTCTGATCATCGCCCCCGCAAGCGGACGCATCGAGATCGAAGCGATGGTGCCGAACAAGGACGTCGGATTTGTGCGTCCTGGTCAAAAAGCGCAAATCAAGATCGACACCTTCAACTTTACCAAATACGGATTGATCCACGGCACTGTCGAGAGCGTCTCCCGCGACGCGGTCGTTCGCGAAAAGCCGCGGGACAAGTCCGGCGACCAGGCGCCGGGATCTACCAACACGACGAGCGAGCCGGCAGGGCAGCAGCTGGTGTTCACCGCACGTGTGTCGATGGATCGCACGGAGATGATGATCGACGATCGCGAGATCAACCTGTCCCCGGGTATGGCCGTGACAGTTGAGATTTCAACTGGAGCGCGATCCCTACTCTCGTACTTGCTGTCACCCCTGGTCAGATATGGGCATGACAGCATGAGGGAGAGATGATCTGTGAGCTGCTCCACACTTTCGGCACTGCGCAGGGCCAGATGAGAGCTTGATCGCCGATGGCGCCCGCAGTCGGTGGCGCGCTTGCAAGGGGTGTCGGCTGAGCTGCAATCTTGCGGACGACGGTTCGAAGGTCCGGCCTCAGCTGGCGTCCGCGATCAGCTTGAAATCGCTATTGGGATCTTCGTAGGCATCGAGCATCGCCTTGGCGATCTGCTTCGGGTTGTGCCACCGTTCGACATAGAGCCGCGATGCCTGGCCACGGATCTGCCATTCGGATCGCCGATCAAGAATGGCGGCAATGTCCTCGACAAGATTTGCCGGGTTCAGCCGGTAGAGAGGCAGATCGCGCTTGATGGCGTCCGGCACGAACATCATATCTTCTTCTCTGATGTAACATGCGACCGGCTTTCCCATTGCCATCATTTCGACGGCAAAGCCTCCATACCAGCCTGCCAGCACCTGGTCGATCGCGAGATCGGCCGATCGATAAATCTCGAGCGCTCGCTCGTGGCTGGTGTTTTCGACAAGGACCAGGTCGAAGTCGTACCGCGATCGCAACTGTTCGAGGGCGTTCATGATCATCGGTGTGCCCTTGATCCGTCCGGCGGTCGGGGCATGAACAATCTTCGGCCGTCCTTGCTGGGAGGGCAACGCAACGTCGAACTTCTCGATCTCGACGTTGGAGTAGGGGAGGAATCGACCGTTCGGTACGACGTGGCCGAGCTCAGGATTGAGATAGAAGACGCGATCGAACAGCGGCAGGACCTTTTCGATCAGGAAGTTGCGTCGATGGTCGAGCGCGTCCGTGCATCTTTGATACAGCTCGCAATGCTGCGGGGCGCACATCGTCCATTGGTTTCTCTTGTTGCCCTCATTCGCCAGTCGGACGTCACAACCTTGCAGCGTCATGAACAGCTTCTTGTTGAAGAAGCGCGCGACATGCAGGTCTACAGCCGAAAGCCGGTTGATCGTGTCCGTCAGCAGCGACGCCCTGGAGAGCAATGATCCCGGTGCTGAAAGCGGAAAGCCTGGCGACAGAAAGGTCTGTCCAAAGTAGAAATGAAGAACGTCGTAGCGCCATTGGTTCTTGAGGCCGAACGCCGTGCTGCGAATGGCGGTTTCAACAAATCCGGCGCTCTTTGCCGATAGCACCCGGTCCGCCGAGTATCCAAGCCATGTGTCGTTCCGAACGACGACGTCGCTGGATGCCCCCAGCTGCCGTTCGGCGCGGGATAGCACCCAAGGCTGATTGCCGACATTGACTGGTCCGTGCAGGATTCTCATGTGCGGGTATTCAGGTCCACCGAACGGGACGAAGGTTGCGGGCTACTCGGCATGATCGCGGCTCGCGAACTCGCCGATTTGCTTCGTCAAGCTTGTCTGCAGATCTTCGGGAAGATCGGCGGTTTCACAATAGAGCCTTCCGAGCCGGGCTGCGACGGCTCGCAGGCTATAATGTGCTTCTACGTAGCGGCGCCCGGCCTTGCCGATGGCATTCAGGTCGAGCGCACCGCTCAAGCATCGCTTCAGCACATCATAGATTTCGTCGGGACGCGTGTTGATGATCGGGCAGGTTGCCGGATCAATCATCATTTGGTCGCCGCGCAGAAAGCACAAGACCGGCTTCGCCATGGCCATCGCCTCGAGGGCCGTGTAGCCGTGAAAGCCTGCGACAAACTGATCTGCAACAACGTGCGATGCACCAAAGAGCTCGAGGACCTTCTTGTTGGGAACGCCCTGGACGGAAACCAGCTCGATCTTCTCTCCTTCCTTCACCAGCCGATCGATCGCCTCGATCAGAAGCCTGGTCCCCTTGAAGTGTCCGTGGTTCGGCGCATGGGCCACCTTCAGCACGTCGCCGGCCTTGTAGACCGGGGGCTTCGCGGCGAGCGTGCTTGCGTCGATCGGCCAATAGTGCATGTCCCGGCAGCCAGGCACATACGTCACCATGTCCCCCATCGCGATCTGCGCGGTCGCGCGGCCTGTGAGGCGGTTGATCGATGAGGCGTGCATCTCTGTCGTACAGACACAGAACTTGCCCGGAGCCGGGCATTCCTCGCACAGGTTCGGGTGACCGAGTGCGAGCGTTGATTCCCGTGCCCGGACATCGGCGCCGTAGGCGTAGGTGTACAAGCGCTTTCCCGACTGGAACAGGAGATCGAGTTCCTCAGGGTTGATGCCATAGCGTCCATCGCTCAGCATCAGGCCACGGTCGTAGAAGTAGTTGAAGATATCGTAGCGAAGCAGGGCCCACGCCAGGACCACGCGACGAAACAGGCCGAGACCTCTTCGGCTGCGCAGCAGTCGAAGGAAACCCTCGAACAGGATGAGATTGATGTCGAATGATCTCGTCACGTAGTACGTGTTGAACACCAGCGACGAGGAGCGAAATCCCAGCAAGCGATCGCAGCGTGCGAGAAGCGGCAAGGTGAGGATCGGGGTGGCGGCCCACAAGGTACGCACCTTTCCTTTGGCCAGACGCTTCTCGGTGGCGCGCCGCGCCGCGCGAACAAGCACGCGGGTGACGAAACCTGCGATGGCAGATCGGGCCCGCGGGGGCGATGCAATGCCGTCGGGGGGAAGCGGCGCTTCCGTCAGGGACGTCGGTCCGATGGGTTCAATCTTGTTCACTCAGGGATCCGATGGATGCCAACTCAACATCAGCCAGCGGTTTCTAGCACAGGTTTGGTCCGAAGCGGCCATGTGATGCAAGCCCGGAGAGGCAGTGCAGAGCTGGCGGCCGAGCCTCGCTATCTCAGGTTTCAGCAGCGCATGAAGGCAGCTTCGATTGGTCCGGGAACGTTGACGCTCAATACATGAACAGGCTAAGACAGCGGCGGTTTGTTCCAAATGCGCACATATTCCGACGCGGCGGTTATACCGAGCTCCGCCATCGAATCAATCTGGATAGGCATTTCGTGTGCGGCATATTTGGCCTCGTAGATAAGACCGGGCCCGTCGATGCCCGCCAAGTGGACCAGATGACCGATCTCGTCGCCCACCGCGGACCGGATGGGCGTGGGGTGAGGGTCAACGGGAACGTCGGGATGGGACACCGGCGACTGGCCATCATCGATCTGACCGACGACGGCGCGCAGCCGATGCGCGACAGACGGCTTCCCATCTGGATCACCTACAACGGAGAGATCTACAATTACGTCGAGCTCCGCACGGAGCTCGAGGCGCTCGGATATACCTTTCACACGGCCTCGGACACCGAGGTCCTGCTCACAGCCTATGTTTGCTGGGGTGCTGGGTGCCTGGAGCGCTTCAACGGCATGTGGTCGTTTGCGATTCACGATGAGCGCGACAACACGCTGTTCTGCGCCCGGGACAGGTTCGGCGTGAAGCCGTTCTACTACATCAATACGGCGAGGCAGTTCGCGTTCGGCTCGGAGATCCGCCAGCTTCTTCCGTTGGTCGAGCGCCCGATTGCGGATGACGATCTGATCAGCGATTTCCTCGTTTGCGGCATGACCGACCATACCAGCCGGACCTTCTTCAAGGGCGTCGAGAAGTTGCCTCCCGGGCATCGGATGCGCGTCGACGTGTCGACCGGGCAGATCGAAATCGAACGCTACTATTCGCTTGCGCCTGGGGCGGCCGTCTCCGACGAAGGCGGCGCAGCGAAATCGTTGCGAGAGCTGCTTGATGACGCGACGCGTCTGCGGTTGCGTTCGGATGTCCGTGTCGGAACCTGCCTGTCGGGTGGGCTGGACAGTTCGAGCGTCGCGACACTGGCGGCGCGGCGCTATGCGCCAGGTTCGAGCGAGCGCTTCTTTGCCATCACGGCCGTGAGCGAGCAGGCGTCCAACAATGAAGAGGAGTACGCGGCGGAGGTTGCGGAAAAGGCAGAATTGAACTGGCTACGCACCAAACCGTCCTATCAGGACTTCGCATCCACGGCCGAGACCTTGCTCGACGTCCAGGAGGAGCCGTTCGCCGGCCCTTCGATCATGATGCAGTATGCGGTGATGCAGGCCGCGCGGTCGAACGGCGTCATCGTGCTGCTCGATGGTCAGGGCGGTGACGAAACGTTGTTGGGGTACCATCGCTACTATGCGGCCTGGTTGCTCGACCATCTTCGCAGCGGCGGCTTCCGCGGATTTCTGTCGGCCTTCGGTGCCGCCACGCGGGCAGGCGTTTCGCGCGGGCGGTTGCTGATGTATCTGTTCGGTGCCAGTTCGGCAGGGCTGCGCGCTGCCTATTACCGGCTGCGTTACAGTTTTCTCAGAAATCCCGGCCTGCCCGAGCCGCTTCGCCGCTTTGCCTCGAAGACGAGGGATGCGCAGGCCATGCAGGTGCTGGAGATTACCGAGACCAATCTGCCGATGCTGCTGCGTTTCGAAGACAAGAACTCGATGCGGTTCGGCATCGAAACGCGACTTCCGTTCCTTGACTATCGCTTCGTCGAGTTTGCGTTGGCGCTGCCAACACGCATCAAGCTGAACAAGGGATGGGCAAAATGGCCGCTCCGTGCCGCCATGAGCGATCAGCTGCCGGCCAGCATCAGCTGGCGGAAGGACAAGGTCGGTTTCGCTGCTCCGGACCGGATCTGGCTCACGCGACACTCGGCTCCGATGTATGACAAGGTGATCGCAAGCGAGCTCTTGGCCCGTTATGTCGACATGCCGAAGCTCAAGAGAAAATTTCATCGGCTCGATCTCGGGATGCGCTGGAGGCTTTATTGCGTTGCGCTCTGGGGTGAGCGCTTTCGGGTCGAAGCGCCATGAGGCCTGGGGATTCCTGGATGTCATCGTTGCTGTCCGCAATTGACGGCTTGCTGGCTGCTGCCGTCCGGGCGGCCCCATGAACATCTGGCTATTGCATCCGTTCGCCGGGGGACCGGGCCTCGGCCGTCACTGGCGGCCGTTTTGGCTCGCCGACGCCTGGGGAAGAATGGGGCATCGGGTCGTCGTGGTCAGCGCCGGCTTCCATCACCTGCATCGGGAGGCGCGCGCTGCCGGGCCGCAGCGGATCAACGACGTCGACTTCTGGTTCCTCGACACGCCGCGCTATGGCAGTGGCAGCTTGGGGCGGCTTCGGAACAATCTGAGCTTTGGGCCGGCCGTCCGCTCGACCGCGAACGCAATTGCCGCGCAGTTCGGCAAACCGGATCTGATGATCGCGTCGAGCCCGCATCTGTTCTTCATTTCAGCGGCGCACCAGATCGCCCGGCATTTCGATGCCAGGTTTTGGCTGGAGGTCCGCGATCTCTGGCCGGAAAGCATCGTGGCGCTTGGAATGACGCCGGCATGGCATCCCCTGATGAAGCTGCTCGGCTGGAAGGAGCGCGCCGCCTATCGCGCGGCTGATCGCGTGATCTGCCTCTTGGCCGGAGCCGAAGCTCACATGCGCGCGCGTGGCTTGCCGGCAGGCAAGTTCTTGTGGGTCCCCAACGGGGTGTCCGACGGTGAGATACAGAGCGCGCTCACTATCGAGAAGCTTGATCACCCCCTGATCGACCGCATCAACCTGCTCAAGCAGCAGGGCGTGCGCGTCGTCCTCTACGCCGGCGGCATGGGCCCGCCCAATGCCGTGGAGGCTATTCTCGACGCTGCCTCGATCCTCGGCGAAGCGAACTCCGGGATCCATTTTGTGATGATCGGTTCCGGCACGTCCCGGGTCGCGCTCAAACAGCGGGCGGCCGGGCTCGCCAACGTCGAGTTTCACGACGAGGTTGACCGATCCATCGTGCACGGCATGCTGCACGCGTCCGATTGCGCGGTGGTCGCCTTCCACAAGAACGCGCTCTACCACCACGGCATCAGTCCCAACAAGCTGTTCGACTACGGTCTGTTCGCGCCGCGCAGCGTCATTGCCTGCGAGGAGCGGGCGCTCGTTGGGCTCGAGGATTTGGTGACTGCCCGATGCGCGCCGGACGACCCCGGCGCACTCGCCGCGTCGCTGCGCGCTGCGCTCAACGGTCCGGTGCGTTCGCGGGCCGAGCGCGTCGCCATCGCACAGCGGTACAGCTATTCGACGCTCGCCACGCGATATCTGGCCGAGCCGGGGGATCCTGCCCAAGTGTGGCCCCCGCGACACATTGGTCTCAAATAAAATCTTTTATTATCAGTTGCTTACAACGTTCATGATGTGAACGAATTAGCTTGACGTTCATCCAGTGAACGCGCTATCAGCCCCTCCAGTGGGGATGGGCGTGATGGCAGGACTTCTACCAACGGATGAGAATGACAGCGACCGGCTGGTGCTCGGGCTGCTCACCTCGCTCGAGGCAGATGGTGCGCAATCGCAGCGGCGGATGGCAGCCGATCTCGGCGTCGCGCTCGGCCTCGTCAACGCCTATCTCAAGCGGGCGATCAAGAAGGGCTTCGTCAAGGTCGGGCAGGCACCGGCGCGGCGCTATGCCTACTACCTCACGCCGCAAGGCTTCTCTGAGAAATCGCGCCTGACCGTCCAGTTCCTGTCTGATTCCTTTTCGCTCTTCCGCAAGGCGAAAGAGGAGTACGGCAGGCTGTTTGAGCGCGCTCAGGCGCTCGGCTTCAGGCGGGTGGTGCTCGCCGGACAGTCGGATCTTTGCGAAATTGCGATCCTGTGCGCGGTCGATGGGCCAGTTTCTGTCCTTGCGATCGTGGATCCCGATGCAACCGCGACCCGGTTCATTGGTGTCAAGGTCGTCTCCTCCTACGCGTTGGTGGACGAGCCGTTCGATGCGGTCGTCGTGACGCATCTGACGGCGGCGCGAAGCGTATTCGAGCAGGCAGTCAGCAATTTCGGCGCGGAGAAAGTCCTCGCGCCTGATCTGCTGGGCTTGCGTCCAAAGCAGTCGCTGGGGGCATGATGGCGATGGAGCTCGGGACCCGCTGGTACGTCGTCCAGACGCAAGTCAATGCCGAAGCAAAGGCGGCCGCCAACCTCGAGCGGCAGGGCTTTTCCGTCTATTTTCCCCGTTACCTGAAGCGCCGCAGCCATGCCAGGAAGGTGGAGACCGTGCCGCGTCCGCTGTTTCCGCGTTATCTCTTCGTCGGGATCGATCTCGCGTCGCAGCGGTGGCGCGCCATTCAATCAACGCTCGGCGTGTCGCACCTCGTATGCGTCGGAGACCGGCCGGCCATGGTGGAAGACCGCGTTATCGATGCCTTGAAGGGGCGCCAGGACGACGCCGGCTTCATCACGCTTGCACGCAGGCCGGCGTTCTCGCCCGGGGATAAAGTGCGAATTGTCGAGGGTGCGTTCGTCGACAGTCTTGCGCTCGTTGAAGACGCCAGCGATCACCATCGCGTTGCGGTTCTCTTGAACCTGTTGGGCCGCAAGGTCCGTGTTCTGGTCGGGACGGACCTGATCGCTGCGGCGTAAGTGCGTCTGCCCGCGGGCAGGCGTGATGGACATGTTTGGCTTGGGTGTGATGCTCGATTCACCCCGAGTGCGGTAGCTTGCCTGAAACAGGCGGAAAACGTTTGAGAGAGGGGCCCATGACGACTTACGCACTGATCGGCGCTGCCGGCTACATCGCGCCGCGGCACATGCGGGCGATGGCCGAGACCGGCGGAAGGCTGGCCGTGGCGTACGATCCCAACGATTCGGTGGGCATCATGGATAGCCATTTTCCGGATGCCGAGTTCTTCACCCAGTTCGAGCTGTTCGATCGTCACGTCGATCAGTTGCGCAGAGGCGGCAAGAAGATCGACTATATGTCGATCTGCTCGCCGAACTATTTGCACGACGCCCATTGTCGGTTTGCGCTGCGATCTGGCGTGGATGCCATCTGCGAAAAGCCGCTGGTCCTCAATCCCGGCGACATCGACGAACTGGCCGCCATCGAGCAGGACACCGGCCGCCGCATCTCGACCATTCTGCAATTGCGCCTGCATCCAGCGATCATCGCGTTGCGCGATCGCTTCGCCAATTCGCAGAAGCGCCACAAGGTCGAGCTGACCTATATCACGTCGCGCGGGCGCTGGTATCACACCTCCTGGAAGGGTGCAGACCCGAAGTCGGGTGGCGTGGCCACCAACATCGGAGTGCACTTCTTCGACATGCTGAGCTTCGTGTTCGGCCCTGCCAGTCGCAACGAGGCGCATCTGCGTGAGGCGGAGAGGGCGGCCGGCTCTCTGGAGTGCGAGCGCGCGGATGTGAGCTGGTTCCTGTCGCTGGACCGCAACGATTTGCCCGACGGCGTGAAAGGCAAGAAGACGACCTATCGCTCGATCACTGTCGACGGCGAGGAGGTCGAGTTTTCCGAAGGGTTCACCGATCTCCATACGCGGAGCTATGAGGAGATCGTCGCCGGTCGCGGTTTCAGGCTGGACGAAGTTCGCCCCTCGATCGATATCGTCTCCACGTTTCGCCATGCGCCGATCGTCCGAAGCAATGGCGTTCACGCCTTCGCCCAGAAGGCGATGCACAGATGAGCGAGATGCGCGAGGATCCGCGCTTTCCAGGCGTCTTGATCCATCAATCGAGCTACGTCGATGATGGAGCGGTGCTTGGGCGTGGCACCAAGATCTGGCACTTTTGCCACATTCTGCCGCGCACGGTGATCGGCGAAGACTGCTCGATCGGCCAGAACGTGATGATCGGTCCGAACGTCAGGATCGGAAACGGCTGCAAGATCCAGAACAACGTCTCGATCTATGACGGCGTCGAGCTTGACGATGACGTGTTCTGCGGTCCGAGCTGCGTCTTCACGAATGTGAACAATCCGCGCGCCGGCGTGTCGCGGAAGGACGAGTTTCGCAGGACACCGATCGGGCGCGGCGCCAGCATCGGCGCAAACGCGACCATCGTCTGCGGACATTCGCTGGGCGAGTACAGTTTCATCGGAGCAGGTTCCGTCGTCACGAAGGATGTCGCCGCCTTTTCGTTGATGGCGGGTAATCCGGCTCGCCGAATTGGTTGGATGAGCAGAGCAGGCGAGCGGCTGGGCAGCGACCTGGTCTGCCCACGCACGCATCGTCGTTATGAGCTTCACAACGAAGCGCTTGTGGAAATCGAGGGTTGAAGACAATGGATATTCGCGGAAAGAAGGTTGTCGTTATCGGGGGCGCCGGGCTGATCGGGT
Source organism: Bradyrhizobium uaiense (assembly GCF_010811875.1). Taxonomy (GTDB): domain Bacteria; phylum Pseudomonadota; class Alphaproteobacteria; order Rhizobiales; family Xanthobacteraceae; genus Bradyrhizobium; species Bradyrhizobium uaiense. Next base: position 17,764 of record NZ_VKHP01000029.1, read on the forward strand.
CGCATGCGGTCGATCAGCTGACGCAGACTGACGTCGGCGAGATCGTCATTTACGATAACTTCGTGCGCGGCACGCATGAGAACCTTGCAGGCGCCTTGCGCGATCCCCGCGTGAAGATTTTCGAGGCCGGCGGCGATATCACCCAGGTCGATATCCTCGATGCTGCCTTGAAGGGAGCTGACGGCGTGTTCCAGTTCGCTGCGCTCTGGCTGCTGCAGTGCCACGAATTCCCGCGGACGGCCTTTGACGTCAACGTCAACGGAATGTTCAACGTGCTGGACGGCTGCGTGCGCAACGGGGTCAAGCGGTTGGTCTGGTCGTCGTCGGCGTCGGTGTACGGCGATGCCGTCGAGGAGCCGATGACGGAAGACCATCCGTTCAACAACAAGAACTTCTATGGTGCGACCAAAATCTGCGGCGAGGCCATGGCCCGCGCCTACCACTTCCGCTACGGCCTCGATTATGTCGGACTTCGTTACATGAACGTGTACGGCCCGCGTCAGGATTATCGCGGCGCCTACATCGCAGTGATCATGAAGATGCTCGATGCCATCGACAAGGGAGAAGGGCCGACCATTCTCGGCGATGGATCGGAAGCCTTCGATTTCGTTGCGGTGGAGGATTGCGCGCGCGCCAATTTGTGCGCCATGGGCGCGACTGCGACGGATCGCTTCTACAATGTCGGCACCGGCCAGCGGACCTCGCTGAAGCAGATCGCCGAAAAGCTCCTGAACCTCACCGGCTCCAACCAGCCCATCAACTATGCGCCGCGCAGCCAGGCCACGCTTGTGCGCAATCGGATCGGTTCGCCGAAGCGGGCGCAGGAGGAAATCGGCTTCACCGCCGCGATTGACCTGGATGACGGGCTGCGGCGGCTGATCGACTGGCGCAAAAGCCATATCGATCAGGTCGATCAGCGTCGTGCCAAGGCCCAAATCTGAAGGGCTCAGATCTGAGTTCGCATCCGAGATCATGGAATAGATCGGCCAGAATCACATGTGCGGCATAGCCGGAATTCTGCACCGCGACGGGCGGCCCGCTTCAATCACCACGTTGACGGCAATGACCGATATCATTGCCCATCGCGGGCCGGACGGCGAAGGCCACTACTGCAACGGTCCCGTCGGACTGGGCCATCGTCGGCTCTCGATCATCGATCTGACCGACGCTGCGCGGCAGCCGATGGAGACGCGCGACGGGCGCTTTGTGCTGACCTACAATGGAGAAATCTACAACTTCAAGGAATTGAAGATCGAGCTTTCGGCGAGGGGCCGCGTTTTCAACTCCTCCGGTGACAGCGAGGTGTTGCTGCATGCCTTCGCCGAGTGGGGCCTCGGAGCGCTGCTCAGATTCAACGGCATGTTCGCCTTTGCGATCTGGGACAATCAGGAGCGGAAGCTCACATTGGCCCGGGATCGCTTTGGCGTGAAACCGCTTTACTACGCGGAGCTTGGCCAGACATTCGTCTTCGCCTCCGAGCACAAGGCTTTTCGGGCATTTTCGGAGTACAAGCCGCGTGTCGACATAAGCGGACTGTCGGAATATCTGAGCTTTCAAAACTTCTTCGCGGAGCGAACACTGTTTGCCGGCGTGAAGTTGCTGCCGGCCGGCTGTTACCTGCAGATTTCGCAGGACGGCAGGGCCGTCGAGCCGGTGCAGTACTGGGATTTTCATTTCGAGGAACCCGAGTACGCGGTCGACGAGATTGAGGCGACCGACGAGCTCGATCGCTTATTCAGGCAGGCGGTCAACCGGCAACTCGTGAGCGACGTCGAGGTCGGGTGCTATCTTTCCGGCGGCATGGATTCCGGCTCCATTACGGCGCTCGCATCGAGCCAGCTGCCGTTCATGCGGACGTTTACGGTCGGCTTCGATCTCAACTCGGCCTCAGGTGTCGAACTTGGATACGACGAGCGGACCAAGGCCGAGCATATGTCGTATCTGTTCAAGACCGAACACTATGAAATGGTCTTGAAGGCCGGCGATATGGAGCGCGCGCTGCCTCAGCTGGCGTGGCATCTGGAAGAGCCTCGTGTCGGCCAGTCCTATCCCAACTTCTACGCGGCGAAGCTCGCGTCGAAATTCGGCAAGGTGGTGCTGACGGGGACCGGGGGAGATGAACTGTTCGGCGGATACCCCTGGCGCTACTATCGCGCTGTCGTGAACGACGACTTCGATCATTACATCGAAAAATACTTTGGGTTCTGGCAGCGCATGATTCCGAGCGGAACGATGCCGAGGCTGCTGGGACCGGTGTGGGATGAAGCCAGGCAGACCTCGCCGATCGATATTTTCAGGGGCGTGTTCAAGGAGCACGCCTCGGAGCTGCGGCGGCCCGAGGACTATGTCAATCACTCGCTCTACTTTGAGGCCAAGACGTTCCTGAACGGGCTTCTCGTCGTTGAGGACAAGCTCGCCATGGCGCATGGGCTCGAGAGCAGGGTGCCGTTTCTCGACAACGATCTCGTCGATTTCGCAATGAAGCTCCCCGCCAAGATGAAGCTCGGCAATCTGACCGAGGTCATTCGCCTCAACGAAAACGAGCCCGGAGGAAAGGCGCAGCGCTATTACGAGCGCACAAAGGACGGCAAGCTGATTTTGCGGAAGATGATGAGCCGGCATATTCCGGACGAGGTGGCGGAGCGCGAGAAGCAGGGCTTCTCTGCGCCGGACGCCAGCTGGTTCAAGGGAGAGAGCATCGAGTATGTCAAACGGAAGCTCTTCAGCAACACCGCTCGGATCTACGATTTTGTCGACCGGAAGACCGTTCGCTCGCTGGTTGATGAACATCTGGAAGGACGGGAAAACCGCCGCCTGCTAATCTGGTCTTTGCTCAATCTCGAGCAGATCATGGAAAGCAGCTTTTAGGTACGCAAATGGGAGCGCGCTGAAGATGAATGGGTCCTTTCCGGCGGCGAGATGGGTTCGGGTTGGCCTGTCGCCATACCGCAACTCTCAGGCCCTTTGGACCACGATCAATCAGATCCGGCGATATCCCGATCTGTTGCGGGAGATGGTTGATCGCGACCTGAGCGCCGCGCATGCCCGGCACGGATTTGGCACGTTGTGGGTCTTCATCCACCCGCTGGTGATCGTTGGAACATACCTGCTTATCTTTGGCTTTGTGCTGGGCAGCAAGCTATCGATAACCGCGGATTTTCCCGGCGATTTCCCGGCCTACATCCTCGCCAGCCTGGTTCCCTGGCTGATATTGCAGGCGGCGCTGGTGCGCGGGCCCGGAGTGCTGCTCGTAAGTGCAAATCTCGTCAAGCAGGTCGTGTTTCCGATCGAGCTGCTTCCGATCGCGGCAACCATTGCCGCGACGATCCCTCATCTGCCGGCGCTCGGGCTCGTCATTCTCTATAAAGCGTATGTGGGCGGCCTCAGCTGGATGCTGTTGCTGCTGCCGGTCGTATCCGCCATCCATGCAATTCTGGCGATTGGATTGAGCTTCGCTCTGTCCGCTATCACTCCGTTCTTCCGCGATCTGCGTGAGATCGTCACAGTCTTCACCTCGATTGCCATGTATCTGATGCCGACGGTGTACCTCCCTGATTGGATGCCCCGTGCGCTCCGGCCATTGATCTATTCGAATCCCTTCAGTTACGTCATCTGGGTCTATCAGGACGTTCTCTTTTTCGGTTCGTTTAGACATCCCTATGCCTGGGCGGTTACGATCGTGTTCGCGTTGCTAAGTCTCGGGCTCGGATACCGCATCTTCGAAAAGCTAAAACCGTACTATGGCAATGCTCTCTGACAATCTGGAAGCCGGCGCACTGATCCCGCTTGCCGGGTCATCGGAGCCGCAGTGCGCCATTCGGGTCGCCGATCTGGGAAAGGCCTATCGGCTCTATACGCAGCCTTTGGATTTCCTGAAGGAGATCATCACCGGGAAGCCTCGGCACCATGAGCACTGGGCGCTTCAGAATGTTTCCTTTGAGGTGTCGCGCGGGCGGGTGGTTGGCATCATCGGGCCGAACGGCGCGGGGAAGAGCACTCTTCTGAAGATCATCGCTGGACTGCTGGATGCGTCGACCGGACAGGTCGAAGTGGCGGGACGATTGTCCGCGATCCTGGAATTGGGGACCGGCTTTCATCCGGATGTGTCGGGTCGCGACAACATCGTCCTCGGCGGGATGTGCCTGGGTATGACGCGGGCGGAAATCGAGGCGAAGGTTCCCTGGATCATCGATTTCAGCGAGCTTGCCGAGGTGATCGATCAGCCGTTCCGGACCTACTCGAGCGGCATGCAGGCGCGGCTCACGTTTGCGACAGCGATCAGCGTCGATCCCGAGATATTCATCGTCGATGAGGCGCTCGCGGCGGGTGATACCGCCTTTGTCAACAAGTGCATGAAGCGGGTTCGTCAGATCTGCGAAAGCGGCGCCACCGTGCTGTTCGTCTCGCACTCGAGCGGGTTGATCAGCGAGCTGTGCGACGAGGCGATCTGGATCGACAAGGGGCGGGTGCTGATGCACGGAAATGCCCAGCGCGTCAGCAAAGCTTATGAGCAGAGTGTTTGGGATATCGAGGAAGCGCGGAATCTCCGGGAAACCAAGAAGCTGAGCCAAGCGATAGAGAGCACGGCCGAAACCGGAAAATACGAGCTTGGCGGCGACACCCTCCAGATCACGGCCGTCGAGGTGATCGACGTCGAAGGCAAGCCGATCGGCGTTGTGAAGAATGGGCAACCGCTCCGAATCCGGGTGTCGTGGTCGGGCTTCACCGAGCACAGGCAGATCTACGCAAGTTTGCGGATCGATACCGCACGGCTTCAGGCGGTGACCGGAATCGAGGGGTACGATGGCGGCCTGTTCCTCGATGGCGACGATGGACTGCCGAAACGCGGAAGCGTTATCTACGAGGTCCCGGAGCTCGCGCTTGGCGAAGGGCAATACTACATTTCCGCCGCGCTGTGCCGGCACATGCTGCCGAAGGGGACAGAAGCCATCCTGCATTATGTCGAAAAGGTGGCGCAGTTCTCGGTGTCCCGCAATTCTCTGTGGCACTTCAACTATCTCTATGATCCGAAATTCACCTGCAGTATCGAGCGAAGCTGATGGCGACGATGACGGATGGTGATTGGCAGGAGAAGCTCGAAGCGTTCTTCGAGCTTCGCGCACGGCAGGTGTCAGAGAAGCCGACACTGGATGACCTCTGTTATATCGCTGGCCGTAATCCACGGTTGTGGGCAAACGAGAACCTTCTCGACGACCTCAGGCTCAATATGCTCGGCCTCATGAAAGCGGGCCCGGGCTCATCGGTTCTTGAAGTGGGCTGTGCGGCTGGGTTCTTGGCGAAGGTGCTGGCGCCTAGTGTCGGCAAATATGTCGGAGTTGATCTGGCTGAGGCGCCGCTTGTGGTCGCAAGGCGCCTCGGACTGAACAATGCGAGCTTCGAGAGAGCCAGCGGGGAAAGCCTCCAGTTCCCTGATCGGCGGTTCGATGCCGCCTATTGCTATGATGTCTTCTCGAACTTCCCGTCGCTTGCGGCTGGAGAGCCGATCATCGCGGAAATGCTTCGGGTAGTGAAGCCGCATGGTCGGGTCCTGATCGGATCAATTCCAGACCGCGAGAAGGCTGAAGAGCTGCAGGCCATCGCTAAGAGGCTCACGGCAAAATTCGAGCAAGAATTTGAACCCGAAGCAGAACGGCCCCAGTTGGGAACGATTCAGAAGAACGCGCAGAAGTCGAGCCGTGTGGCGAAGATCGCTGGTTTGCTAGGATGGAGCAAGTCGCCCCCGATTTCGATCGAGATCAAGCCCGAGATCATTTCGTACTATTTCGACCGCAAGGATTTTCTGGCATTGGGGCACCGCCTCGGCGTCGACACCAGAATTGTGGATATCCACCCGCTAAATCCTTATTTCGGCACACGCTTCAATGCGGTGTTTGAATCGCGATGAAAGTCGTTCGGTTTCGCGAAATTGATCGTAGTGCCTGGGATGGTCTGGCGCTGCAATCGCCGCAGGCCTGGCTCACACATCGATCGTCCTGGATAGAGATCGAGCAGCGGTTTTTCGTGTCTACGAACCTGTCATTCGCCCTGGAAGAGGGCTCGCAACTCGTCGGCATCCAGCCCTTGTTTATCAACGAGGGCGCCGGAATGCCGCTCGGCGAGCGGTTGCTGCATTCGGGGATTCATCGCCATACCGGTCTTGCTCTCGCCCCGGATATCGACGCGGGCGTCGCGAGGGCCGCACGGCAGGCTGCGATGCAGGAGATATTCGCGATCGCCGATTTATACGACGTCGATCGCATTCAGTTGAATTGCCACAACCTCGCGCCAGCACATCGTCATCCCCAGAGGGAGGCTGTTCCGTTCTGGGTCAGCGAGTTCGGTTTCCAGCTTGGTATTGCGTTCGGACCCTCGGGAATGTTGCCTTGCCCCGGCTCCTCGACGCTCAATGCCGATCAACTGGTCGATCTCGCCCCAACCGTTGAAGAGCTGTTCGCAGGGTTGGATAACACGTGCCGCACTGCGGTTCGAAAAGCGCAGAAGTCAAATCTGCAGTTCGAGATATCGAGCGATGTCTCCTATCTCGACACCTATATGGATATCGCGCGCGCATCGGCTACAAGAACGGGCGAAGTTCTGCCCGACATCGAGTACTACAGAAGTATTTTCAGGGCATTTGCAGCAGAGGGAGGAGCACGCGTCGCGTTGGTTAGGCAAGATGGCAACGCAATTGCGGGCCTCATCCTGTTGACTGACAAGAAAGCGGCCAGTTTTCTTGCGGGCGTTTCTCTGCCCGACGCCATGAAGCTGAGGCCCAACAATTTCCTGCACTGGAATGCCATTCGCTGGGCAAAACAGGCGGGATTGGAAGTTTACCGGTTTGGACCGTCATTTCCGGAAGTTCCCAGGGATTGGCCGATCGCGATGGTCTCTCACTTCAAGACGATCTTCGGGTCGAGGAGTGTTCCGGTCATCCAGGGCAGCCTGTTTCGACGCCCGGAACTCTACACCTCCAATATTCTCGCCGCTTCCAACCGTCTCAATGAAATCGCCAGCCGGCCGGCAGATGCGAGGAGCGCCGGACAAGCCGGCGGCGCCTTCATTGTACACCACTTGCACACGTTCGGTTTCCGGTCGGCATCGTCGATGCAAGCCGGGGAGCCGGTGGTGCTTTACCGCCCATCCCAGGCGGATCTGGCGACTGCAAGGGATGTTCTTGCCGGAGACGGCTGCGTCATCGCTGTGCTCCCGAGCGCGCAGTTCGCCAGGGAATTCGGTGTAGATACGCAGGCAAGATCGATATTCTCACCGAGCGTGCTGCGGGCGGCATTTGCCGGTTCGAAGCCGTGGTCGCGACTGCGCACGCTGCATTCCCACATGTGTTTTGTGGCTGACGGCGATTCAACAACGATTGTTGAGAATGCCCGCCTCGAGCCGATTTGGCTGCATCGGAAAATGGGAGACAGAGGTTCAGTCATCTTCATCGGAACTGACCTCGCATCCGACTTGATGCAGTATCGCCAAGGGGATCCGGCAGCAGCCTCAAACCGCCCGACCGAGCCGATGTGGGGCATTGCGGGTGAACGGCCAAACTATCTCTTTGAAGGCCAGCTTGCTGGTGAAAGCCTACGTGAGCGGCCTGCCGACTGGTGGTGCGAGGCTCTGGCGGATGCGTTGGTTCGGCTGAGCGGAATAAGCCGGTTGCCGATATTGCCGAACGGGGCGGTTGGCGCCGTCGTTATTACCGGCGATGATGATCAAGCCGCATTGAGCTGCTACGCGCAACAACAAGAGGCGTTGGGCTCGCTGCCGGTCACCTACTTCCTGCATCCCCTCACCAAACACACACAGGAAACGCTGAGGCAACTGAAGGCTGGGAGGAAAGTCGAGTTGGGAATTCATCCCGACGCGCTCGACCGTCCCGACAGGTACGCCGAGCTGTTCTCGGAGCAAGCGCGATGGTTTGAACGTCTTACCGGAGCGCGCGCGCGCTCCGTCCGAAATCACGGCTTTCTAAACGATGGCTATTGGGGGCATGCATCGGTCTGGAATACCTGCGGCATAAGAGGCAGCTCGAATCTGCCGGGCCTTGACGGTTCCATCATCAACGGTTCGCTACTTCCTGCCAGAATAGTGTTGGACGGCAAGCTGACGGAACATTGGAGTGTCCTCACGGCAATTGGCGACGGGATCGTATTCATAAATGATTGGGACGATCGGCAATCGGCGGATTGTGTGCTGGGCCTCGCCGATCGCATTCGACAGAGCGGCGTTCCTGGCGTGATCGTCATCAATCTACATCCCGAGAACATCGGAAAGACTCGCGGGATGCATCAAGCGCTCATCAAACTCGTTGAGTATGGGTTTATCCCCTGGACGATGACTGAGTGCTTCGATTGGTTTGAGACGGGCGTACATCGAAGCGGGCCGGCCGACACTTCGGGCGCCAAGCGGCCCTCGGTGGCTGAAAAAGTACGCAGTCTACTCGGAATAAACTGATCTTTCGAATTTGTCGTGTCGCCGCGGAGTTGCATTCGCTAGTCGCGCTTCGAATATCTTAACTGCGTGAGCCTGTACGATCGAGTGCTTGCTCGCTGGAGGTCACTTTGGATTATCTTTCGCGCCTGGAACACGAGACGGTTTTTATTTTGCGCGAAGCGTTCGCGCGGGTAAAGCCTATGGCGATGTTGTGGTCGATCGGAAAGGATTCCACGGCGCTGCTCTGGATGATACGCAAATGCTTCTTCGGTCACGTGCCGTTCCCGATGATCCAGCTCGATACGGAAATGGAACTCCCCGAAGTCTATGAGTTCAGGGATCATATCGCGAAAGAATGGGATCTCGATTTCCGAGCGGAGTTATGTCCGCCTGAGTCGGAGATGGATCCGACGCTTCCTCCGGCGTCCAGAGCGGCGGCTCGAAAGACGGCAGGCCTGAAGGCGCTGATTGAGCGGGACAACTACCGCGGAATTGTTCTCGGGATCCGACGAGACGAGCAGAGCATGCGTGCGAAAGAGCGCGTGTTCAGCCCGCGGGCGAGAGATGGCGTCTGGGACTTTCGAAATCAGCCGCCGGAGTTCTGGGACATCTACAAGATGGATCTTCCAGAAGGTTGCCATCTGCGGATCCATCCGCTTCTTCATTGGACCGAACTCGATATCTGGCGCTATACGCTGCGCGAGCGCATTCCGATTGTACCGCTCTATCTTGCCCGCGACGGCTGGCGCTATCGCTCGCTGGGAGAGAAGAACATTACGACCCCCATTCGAAGCGAAGCATCCTCGATCGAGGAGATCATCGCCGAACTCGAGCAAACCCGAACGCCCGAGCGCGCGGGGCGAACCATGGATCACGACTCGGAAGACAGCTTTGAGCGCCTGAGAGCCTCGGGCTATATGTAAGAACTCAGATCCAATAAAATGAAACAGTCCTCATATCGCGACCAGCTCAAGCTTGTGGTCGCAGGTCACGTCGATCATGGCAAATCGACTCTCATCGGACGTCTCCTCCACGAAACCGGAAGCCTGCCCGACGGCAAGGTTGAGGAGCTGCGTAGAATAAGCGAAAAGCGGGGAATGCCGCTTGAATGGTCATTCGTGCTGGATGCCTTCCAAGCGGAGCGTGACCAGGCGATCACGATCGACACGACCTGGATTTGGCTGCGTACGGGGCATCGGGATACAGTCATCATCGACGCGCCAGGGCATCGCGAGTTTCTCAAGAACATGATTTCCGGCGCCGCGAATGCCGACGCGGGATTGCTGGTGGTCGACGCCCTTGAGGGTGTGAAGGAACAGACGCGCCGGCACGCCTATCTCTTGAAATTGCTCGGAATCAATCAGGTCGTTGTCGCGATCAACAAGATCGATCTGGTCGACAATCTTGAAGCGAAGTTCAGAGAGCTCGAAGCCGACGTTCGCGCTTATTTGAAGGGATTCGGGATAGAGCCCACCGCGGTTGTGCCAATCTCGGCTCGGGAAGGTGATAATCTTACGGCGCTGTCGGCGCGGACCCCTTGGTACTCCGGCCCGACACTTCTCGAGACGTTTTCCTCCCTGAACGTCGAAGCTCCCGCTTCCGAACGCCCACTCCGAATCGTCGTTCAAGACGTCTACAAGTTCGACGAACGTCGCATCGTCGCGGGGAAGGTCACGTCCGGAAGCGCCCAGGTCGGCGATACGCTGATGTTCTCGCCGCACGACCGGATTGCAAAGATCGCACGTATCGAACCGCTCGATCATCTCAACTCATCTGACCGAATTTCAGCCGGGGAATCCGTTGGGATCGTTCTCGACGAGCAGATTTTCGTTGAGCGAGGAAATGTAGCGAGCCATTTCGCAAATCCACCGGTGTTGTCGAATGTGTTTCGAGGAAAGTTGTTCTGGCTCGGAGATAAACCTCTGCGGGCAGGGGCGACGCTGAAACTGCGCGCCGGTACGCTGGAAACGCAAGCGACCGTTCGCGCGATCGAATCCCTGCTGGATCTCGAGAGCCTGGAGCATCGTCGTGGAAACGTCGTCACGCGCAACGATCTGGCCACGGTCAGATTGAGTACGTCGTCGATTCTCCCGGTAGCGGACGGGCATGACGACAAGGTGCTGGGCAGATTCGTCTTGCTTGACGGCTTTGACACCGTCGGTGGCGGCCTGATCGATCTCAAGGGGATACCGGACCAGCGGAGCAATCCGGCCATCAAGGCGGCAAACATCAAGAAGGTCGATCTGCTGGTCAATCGCTCCGAGCGAGAGATCCGGCACGGCCATAAGGGGGCGGTGATCTGGCTGACAGGTTTGTCAGGTGCGGGGAAATCGACGCTAGCCGTGCGTACCGAGCGCGCTCTGTTCGAGGCCGGTTGGCAGACCTACGTGCTTGACGGTGACAATCTCAGGCATGGCCTGAATTCTGACCTTGGGTTCTCTGCGGATGATCGCTCGGAGAACATCCGGCGTATTGGGGAGGTCGCTTCGCTCTTTGCTTCGGCAGGGCTGATCGTGCTGACAGCGTTCATCTCGCCGTATCAGAGAGATCGAAGCAGGGCTCGCTCGGCATCCGCGGACTCGTTTCACGAGATATACGTGAAGGCGTCGCTTGAGGCTTGTGAGAGCCGGGATGCGAAAGGCCTCTATCGACGTGCGCGGGCAGGAGAAATCAAGGAGTTTACCGGAGTTTCGGCGCCCTATGAGGCGCCGCAGGCGCCGGAGCTTGTTATCGATACGGAGCAGGCCGACGTTGAACGTTGTGTCCATGATTTGGCGGAGTACATCAGAAAGGTGTGCTCACGTTGACGGGCTCGTTCCAGGTTCGGCCGCTTGAGGAGGGGGAGACTCCCGCCTATGAGGAGTTTCTGAAGGAAAACTCCCGCCTCCCGCTTTATGGCATACCGAGCTTTCTGCGGTTTCTGGAGGCCACGACATCTTGCAGCACACATGTGCTCGTTGCTTGGTCTGACGGTGCCATCGTGGGGGCACTTCCTTATGCAGAGCTTCGCCGCGAGGGCATCGGTCGGATCGTGAACAGCTTGCCGTGGTATGGCTCACACGGTTCCGTCACCCTTTGCCGGGCGGCTCGCTCGCGGGAGGATACCGATGCGATCCGGCGCGCGCTCTTGTCGGACTTCGTTGCCGCGGCCGACAGCGGGGATTTGCTGTCGGCGACGATGATCTTGCTGCCGGACGAGGAGGGGCAAATCGCCTCCTATGACGCCGTCCTCCAACCGATTCAGAAGGACGCTCGCATCGGCCAGATAACAGAATTGCCTCCTGTAGATGGAGCGGCCGATGGGCTTGAACTGACATTCAAGCAGAAGACCCGGAACCTGGTCCGAAAATCGCTCAAGCAGGGATTTTCCGAACAAGTGACCGATGACGACTGGGCTTGGAAATTCTTGGCCGAGACCCACGCCGAGAACATGGCAGCCATCGGCGGCAAGCCAAAGCCTGAAAGTCATTTCCGCGCTATGCGCGAGACGCTGCCTCCGCAGATGCGGCGACTTTCGGTGTGCATGAGCGATGGCACACCTACTGCGGCCTTGTTGCTGCTGCTGTGCGGGGATACGTGTGAATATATCACACCCGTTATCGTCAAGGACTTTCGGCCCAGACAGCCGCTGACGTTCCTGATCTGGATGGGCATGCTCGACGCGATCAAGTCTGGATATCGTCGGTGGAACTGGGGCGGCACCTGGCATGGTCAGGAAAACCTGCATCATTTCAAGGCTGGATTCGGTGCGGTTGATCTTCCGTACAGTTATCTGATTAGGGCACCACACGAAGGCGTTGTGAAGTTGAAGCAGTTGAAGTCCCAGCTCGGGACGCTGTTTCCGAATTTTTATGCTTATCCGTACGCGAAGCTCGATTGAAGAAGGCATGGGACATGAGTCGGCTTGTAGAAAGCTTTGAAAAGGACGCGGCTCGTGACGAGCGATTGCTGGAGCTAAACGTCCTTTTGTCTAAGCTCGATGTTCCGCTTGGGGAGGCCGGTTCCGAACCTCGTGAGCCCATGCTTTTCATTCTGGGTCCCCCACGCTCTGGCACGACCCTTACGAGCCAATTGGTGCTCGAGAGCCAGGGATTCGCTGGAGTCACGAACTTTGCTGCCCGCTTTTGGTTGGCGCCTCACATTGGAATGATGATCGAGAATTATCTTGGTCTGCACGACCAGAGCTCCTCGATGTCATTTCAATCTCTTCGTGGAAGAACGTCTTCCTGGTCTGAGCCTAACGAGTTCGGCTTTTTCTGGTCGCGATGGTTTGATCATGGGCAGGAGACGCACTTCCTTGACGAGCGTACTAGACAGCTCGTCGACAGGAGTGGACTTGTGCGCTCGATATCAGCGATGCAAGCCGTTCAAGAAAAGCCACTGGTCTTCAAGAACAACACTTGGTTTTCGTTTCAGGCGGACTGGCTGGCGGATGTATTTCCGCTCGCCGTCTTTGCGTCATGCAGGCGGGATGCATTCTTTGTCGCGCAATCGATCTGGCTCCAGCGGCTCGATTTGTTCGGTGATGTAGCGCGTTGGTGGTCGGTCAAACCGCCGGACTACGCAGATATTACGAAGCTACCGCCTATCGAGCAGGTCGCGCGACAGGCGGTATCCATCGAGATTGCGACTGACGCCAGCTTGGCAAAGATCGGGCCCGGGCGCGTCATTGACGTGGATTACGAACGATTGTCGCGTGAGCCGCGATCAGTCATTGGCGAGCTTGCCGAAGCGATAAAAAGCAAGGGCGGCAGCGCGAACGTTCAACTTGATAGGATCCCCGAGCGTTTCGAGTCGACCGATCGAGTCCGACTTGACGACGGAGTCTCGCGGGAGCTTCGGGTTGCGTTGGATAAATGGCGATCGAAGTTGCACGGGTAGCTGACGCACGGGAACCAAGATGATGAACATCACAGAACCAAGTTTTGATGAAGCCGAAATCACGCTGTTGCGCGAGTGTCTCAACTCGAAATGGGTGACCCAGGGCCCGCTGACCGAGCGGTTCGAGAAGTTGCTTGCAGAGAAGCATGGGGTGAAGCATGCGCTAGCCTGCACGTCGTGCACCGCAGCGCTCCATTTGGCGACTCTGGCGCTGAATCTCGGAGCTGGGGACGAAGTGATTGTTCCGGCGTTCACCTGGGTCACGAGCGCTCATTGCGCCGAATATGTCGGAGCGAAACCGGTCTTCGTCGACGTCGAATTGTCGACCTACAATATCGATCCCGAGAAGCTGAGGGATGCAATCACGCCGCGTACGAAGGCGATCGTCGCGGTCCACCTGTTTGGGCTCGCCGCCCCGATGGATGAGATCAAGGCCATTGCTGGACCACGCGGGATTGCCGTCATCGAGGACGCTGCCTGCGCCGTCGGCACGACATACAAAGGGAAGCCCGTCGGCGCGATCGGCGATATCGGCTGCTTTTCCTTTCACCCGCGTAAGGCCGTTACGACGGGGGAAGGGGGGGCGGTAACGACCAATCGCGATGATCTTGCTGCACGCGTGCGCTCGCAACGCAATCATGGCGCGACCGGAGCTCCAGATCCTTCGATCGAGCCCCATGGTCCGTGGACGATGGCGACGTTTGACAATTTGGGCTTCAATTTGCGCTTGTCCGATATCCAGGCAGCTGTCGGTGTGGCGCAAATGGGCAAGCTCGACAGGGTGCTGGCGGAGCGCAGGCGTCTCGGGCACCGCTATTCCGAGTTGCTCGGCGGAATCGATTCAGTCGTGCGACCGCTCGGTGGGGACGTCGGTGGGCATGCATTTCAATCTTACGTCATCCGAGTGCTAGACGGCGGCCGAAAGCGTAGGAACGAACTCATGGCCGCCTTGGCCGCAGAAAATATCCAAACGCGGCCAGGCACGCATGCGGTTCACCGCCTCGGGTACTATGCTGACAAGTATGGATGGCGAGCAGAGCAATTTCCAAACGCCATACTTGCCGAAGATACGACGATCGCACTGCCTCTCTTTCCAAAGATGTCCAATGAAGATCAGGATCGGGTGGTCGATCTCCTAGACAATGCCTGTCGAGGGAAGTAGCTGAAGGCCGATTATCTTCGTTGCACTCCAATCCGCAATACCGTTGGCTGAGCTCATCCAGATCTGTCAGCGAGTAAGGGCTTCACAGAAAGTGATCAGAAAATCCATCCTCGGCCATGTGATATGATTTCCAGATTAATCAATCGAATGCGAAGGGCGCGATCGGGCACGTTCCCGAAGGGAACCCCGGGCATCCTGGCTTTTTACATGGCTGAGGACATTGCGGACTTTTTCTGCAGCGCAGACTGGTGCGTGCGAAGAGGCTCTCCAGCAGAAATGCTTCAAGCAGTCAGGGCGTTCCGGCCGCTCGCTTTCCCGGATGAGTCGGCCGAGGCGAAGCAGTTCTGGGATCGGCTCATGTTTGCAGCTAGTCGGGCCAGTCATGTTCGTTTGGCTATGGGCAGGTTGAGGAGCGTATGGGGGACAACGCCAATCGCTTCGCTGCGACACGCCACGCGAGCCGATAAGATGGCCGGCGTGGAGGCCGTATCTCTTGTGTTCACGCAATACTATACGACCTCTGATTTTGACATAAATCTCAGTCACATCCAGGAGTTCATTCTAAAAAACGATAATCCGCTGTTCTACGCTTTCCGCAGATACGTTCACGCTTGGTCGTTGCTCGCATTTGATATCTTCCACCTTTACAACGACCGCGGATTGCTTGAGCCGGCGGGGGGCTACGGAAGCGAGCGCTTTGGGATTGCTTTGTCGGAAATGCAGGCCTATCGCGACGCGAACAAGCTTCTTTTCACTTACGCATACGGAGCTGACCACCGTTTGCGGCAGAGAACTCTGGCGTCCGCGAAGTTCAACATGTGCATGGATTGTCCAGCACCGGGACGCTTCTGCCTGTGCGACGATGAGGGGGGGCTGCAGACCCTGGAAACAATAGGGCGGTATGCGACGCGCATGGTTGGCTATGGTCTGTCAATAGATTATTTGCCGAACCCGTACTTCATGAGATACTTGATCGTCGATGTCGCGGACCTATTGCCCAAAGCTAAACCTAGTGACCACTCAGACCCGGTCTTACGAGTTGGACACTTTCCGAATCATGACCACTTCAAGGGTACGCGTTACCTGGTTTCCGCCATCGACGAGCTGAAGCGGCAGGACCGAGCTATTGAATTGGTCAAGCTTTCAGGGCTGCCTCGCCGAGAAATCCTTGATCAGATGACGAAGGTCGACGTTGTCGTTGACCAGTTGATCAGTGGCGCCTTCGGCCTCACCGCCATCGAAGCTATGGCGCTAGGCGTTCCTGTGATCGCCAATATCCGGCCGGGGCTTCGCATTCCGTCGCCGCAAGAATGCCCCATCATTAAAGCGGACCCAGAAACCATCGGCCAAGTGCTGGATCAACTGAGCAAGGACAGGGCCCCGCTGATAGAAGCTGCGGCCCGCGGCCCGGAGTATGTAAAGAAACATGCCTCCATTGAGGCGCTGGCGACAGACCTGCGACAACTTTACAAGGCTATGTTGCCACGACGTTTGAGAAGTGCAGCGATTGCTTTAGGAGCCTCGCGCATTGCGGAGGCTGGGAGGCGATGGGCTTCGATGAGAAGGCGGGTAGCGAAGCGCCTCGGTGATCTGGCTGAGCGCTACGCCAGAGCAGCACCTGCCGCACGTCGGGCTTGGATTCTAAGACGCCTTCGTAGGGAAGCCGGCAGAGTGCTCTCGCTGTTCATGCCAACGACGCTTCGAATTTACCTCGGGACTGCTGAGAAGATCGTGTCCGGTGCATATGCGCTTGAGCTTCGCCAGCGGCTCAATCCGTTGGTCCGCGAGAAAAGAAACGCATCGTCTCAAAACGCGGCTTTTCACGGACTGTACGCGACGGTCCAGCCAACGGTGCTCAGCAGCGATCTGAAAGCGCTTGGGTGGCACTCTGTCTACGAGGCGTTCGACTACAACCCTGCGTTCGTGGCTCCAGACGTCGTGCGCAATGATGTCTTCCATCCGGATTTCTATTTCGAGCACGTATCATTCGATCGCGTCGGCATAGAACCACGGCGGCCGCCGGTCACAGATACGTTCAATTTGGACAACCTGGAACGTTACTTCATGAGTAAGTGGGGGCGGTATGACGTCTACCACTTTAACTGGTTCCTGAGCTTTCTCCCAGATAACTTGGACGTTGAATATCTCAGGAAAAGTGGCAGCTCTGTCTACTTTCACTGGCGGGGCTGTTTCATTCTTACTAAACTGGCACCCGAGTTCGCAGCCCAGGGGAAGAGTGTCGCGGATGCTTGTGCCGCCTGCAAGGCGCGCGGCTGGCGACGCGAATATTTCCGTCGATTCCAACGCGGAGTGCGCGAAGCAAATCGAGTTTTTGTATCGACGCCCAACCTCTGTCATTGTAGCCCTGATTTCGAATATTTGCCGTTGTCTTTAGACGCGGAAACTGCTGCTTTGCGACCCGAGGTCGAGAACCTTACAAAGGGCGGCGGACCGGTCGTAGTGATGCATGCACCTTCATCAGCGGCGATGGAAAACGTAAAGGGCACAAAGCACGTTGTTGCAGCCATAGAACAGCTCCAGCGAGAGGGCTTCGACATCGAACTGGTCATGGTCCAGAACCTGGAGCGACGGGAAGCCATCCGCAAGTTCGGACAGGCTGACATCTTTGTGGAGCAGTTGACCCTTGGATCTTACGGCAACACTGCGATCGAGGCTATGGCGCAAGGAGTGCCAGTGATTTCCAGCCATCATCCAGATCACGCCCATCTTGTCCCCGGATGTCCAGTCGTCCACGCAGATCCTACGACGATCGCGGATCGCCTTCGCGACCTGCTGCGCGACGATGACGCCAGGTTGGCGCTCGGCCGTCGCTGTGCTGCTTTCGTGCGAGAGTTTCACAATCATAGCCACATCGCCGGCCATGTTAGTCGCCTCTATCGGGAGGATCTCGGCCATTTGCACGCCCGTGCGCCAAATAAGCTCGATAATCAGGAGCCGTACTATGGCCCGTGACCGCAAGCCACGTGTCTATCATGCTCCATTCGACGTTGGCGGCAATGCATACTATCTGTCCCGAGCCGAGCGGGGACGCGGGTTCATTTCGAAAACGTTCGTTTATTTTCGCCAGTGGTTCGGGTATCCCATCGACCGCGATCTTAAGGTGGGGGCAGGCGGCAACCCGTTTTTGTCTATTCGCTGGTGGTTCGGGCTAGCTGAGATTCTGTTCCGGGCTGATGTCGTACATTTCAATTTCGGTACCAGCCTTCTCAGCGATTTGAATCGCAAGTGGATCATGGCCGATTTGCCACTGCTGAACGCGGTCGGCATATCAACCTTCGTTACGTTCCAGGGATGCGACAGCCGCATCAGCGACTTCGCAATCGAAAACTTTCAGGTCAACGCGTGTGCGAACTGCCGCAGTCGGCTTTTGTGCGAGTCCAGCTACAACGACTATAAGCGTGAGATGATTAATGCTGCGCTGGCCTGGATGGACGGTGTCTATGCCGTCAATCCAGACCTTTTGCATAACATCCCGGGCGCACAATTCCTCCCCTATTCCAACTGCGATACGCGCACCTGGGTTCCGCCGCTAGATGATGAGCCGGACTCGGGGGCACGTCTGCGTGTGCTTCATGCCCCAACCTGGCGGGAGATAAAGGGTAGCGACTTTGTCATCGCTGCAATCAAGGAGCTGGAAGCCGAAGGCGAGAATGTCGAACTCGTCCTCGTCGAGAATGTCCCGCATGCTGAAGTCAGACGGGTGTATGAGACGGCGGACTTGCTGGTCGATCAAGTTCTGGTGGGTTGGTACGGCGGCCTTGCAGTCGAACTAATGGCGCTAGGCAAGCCCGTCATTGCCTTTTTGAGAGAAAGGGACCTCGAGCTTATCCCGGTCGAAATGCGGGATGATTTGCCTGTCATTTCGGCGACCCCGGAGACGCTGAAGGAAACTCTCCGCGGATTGATTCGCGATCGTGCTGGACTGCGTCTGCACGGCAAGCGCTCGCGAGCCTTCGTTGAAAAGTGGCATGCTCCTGACAAAGTGGCCGAGTTTACTACTACTGCGTATCTGAAAGCGATCGCCGCTCGCGGCGGGCCGGTGAGAGTCGGAGCGCGGCTCGGGAGGTTGGCCAGGTTCTTCGGGTTCTACGCGCGTTTCGGTCTGCGCACGTGTGCCTCGATTTGGAGAGGCCGTCTCTATTCCTGGGTGTGGCGGGCCGGGCCAGCTATCACTGCCGCGTTCGCCATTCTGGCCGCACCTTTCATTTGGTTAGCTGCCTTGTGGCGGCTGCATGTGGCTGCGCGACCGGCTAGCCTTTGGGGCACGACTCCTATCCTTACGCTACCTCTGCTGGCCGAAGCCGACAGACAGATGGGTTTTCATTCAAAGACTTTAGCCTATACAGCCTATTACATCACAAGTAAGTTCGACTATGTCCTCAAGCCGCAGATCGAGTGGCTTGCCAAGCGATTTCCATTTTTGATCCCGGTGTTCCGGCGGCTTGTTTTCGCCTGGGCTCTGATCCGCTTCGACGTATTTCACTTCTTCTACGATGAAGGAATTCTTGAGAGGGATGGTCGTTTTGGCGTCTCCAACTCCGAACTGAAATGGCTGCGTCGGTTTGGCAAGCGCATCTATCTCTATGCCTATGGCGCCGATATCCGCACCAGAAAGGAGACCGAAGCTTTAGGCAAGTTCAACTGCTGCACGCATTGCGATCGGCCTGGCATCAACTGCCTTTGCGACTCCGATGCAGGCGCCAAGAACATGGAGAAATTCTCCAAATACGCCACTCAGCTCGTTTCCATGGGCGACATGATGGCCTATACACCGGGTGCACGCCGGCTCTGGTATTGGCCAATTGATCTCGACAAGCTGAGTTACGTCGGAACCTCGGTCGAGGTCGGCGGGCGGCCCCTGCGGATATTTCACGCTCCCAATCACGGCTGGGCCAAAGGATCGCAATATCTGATAGCCGCAGTGGACAAGCTGCGAGCCGAGGGTGTGGCTATTGAGCTGGATATGGTGTCAGGGGTCCCGAACGATGTCGTGGTGTCGCGAATGGCGGACTGCGATGTCGTTGTCGATCAGCTGCTGATAGGCTGGCATGGCTACACTGCGTTGGAATCGATGGCGCGAGGCAAGCCTGTCATCTGTTACATCCGTGACCGCGCCGAGCTTGTCGATGCCGAGTCCTGTCCGATCATATCTGCCAATCCCGATACGATCGAGCGGGTGCTGCGTGAACTGGTGGAGCGTCCGCGCGTGGAGCTAGCAGACCTTGGGCGCAGAAGCCGGGGGTATGTCGAGAGAAATTATTCGATCAGTGCAGTCGCCGCTCGACTAGGCGAGCTCTATGTTGATACGGCGAAGTTTCCACGTCGCGTCGAAGCTGCGATCAGCCGACGCACGAGCTGCTTGCTGCCGGCCGAAGAAGTGCCGGCGGCGGGACAATTGGCTTAAACTGGGCGGTTCGAGCATGTGTGGCTTGGCAGGTATTCTCCATCGAGGTCGTGTTCGCGATGCGGGCCGGCGCATAGGGTCAATGGCCGCAGCGATTCGTCACCGCGGGCCCGATGACGACGGCTTCTTCGAGGATGCAGATATTTCGCTTGGCTTCCGCCGGCTGTCGATCGTCGATCTTCATTCCGGTCGGCAACCTATGGCCAACGAAGACGGCACCGTCTGGGTGGTCTTCAACGGTGAAATCTACAATCACCGCGAGCTTCGTCGAGAACTTGAAGCGGAGGGCCACCGCTTCAAGACCGATCATTCCGACACTGAGGTTCTCGTCCACGGCTATGAACAATGGCGCGAGAAGCTTCTCGACAAGCTGAACGGTATGTTTGCGTTCGCAATCTGGGACCAATGTGCGCGAAGTCTTACACTCGGGCGCGACCGTCTTGGCATCAAGCCGCTGTACATTGCGGAGACGAGCGAGGGGAGCCTGTTGTTCGCCTCCGAAATCCGGGCGCTACAGGCCTCGGGATTGGTTTCCCTTCAGCCGGACGACGCCGCAGTCTTCGCATATTTCCAGAATCAGAACATCTGGAACGGAAGATCCATGTTCCGGGGCATTCGCCAGCTCCGAGCGGGCCACTATCTGGTGGATGACGGCCGGGGGCGCCGCGAGGCCGAATATTGGGACTTCTCCTTCAACCGTCGGAGCAAGGCGCCAGCGGTGGCGGCTACGATGCTGCGGGACGTCCTTGACGAAACGGTCGATCGTCAAATCGCCGCTGACGTACCGGTCATGGCCTACCTGTCGGGCGGTATCGATTCCACCTCACTTGTCGCCGCGGCCCATCGGCGCGATCCGAAGGTCCGCGCCTATTCGTGCATCTTCGATCTCGAAGGGGTGGGCGAGGATCGGCAGGTTGATGAACGAGAGTTCTCGCGGCTGGTGGCGAATGAACTCGCCATCGAGCACGTCGAGCTGGAATTGCCCCAGACGGTATTGCGCCGAGCCTTGCTGCCAACCGTCCAGGCGCTCGAAGAGCCGCGCATGGGCATGGCTTATGTCAATTATCTCATTGCGGGGCGCGTCGCCGAGGATAGCAAGGTGGTCCTGTCCGGCTGCGGCGGCGACGAGATGCTGGGCGGCTATGTGGGGCGCTATGGATACGTTGGCGGCGTTGCAGGTGGGGCCGCACGTTCCTGGTGGCGGAGGTTTCTACACCCGCAGGAAGCGTCGGCGGTCGAGCGGATCTTGCCGCTCTATACATACCCGCTTATCCCGTCGGAGTACGACGCTGCGTTCACTGCCTCGTTCAAGGCTGGCGCCGGGGATTACAGCGTGGCCGAGGAGTTACGTGCCTTGTTGGCGCGCGCACCGTCGGATCATGTCTGGGATAAGCTGCTTTACGCCGACGCAAAGACCTATCTGGCTGGGCTGCTGATGGTGGAAGACAAGGTTTCGATGGCCCACGGGCTGGAGGCGCGTGTTCCGTTGCTGGACAATCGGATAATTGACCTGGCGACGAGTTTCGATTGGAGCCTGTTGACCGACGGCAGTGTGGGCAAGAAGGTGTTCCGCGACGCGGTCCGCCCGTGGGTTCCACAGCGCATCGCAGACAAACCGAAAATGGGGTTCGGTCCCCCGGATGCGTCTTGGTATCGTGGCGGGCTGCGTCCCTTCGTCGAGCAGGTATTGGCACCGCAGCGGGTCGCTGCCCGCGGCGTCTTCAATCCCGATTTCGTCGCCACGGCCTTGGAAGCCCATATGTCGGGAAAAGCGAACAGGCTCACACTGCTCTGGTCGCTGCTGTCATTCGAGGCTTGGTGCGAAGCGTTCGACCTCTACGGCGGCGACCTCGGCATGCCATTGGGCGACGAGAATCGACTGCAGCCGTTGTCACGCAGCTTCGCCAGTTCGTAGTTACTATGTGTCAGTCCAATCGAGCTGAACAGAAGCACTTTCGGAGGTAATTGACTTGAGACCCGAGGCTTTAGCTCTCTTCCAGCCTGATGGAATGAAAGCAGGTGAACTCGAATTGCGATCGTTCGCATCCGCAGACGATCACGTGCTCGAGGGCGCGTTGGTTGCGGGAGATGGTCGCTGGTTTCCAATCCTGGAAGGTGTTCCTTCATTCTTGACAGGAATCCTGCAACGGGATCTCTCGGAGTTTGCCAGACGGCATGATCTGCCGCTCAAGGCAACCACCACAGGACTTACCGCCGCTGAGCAGGCGAAGACGAATGAAACGTTCTCGGATAAATGGCGCCGCTTCAAGAACTACGGCTTTGAGGACGCACATAAGGAGTTCCTGTTCGACTGGTATCGCAAGAAATTTGGCTTCCAGACGGTCGAAGAACTGAAGGCCTTCTACAAATCTCGCCGACGTATCCTGGAGTGCGGGCCTGGCTCCGGCTTCAATACTCGATTCATGGCTGAGAATACGGACGGAGAGGTCTTCGCGCTCGATATCTCCGACGCTGCCTTTACTACCTTCGGCAATACCAAGGGCTTGCCGAACTGCTCCGTCATCCAGGCCGACCTCATGGCCGCTCCCTTCGCCGACGAAAGCTTCGACTTCATTATTGCCGATGGCGTTCTGCATCACACGCCCGACACACGGGCTGCGGTCGAAGCGCTCTATCGCAAGCTGGCCCCAGGTGGGCAGTTCTTCTTCTATGTCTACAGGAAGATGGGCGCCGCTCGCCAGTTCTGTGACGCGCATATCCGCGAGCATTTCACCAAGCTTAGTCCCGAAGACTGCTACGTCGCTTGTGAAGGGCTTACCGACCTGGGACGTGCTCTCTCGAAGCTCGGTGCGACGATCACGCTTGAGAAGCCGATCCCTGTTCTCGGCATTCCAGCTGGTACGCACGATGTTCAGCGGCTCATCTACTACAACTTCGTCAAGTGTTTCTGGAACGAAGCCTTCGACTACGAGACGAACAACATGGTCAATTTTGACTGGTATCATCCTCACAACGCGTGGCAGCACACCGGCGAGGAGGTTGAGAGTTGGTTGAAGGGATTGGGAGTTGAGACCTTTACCTTCAACGACGCCAATCCGAACGGCATCTCTGTTCTGCTGACGAAACCAGCAGGCTAGCTCGAGCATGCGGATCTTATTGACCGGCGGTACCGGCTTCGTCGGTTCTGTGCTGGCGCGCCGGCTGGTCGCCGGCGGGCATGAGCTGTTTTGCCTCTGTCGGCCGGAGGCGTCCGTGGCCTTCGGGACAAAAGTCGATTGGGATGGCACCACGCAGATCGAAGCCGGCACGTTTCCGGAAGGTGTCGATGCGGTGATCCATGCGGCCCAGTCGCGCAACTATCGGCAGTTTCCCGGAGATGCCCGGGAGATGTTCGCGGTCAATGTCGGCATGACGATGTTTCTGCTGGATTGGGCGGCGCAGTCGGCGGTCAAGCAGTTCTGTTTAATATCGTCGGGGGCGGTGTACGAGCCATTCGGCCGAGGGCTGCAGGAAAACAGCCCGTTGTCACCAACCGGGTTTCTGGGGGCTACGAAGCTCGCTTCCGAGGTCATCGCGAAGCCATTTTCGAAGCTGCTAGGTCTCAGCATCCTCAGACTATTTTTTCCCTATGGCCCGGGTCAGGATGGCCGGTTGGTCCCGGACTTGATCCGTCGCATTCGGCAGGGTAGCCCGGTTCAGCTCAACGGAGATGCCGAAGGGCTTCGGCTGACCCCCACCTTTGTGGACGATGCCGTTGACGTCATTCTTGCGAGCATCGCGTCGTCATGGACAGGGACCGTGAACGTCGCGACACCCGAGACGCTGTCAATTCGTCAGATCGCCTGCTCCATTGCTCGAGAGCTCGGCATCGAGCCAAAGTTTGAAATAGCGAGGGGCAGCGCTGCGGTTGACATCACCCCGGATTTGAACCGGCTGGCAGCGCGGTACGATCTGAGCCGGTTCACTTGCTTCGACGAAGGCGTGCGGCGAATGCTGGTTGCGCTGTCCTTCAGTGCACAGTGAATTCGCGGGCATTGACGAATTGTGCCGGCGGCTGCGCAGCTTGGGCTTTGGGCTTGTCCATTCGGCTCAACGAGTCTATGCAACCGGAAGCGGAAGTACGCGCCGAAGGCACCTCTTCGACGGTAGGCTAACCAGAACAATGTCCCGCGTGGGCATGACTTCACCAGAACCAGATGGCGCTTGAGATGAAAGCTGAGCTGATCGAGAAGCTTGACCGCAAGACGGCGAAAATTGGAATCGTCGGTCTGGGTTATGTCGGCCTGCCCTTGATGCTTCGCTATTGCGAGGTGGGTTACAAGGTCGTCGGTTTCGACATTGATCAATCCAAGGTCGACCGGCTTCGCGCGGGCGATTCCTACATCGAGCATATCTCGAGCGCCAGCATCAGGAATGCGACGGAGCTCGGCTTTGAACCGACCACCGATTTCTCCCGTGCCAGGGAAGTCGACGCGCTGATCCTCTGCGTTCCGACCCCGCTCAACAAGTATCGCGAACCCGATCTCAGCTTCGTGCTGAATACGACGGAATCGCTGCTGCCGTATCTCCACCAGGGAATGGTGTTGTCGCTCGAAAGCACGACCTATCCCGGTACGACCGAGGAAGAACTGAAGCCGCGCATCGAAAAGTGCGGCCTCACTGTCGGCAGCGACATATTTCTCGTTTTCTCGCCGGAGCGCGAAGATCCGGGTAACCAGAATTTCACGACGCGTTCGATCCCGAAGGTCTGCGGTGGCTGCACGCCGGCATGTCTCGAGGCCGGCATCGCGCTCTATCGCCAGGTGATCGACAAGGTCGTTCCGGTGAGTTCGACGCAGGCCGCCGAGCTGACGAAGCTGCTAGAGAATATCCATCGCTCGGTGAACATCGGTCTCGTCAACGAGATGAAGATGGTGGCCGACAAGATGGGGATCGACATTCACGAGGTGATCCGCGCGGCGGCAACCAAGCCGTTCGGGTTCATTCCGTACTACCCCGGTCCCGGCATCGGCGGTCACTGCATTCCGATCGACCCGTTCTACTTGACGTGGAAGGCGCGGGAATACGGCATGCACACGCGCTTCATCGAGCTCGCCGGAGAGATCAATTCCTCGATGCCGGATTACGTGGTGTCGAAGATCTCGCTGGCTCTCAATCAGAGGCACAAGTCAATCAGCGGCAGCTCAATCCTGGTCCTCGGCATCGCCTACAAGAAGAATGTTGACGACGTTCGCGAATCGCCGTCGGTGGCGTTGATGGAACGGCTTCGCGATCTCGGTGCCAAGGTGTCCTACAGCGATCCGCACGTCCCTTCATTTCCGAAGATGCGGGCGCATTCCTTCGATCTGTCGAGTGTCGCCCTCACCGAGGACAATCTGCGGCGTTTCGATTGCGTCCTGCTTGCGACCGATCACGACAAGTTCGACTATCAGATGCTCGGCGCGCATGCGCCGCTGCTCGTCGATTGTCGTGGAAAGTTTCCCCAGCCGGCGGACAATATCATTCGCGCTTAGCCGATTTCGCGCCCGCTTCGGTTACCCCTCTCGGGAACGGGTAACTGACGGGTTCGGCGTGACACTAACCCGCACGTGCGGCCTGTAGATTCTCGCTCATAGCGGCCGTCATGCCGCTGTCTGGTCGAAGGCTGACCGAGGCGTAATGTACCAGAGCAGGAAAAGCAGCCCGGTGCCGTTCGTCAGCAAGGCTGTCGAAAGCGGTACATTGAGGAGAACCTGGGGGAGAAGCCCGGCGGATAGCAGCACAAATTGCGACGGCAAGCCGGACGACAGGCGATTGCCGAGGGCAATGATCAGACCACAGCCTAGCGCGGACACCGGGGCAAGCACGAGACCGACCGAAGCGATCCCCTCGGTGGCGAACAGCGAAGCATTGAAGGCACCGAGATCGTAGGCTTTGGCCATGACGGCCCATATCGGCTCGTCGTAGACGCATGCAACCAAGAGCTTCACTGCATTGATTTGGCAGAAATGGGTCAGGGGATGCGCTGAGAAATAGTTATTGTAGACCTCCAGGGCGAGCGAGGGGATACCGACCATCCTGGTGTTGACAGTGCCGAAATAGACCAATCCGGGAGTGAGTGGGAACAACTCTGCCTTGACCAGGAAGAACAAGATCGTGCCGATCAGGACAGGCAGGAAGAATGACAGGATCGTTGCAACCCTGGCCTCGACCAGCTTGCAGATGACCGCAAGAAACAGCAGCCAGACCGGAGCAAACAGCGCCATCTTGGTCAGCATGATCGGGTAGAACAGAAGCATCAGGAGCAGAGTGATCCCCGCCTGCCAAATCCGCTTGCTGGCGACGAAGCAGGCAAAGGCAAACGGCAACAGTGCGTTCGACGCGATCCAGACGGCGTATCGCAGGATGCCGGGCAACGCTACCTCCGCCCGATACTTATACATCTCGGAGAGGTCGACGAGCTTAAGGTTGTAGAGAGAGCCGATCCCGATGATTACGGCGGAGGCAATCAGGATCACCGAAGGCATCATGTGAAAGGCCTGTGCCGGCATCACAACAGCCTGTCGCAGCGGAGCGGTGATGAACAGGGCGGGGGCGAGAAACGCAAATGCCGAAAGCACGATCGACGCAAGCGCCAGGCGGTGATCGTAATCAAGCAGCGAAAATTCGGTTAGCCAGAGATACCCTAGGACCATGATGTAGAAGTAGAAGCCGACGAGATAGCCAAAGCTGAAGCGCCCAACTGCAAACAGGATCACGACCGGGCTGAACGCCACGACGTTCAGGATTGCAGCTGCCAGGTGCGACTTGTCGAAACCGACGATGCCCGGGAAGGAATTGGTGATCACGATGCAGTACAGCGAAACGGCGCAAACCAGGATGTGGGCATAGGCAAGCATGGCAAGCTTGGCCTGGGGCCAACCGAACCCAGACTCCAGCTGAATAACGCGATCGTTCATTCTCGTTTACCGTCGTATCGGGCCGTGTGTTTGGACTGTTTCGTGGGTGGTCATCGCGTTCGGCAAGCTAGGCGAGTTGCTGACCGATGTCGCCTCTTGGGCTCAGGGACATGGCACGGCGCCGATACAACGACAAGAATTTATGCTTGTAGTTTATTCCATTTTTCCAGCCCAATGACCCAAATTCCGCTTATTGCTCAGGTGTGTCCGAGCGCGGCTGCCTAGCAAGGCTGAATTCCCGTAACTGGCTGCCAAGGTGCAGTGTTTTCGGAATGTCTTGCTGCGACTCCGCTGATCGGACTTTTGAGCCCGAAGTATGCCAGGCGTCTTGGGATCAAACTGCAGGGCTCGCAACCCTAAGCCGGATTCCGCGAGCTTGGGATTGCGAATCATGGCGGCTGGTCGCCGGCCCGAGTCCCGCCGGCAGCCGCGTTCGGCGGGGAAAATGCCGCCAGGAACAAATCCGTCGCGTGCCGTGTCGCGTCATCGGTCTTGGGTGCCGGTGTGCCACCAATCCGACTGCCCGGGCCAGAAGTGCGAACCGTCACCGCCGAACTTGCCGCTACTTAGCAATATTGAAAGTTTGCGCCTTCGCATTGAGAGCTTGCATTTGAATTTCCAGGCTGCTCACTCGGTTGTTGATCTCGTTGATCAGTTTGTAGGTACGGTCCAGCTCAACTTCTTGCTGGGCTAGCCGCTGCTGCTCGACCTTCCGCAACTCCAGAGTGGCTTCGGTGCCTTGTTGTCCCAGATGCCTCCGCTGCACCTCGGATAATCCGATCGAGACCGCGTTAAGAATGACAGCCACTATCAAAATCGCTCGCGTTGAAATTGTCATGAATCCCTCGGCAATTTTGCTGCGTTGCACAATCTGAGGTGGTCATTCGAGGCGATACTTCCTTCCGTTGGTGTTTGGGTCGGTATTGTCACTCGACGAGAACATCAGCACCGGGACCGTCTCATCCTGCTGACGGTAGAACTTATAGAGACCGTGGCCCTTTGACGAGATATCTTGCGGATCGCTGTTTGCTGGTCCTAGTGGCTTGTCGTTCTCGTAAAGGCGGGCAGATTGGATCTGTGCAAGCGGATACTTGACCACTGCGACGTATGCGTGGCCTTGCCAGAGACGAAAAACACCACGAATCCACGGGTCAGGCGCTTGCGGAGGGATCAGGTAGAGAAACCCACTTGCAGTCAATGCGAACAGCGTTGAGCCAATTGTCACTAGCATGCTGGAGGGCATGCTGGAAAACTTAAAGAACGGCAGTTTTTTCTGGCTCGTGGTCACCAGACTGTGGCCTCTCGGATGTGCGCCGGATACCGCCGTAGAAGTTATGCGACTCCGACAAGCCTTGCTCTCGACCTTCGCGGAAGCCCATCCGATACGCTATTTTGGAGCACAGCGCGAGGAGCAAAATCGAACCTGCAGCGAGGGTGAGCGAGGTTATCATGCAAGACGCCGACGGTTGACCAGCATCGAATCATGTACCCGTTAAGAAGGCCATTGCGTATGGGTGTCAAGTCATCGTCTTAGTCTGATTCCTTCGGCGGAGTTTTCTTCCGTATTTTTGTGGGATTTGCATCCGTGTTCGGCGAACTCCGGCGTGCGATTTTGGGTCCGTAGGGAGCCAGCCGACGAGTGGGCGTGTGACTGCCCGACGAGAGCTATATTTTGGGACTTCGATGCTGCTCCGTCTTTCGCCGCTTTGGATGGTTGCCAGGCTTCTTATCTTCTTCAGATGGTGATTTCACCTCGGTGAGCGGAGGTGTGGATAGCCAGCCGTGCCCCTCGTAGCGCCAGGCTGCCTTTCTATTCGGGCCGGAGGCCCTCAGACATTCGCCACATCTCTACGGCCCCCGGATGGACATATACGCCTTGCTTTACTCCAAGTTTTCTGGGTAATGGACCTTATCGTGCGGCTCGCAAGGCCGCTTGTTCCCTCGGTTTTTCGGCTGGCTTCAATGGCCGGTCACGAGACAAGACAGGGCCTGTTGCATGATCAGATTTGGCCTGCTCGGGTGCGGGCGTATTGCCAAGCGTCATTCCGATCTCTTGGGTGGCAATCATATCGCGGGAGCGAGCCTGGTTGCGGTTTGCGATCCGATCCGCGCACGCGCTGATGCCGTTGCCGGGAAGTTCGGCGTTCCCGCCCATTACGACATGGACGAGTTCCTGGCGCGCAGGGATATCGACGCAGTTGCCGTGCTGACCCCGAGCGGGTTGCACCCCGCGCATGTGATCGCCTGCGCCAAGGCTGGAAAGCACGTGGTGGTCGAGAAGCCGATGGCGCTGCGGCTGCAGGATGCCGACGACATGATCCGGGCCTGCGACGAGGCCGGCGTCAAGATGTTCATCGTCAAGCAGAACCGTTTCAACGTGCCGGTAGTCAAGGCGCGCGAGGCGCTCGATGCCGGCCGCTTCGGCAAGCTCATCCTGGGGACGGTCCGGGTGCGCTGGTGCCGGGATCAGGCCTATTACGACCAGGACGATTGGCGCGGCACCTGGGCCTATGACGGCGGCGTGCTGACCAATCAGGCGAGCCACCATGTCGACATGCTGGAGTGGTTCTTCGGCGACGTCGTGAGCGTGCATGCGCGCGCGACGACGGCGTTGGCCAATATCGAAACCGAGGATACGGCCGTCGCAACGCTGAAGTTCCGCAACGGCGCGCTCGGGATCATCGAGGCGACCACCGCGGCGCGTCCGACCGATCTCGAGGGCTCGCTATCGATTCTCGGCGAGAAGGGTACGGTCGAGATTTCCGGCTTCGCGGTCAACCAGATCCGCCACTGGCGCTTTGTCAACGAGCTGCCGTCGGACAAGGACGTGGTGGAGAAGTTCTCGGTCAACCCGCCCAACGTCTACGGCTTCGGCCATCAGGCCTACTACCATCACGTGGTCGATTGCCTGGAGAACCAACGCGCTGCGCTGGTCGATGGGCTCGAGGGCCGCAAGAGCCTGGAGCTGATCTCGGCCCTCTATGAGTCGATCGAGACCGGTGAGGAAGTTGCGCTGCGCTTCACGCCGCGCTTGAGCCGATTGGGTGTCGTTTCGTGAATCGGCCGGAAGTGCATCAGGCCAGCGTGCGCGATGTCACGTTCGGCGAGCGCGTCAAGATCGTCGAGCCCTGCAATCTCTATGGCTGCAAGCTCGGTGACGACTGCTTCATCGGGCCCTTCACCGAGATCCAGAAAGGCGTGGTCGTCGGGGCGCGCACCCGCGTGCAGTCGCATGCGTTTGTCTGCGAGCTCGTCGCCATCGGTGACGATTGCTTCGTGGGCCACGGCGTGATGTTCGTCAACGACACGTTCGCAACCGGCGGCCCGGCGCGCGGACGCAAGGAGCTGTGGCGCGAGACCGTGATCGGCAATCGGGTGTCGATCGGCTCCAACGCCACGATCATGCCGGTCAGGATCGCGGACGATGTCGTCATCGGTGCGGGATCTGTGGTGACCAAGGACATCACGACATCAGGCACCTATGCCGGCAATCCGGCGCGCCGGCTGCTGGCGAGCCAATAGGGGAACATCGATGGCTGTGCCGTATGCCGACCTGCAACTGCAATACCAGTCGATCAAGGGCGAGATCGATGCGGCGATCGCCGGCGTGATCCGCGACAACGCCTTCATCCGCGGCAGCTATGTCGACGTCTTCGAGCGCGAGTTTGCCGCGGCTGCCGAGGTCGCTCACTGCGTATCCTGTGCCAACGGCACCGACGCGCTTTACCTCGCCATGCGGGCGCTGAAGGTGCAGCCGGGCGACGAGGTGATCACCACGGCGCATTCCTGGATCTCGACCGCGGCGATGATCACCCATTCCGGTGCCACCGTCGTATTCTGCGACACCGATGATGCGACGTTCACGATCGATCCGGCCGCGATCGAGGCGGCGATCACGCCGCGCACGGTCGGCATCATCCCGGTGCATCTGTACGGCCAGCCCGCGGATATGGACGCGATCATGGCAATCGCACAGAAGCACAAGCTGTGGGTGATCGAGGATTGCGCCCAGGCCCATCTCGCGCGTTACAAGGGCCGCATGGTCGGCACCTTCGGCGAGGCCGCGACCTATTCGTTCTATCCCGGCAAGAATCTCGGCGCGATGGGCGATGCCGGCGCGGTCGTCACAAACGACAAGGCACTGGCCGAACAGATGGCCATGCTGGCGCGCCATGGCGGGCTGGTGAAGCACCAGCATCACATCGAGGGCATCAACAGCCGGCTTGACGGCATGCAGGCCGCGATCCTCTCGGCCAAGCTGCCGCATCTCGCCGCCTGGACCGAGGCCCGGCAGGCCGCAGCCGAAGTCTATGATGCCGGTCTCAACCAGATCGAGGACGTCGTGGTGCCCGAGGTCGCGCCGGCGCGCAGCCACGTCTATCACCTCTACACGATCAGGCATCCGCGCCGCGACGCGCTCGCCGCACACCTCAATGCCAATGGGGTGCAGACCGCGATCAATTACCCGACGGCGCTGCCGTTCCTGCCGGCCTACGCCCGGTTCAATCACCGGCCGGAGCAATTCCCCAACGCGCATCGCGATCAGGGCCGGATTCTCTCGCTGCCGATGTTCGCCGAGATCACGCGCCAGCAGCAGGATGAAGTGATCGAGCTGGTTCGGAAGTTCTGATCGCGATCGTGGCCTCGCGCCGGGCGCGGGCTCAGCCTCGCAGCAGAGGCCGCAGGAACAGTTCCAGATTGGGGCCCGAGAACAGGTGGCCCTTCAGGCCCGCTGCGCGCGCGGCCTCGAGATCGGTCGGCTGGTCGCCGACCAGGAAGCTTCGCTCGACGTCGACCGGAAAGCGCTCCAGGAGATCGTTGATCATGCCCGGAGAGGGCTTGCGGCGGTGGCTGACCTGCCGATATCGCTCCACGGTCCCCTCAGGATGGAACGGGCAGTATTCGAAGGCGTCGATATGTGCGCCGATCCTGCCGAGCTCAGCCGCCATCCAGTCGTGAAGCTGCTGGATGTGGGACTCCTCATAGAGGCCTCTTGCAACACCGGACTGGTTGGTCACGACAAACGCGAAATAGCCGATGTCGTTGACGGCTTTCACGGCCTCGCGCGCGCCGTCGATCCAGATCAGCCTGTGGCTCTCGAAGAGGTAGCCGATGTCCCTGTTGAGGACGCCGTCCCGATCGAAGAAAACCGCCGGTCGTCGCGGCTGATTTCCTGAAACGTTGTTCATGAGCTGGTGATCCGTATGTCTCTGCGAGGCATGAACTAGCTCAATAGTTCACAATGCCCCGCGCGACAAATCCGGACCGACCACGCTCCGGGGGCTTTTGCGTTTATCGCTCGTCCACAATCACCTTGCCGTCATTCGGCAGCGAGCCGGTCCCGACCAGCTCGACGGCTCCGCCAAGTTTTGTCACGGCGCGCAGCGTCGCCGCGACTTCATTCAGAAGGGCCTCCGGCGGGGAAGCGCATTCGGCCCTCAGCGTCATCGCGTCGGTCTCGCCGGCACGCGTGACGACGAGGCGCAGCCGTCCGAGCTCGGGATGGCGCTTGCCGATTTCCGCGATCTGCTCGGGGCGCACGAACATGCCCTTCACCTTGGTGGTCTGGTCGGCGCGGCCCATCCAGCCCTTGATGCGCATATTGGTGCGTCCGCACCGGCTCGCGCCGGGCAGGACCGCGGTCAGATCGCCGAGCGCGAGGCGGATCCAGGGATGATGCGGATCGAGCGAGGTCACCACGATCTCGCCCACGTCACCCGGCGCAACGGGATCGCCGGTGCCGGGCTTGACGATCTCCAGGATCAAATCCTCATTGACCGTCATTCCCTCGCGCGCCGGGGTCTCGAACGCGATCAGTCCGAGATCGGCGGTGCCGAAGGCCTGGTAGGCCTCGACGCCGCGCGACTTCATCTCCTCCTGCAACGATTTCGGAAATGCGGCGCCGGAGACCAGCGCGCGCTTGATCGAGGAGACGTCGCGGCCGCCGGTGGCGGCCGCGTCCAGCAGGATCTTCAGGAAATCAGGGGTGCCGCTATAGCCGACCGGGCGATAGGCCTCGATCAGCTCGAACTGCTGCTCGGTGTTGCCGGGGCCTGCCGGGATCACCGCGCAGCCGAGCGCCCGCGCTGACGCGTCGAAGATGAAGCCGCCGGGGGTCAGGTGGTAGCTGAAGGTGTTCAGCACCACGTCCCCCTCGCGAAAGCCCGCCGCAAACAGCGCCCGTGCGCCGCGCCACGGGTCTGTCTGGCGGCCTTCGGGCTCGAAGATCGGTCCGGGCGAGGTGAACAGCCGGGCGAATGAGCCGGGCTTGTCGGCCACGAAGCCGCCGAACGGTGGGGCGGCCTTGTGCAGGGCAGGGAGTTCCGACTTGCGCAGCACCGGCAGCCCCGCCAGGGCCTCCCGGCTGGTGATGGAGGCGGGATCGATGCCCCTGAGCAGGTTGGCGTAGGCCGGCGCGGCCATCGCCTTGCGCAGCACCTCCGGCAGCCGGGCGAACAGGACGGCCTCACGCTCGGCCGGATCGCGCGTTTCAAGGGCGTCGTAGTGGTCGGTCATGTCAGGTCCTTTGGCAGGTCCTTGAGAGGATGTGCGCAGGTTGCGTGCCGGTCCGCCCGTGCTATCAGACGGTGACCGCTGACATTGGGACGGTTCCAGGAAGCACGATGGCTGAGGCAGAGAGCGTTGCGGCGGACGGGGCCGCCGATGTCGTCGCGAGGTTGAAGGGCCGCATCATCGACCATGCGCTGCCGCTGTGGTCGACCACAGGCGGGGACAGCACCGCCGGCGGCTTTGTCGACCGGTTGCTTCAGGATGGGACAGCCGATCACGCCGCGCCGCGCCGGACCATGGTGCAGGCGCGCCAGATCTATTGCTATGCCAAGGCGGCCCAGCTGGGCTGGTATCCCGACGGCCGCGCGGTCGCACTGAAGGGGCTGGAATTCCTGCTGGCCAAGGCCAAGGCGCCGGACGGCCGGCCGGGCTTCGTCTTCAGCCTGACGCCGGAAGGCGGCGTGCATGACCCGCTGCGCGACACCTACGGCCATGCCTTCATCCTGCTCGCGCTGGCGACCGTCTACAGCCTCGACCGGGATGCCCAGGTCCGCGCCGAGATCGACGCGCTGCTGTCGTTCCTCGACACGCAGTTGCGTTCGCCCCATGGCGGCTTCCAGGAGGGCCTGCCGCCGTCGATGCCGCGCCGGCAGAACCCGCAAATGCATCTGTTCGAGGCGATGATCGCCTGCTTCGACGCGACGCACGATCTGTCGTTCCAGAACCGCGCCGGCGATTTCTTCGCGCTGTTCCTGGCCAACCTCTACGACAAGCAGACGCGCACCCTCGGCGAATATTTCGAGGAGGCCTGGGCGAAGATCCCGCCGGCCACGGGATGGCGGAGATACTGCCGTGCGAGCAGCACCAGCGCCGCGCGCGCCGCGTCCGCAGCGCCGGCTTCGCCCGACTCGGCCTGCGCGACCCACGCCTTCGCCAGCGCGCGCTGCGGCCACAGCCGCCGGGAGTGG
>NZ_VKHP01000002.1 GCF_010811875.1 Bradyrhizobium uaiense
GGGGTAAGCCCCGGGCGAGATATTGCAGTGAGTCTCCCTTTCGCAAATCTCGATTGCGCACTTCATTGAGACTGGAGAGAGCATGCCGTGCGGCACCCCTCTCCCTAACCCTCCCCCGCAAGGGGGGAGGGAGCCTGACTAGTGTGCTCACCTTACGAGAGCGCCTCCTGCTCCAACGCCACCGCCGACGGCGTCGGCACTTCGCAGCCGGTGGCGCAGCAGCGGCCGGGTTGCTTCGACACCCGCTGCCCCTCGTCGACGAGGCCGCGGCCGAGCAGGTTCTCGACCAGCTCGGCCTTCTCCATCACGGGATAGTTGCGCCAGATCTCGCGCTTCATCGCCTCGGGCGAGCCGCCGCCATGCAGCGAGATCACCGAGTACCAGCCGGCTTCGTGCGAGACGGTGAGGTCCTCGATCAACCGCGCCACCTCGGCGCGCTGCTCGGCCGGAATATCCGGACGCCCGCCCATCACGGCGGCGAGCGAAGCGCGCGTTTCCGGATTGTGGTCCTCGTCGGGACCCGGCAGCGCCACGATCAAGCCGCCGGAGACGTAATGCGCGACGCGGTGCATGTCGTAGATCTTGGTCGCGAGCAAGAGCTTGCCGATGTTCGAGAACACCGCATCCGGCATCACCGATCCCGCCGGGTCCCTGGTGCAATAGACCGAGGACGCGACGCCGCAGGCATAGAAGCTCTCGGTGATGGTGATCAGTTCGACCATCGCTTCGCGGATATGAGCGTGCTTCTCCGCGTCGAGCCCGTTGGCCTCGATCATCAACGCGCCGGCGCCGATCAGGAGATCCCCGAAGCCGGCGCGTGCGCCGATGCAGGAGTGGCGGTGATGCGTGGCGTAGGACGTGGTGAGGAAGCCGCCCTCCTCGGTCTCACCGGCGAGGAAGACGCGGTCGTGCGGCACGAACACGTCGTCGAAGATCACGACGCCGACCGACTGACCGTATTTCGCCGAGAATTTCGCCGCCGCGTCACCGGGCCGACCGGCCGGCCGCGCAACGATGGTGACGCCGGGCGCGTCGATCGGCACCGCGCAACAGACCGCAAAATCCTTGTCATCGGGCACATGGGTGCGGCACGGCATGACCAGGAATTCGTGCATGTAGGGCGCGCCTGTCACGATCGCCTTGGTGCCGCGGATCACGATGCCGTCGGCGCGGCGCTCCTTGATGTGGACATAGACGTCCGGATTGGATTGCAAGCCGGGACGCTTGGAGCGGTCGCCCTTGGCATCGGTCATGGCGACGCCGAGCGTCAGGTCCTGGTCCTGCACCTCGTGCAGATAGTTGAGGAAGCGCTGGCTATAATCGGTGCCGTGACGGTCGTCGGTCAGTTTCGTTGACTGATAGAGCCCATTGAGCGCGTCATGGCTGAGATAGCGCTGGGCACAGCCCGATGTCCTGCACACCAGCCGCACCGCCTCGAGCTTGTAGAGCAGGTCCTGCGAGCTCTCATTGATGTGGAGCATGCGGTTGACGGTCTTGCCGGAGGTCGCCTGCCGCGCCGTCATGATCGGCGCGTGCTCGGCGCGATGCGCGAAATCATAGGTCACGCCGACACCGGCAACACCCGGCGCCAGCAGCGGCTCGTCCGCGACGCTCGCCACGGCTTCGCCGTTGACGAACACCCGCGGCTTGTAGCGACGCAGGGATTCCCGGTAGTCCGCAGCCGTCATCAGCATGGCGCTTCTCCCTTGCTCATTTATTTTAGCACTGTTAAATTATTGAACACTGTTAGAATTGAGTCAAGAACGGATTCGGCCCGATGCAGATGCGCGAGAGCAGGAAGGAAGCGGTCAGCCGCCACAAGCGGGAGTTGATCCTCGATGCGGCGCGCAGCGTGTTCGCCGAGGAAGGTCTCGAGGGCGCGAGCCTGCGCGCGATCGCGACGCGGGCCGGCTACACCCCGGCTGCACTGTATTTCCACTTCGATTCAAAGGAAGCGATCTATGCCGAGGTGCTGCGGCAATCGCTGGCCTCGCTCGGCGAAGCCGTCGGCGCCGCGGTTGCGACGACACGCGGCGCCAAACAGAGGCTGCACGCGGCCGGCATGGGCTTCTTCCGCTACTACGCGGAGAACCCGCGCGATCTCGATCTCGGCTTCTATCTATTCCGTGGCGGCATGAAGCCGGCCGGGCTCGGCCATGACCGCGACCATGCGCTGAACGCCGCGCTGGAGGCCGCGCTGCATCCGATTGCGGAAGCCGCCGAAGCGCTCGGCGCGTCCAGGCCGAAGGCGAATATGGTGATGGTGGACTGCTTCGCCCACGCAACCGGCCTGCTGCTGTTGTTGCACACC
Source organism: Bradyrhizobium uaiense (assembly GCF_010811875.1). Taxonomy (GTDB): domain Bacteria; phylum Pseudomonadota; class Alphaproteobacteria; order Rhizobiales; family Xanthobacteraceae; genus Bradyrhizobium; species Bradyrhizobium uaiense. The sequence continues at coordinate 2,312 of NZ_VKHP01000002.1, forward strand.
GGCCGCATCAGGATGTTCGGCGCCTCGGCCCCCGACATGATGGACGCCTATCTGCGCGAGAAGATCGCACAGCTCGCCAGGGAGTGAGTTCACCTCACGTGAGGGACGCACCAGCGGTAGGGTTCCCTCCCCCCTTGCGGGGGAGGGTTGGGGAGAGGGGTACCACACGGGTGCTCTCTCGTTTGAATCTCAACGGCGCGCGACCGAGATTGCGATAGCGACGCTTCGATCAACTATCTCGCCCGGGGCTTACCCCTCTCCCCAACCCTCCCCCGCAAGGGGGAGGGAGCCTGACCAGCGTGCTCGCCTCACGTTGCAGCGACAGGCGCGGTCAGTCAGCGTCATTCCGGGGCGATGCGAAGCATCGAACCTCAGGTGCGCAATTGCGCACCGGGGAATCTCGAGATTCCACAATTCGCAATTGCGAATTGGGGTTCGCTTCGCGCCCCGGAATGACCTTCGGTCACTTTCCGTGGCTCTCGCGCATCTTGGCCTGGATCTTGGCCATGCCGCCGATCCAGCGGTCGTAGTTCTCGGTCTTCTTGCGCATGTAGCCGAGCACCTGCGGGTGCGGCAGGATCAGGAAGGTTTCCTGCTCGATGCCCTTGAGCGCGTCCTGCGCGACCTGCTCCGCGGTCAGATCGCCGTCGCCGGATTGCGGGCCCTTCGGGATCGAGCGCAGCATGTTGGTGTCGACGCCCTGCGGGCAGAGGATCGAGACCTTGATGTTGTCGGCGCGGTGCGAGATCGCGAGGTTCTCGGCAAAGCCGACCGCGGCATGCTTGGTGGTGGAGTAAGCGGGACTGCCGACCTGCGACAGCAGGCCCGCGGCGGAGATCGTATTGAGGAAATAGCCCTCGCCGCGCGCCTTCATGCGCGGCACCAGATGCCGCGCCGCATAGACATGCGCCATCACATGGATCGCCCAGCTCCGCGACCACGGCTCGTCCGAGGTGCCGCCGGCATTTTTCGACAGCGGATCGAAGCCGCCGCCGATGCCGGCATTGGAGCAGAACAGCGCGATCGGGCCGAACATGCGCTCGGTCTCCTCGATCACGTGCAGGATGTTCTTCTCCTGACCGACATCGCATTTGAACGCGGCGCCGCCGACCGAGGCCGCGACCTTCTCGGCCGCTGCATGATCGAGATCGACGACCACGACCTTGGATGCGCCGGCGGCGTGGAACGCCTCGCACAGCGCCTTGCCGATGCCATTGCCACCGCCGGTGACCACCACCACTTTCCCTGCCACCTGCATGGCCATCCTCCCGATATCTTTGCTTGCACACTGTCGATTTGCTCACCCACCCCTGTGTGTCCCGTCATCCTGAGGTGCGAGCCTTGCGCCGCACTTGCGCCGCTGGGCGAGCCTCGAAGGATGCACGGCCCGGCTGGTGGCCGTCGACCCTCCGAGACGCGCGTGCCGCGCTCCTCAGGGTGACGGGACAAGGCGGAGCGGGTATCACGAAACATGATAGCCCATCCGCGGCGGATGGCGAGAACTTCAGCTCGCCAGCACGACGTCGAACACCGCCGTGTAGTGGCAGGCGGCCCCGAGCAGCACGAAGCAGTGCCAGATCGCGTTCTGGAAGCGCAGCCGCCGCCAGGAGTGGAAGATCACGCCGAGGCTGTAGAGGATGCCGCCCGCCAGCACGAAGCCGAGCGCCATCGCCGGCAGCGCCTTGACGACGCGGTCGTAGAGCATGACGCCGCTCCAGCCCATCGCGAGATAAAGCCCGACCGACAGCCGGTCGAAGCGGCCGGGATAGGCGAGCTTCAGCCAGATCCCGACGATCGCCACGCACCACACGCCGACCAGCAGCGCGATCGCGAAAGTGCTGTCCTTCAGTTCCACGATGAACGGCGTATAGGTCGCGGCAATCAACAGATAGATCGCCGAGTGATCGAAGCGCCGCAGGATCCATTTGGCGCGCGACACCGGCCAGAGGTTATAGGTCGCCGACAGCATCAGCATCGCGAGCAGGCCCGCGACATAGACCGACACCACGGCAACATCGAACGGACCGGCATAGACTGCGGTCAGCACGATCAGCGCGGTGGCGGCAATCAGCCCGAAAGCGACGCCGACGAGATGGACGACGCCGTCGGCGATCAGCTCGGCGCGGTCGTAGTTCCACAACGCGGCGCCGGCCGCGTGGATCGAGGTCGAGGCAAGTTGCTTCAGGCGGAAGACCGTCATGCAGGCTTTCCTGTGGGCCGATGGACGATAGGTCGCGCGGGCAATTCCCTTGCAATCCCTCGCCTGCAAAGGCGCCGGAAATGTGAAGCTTGATTTTGGCCCGATAATCGCCACCTTGCGGGTGATCGCCCGCCCATTTTGGTCCCTCCTGCCGACTCTTTCCTTAACCCTCCATGCCCTCCAGGTTTCGAGATATCGTCGAGGAAGCGCGTCTCTCGGCGCGGGCACTGCTCGACTATAGCGAGGGTTTCTTCAACCCGACGGTGCGGCTCGGCGTCACCGGCCTGTCGCGCGCCGGCAAGACCGTGTTCATCACCGCGCTGGTGCATGGCCTGACCCGCGGCGGCCGCTTCCCGGTGTTCGAGGCCTACGCCTCGGGGCGGATCGCACGCGCTTACCTCGCTCCGCAGCCCGACGATGCGGTGCCGCGCTTCGCCTATGAGAACCATGTCCGTACATTGGTCGAGGAGCGGCGCTGGCCGAGCTCGACCACCGACATCTCCGAGCTGCGGCTGGTGATCGAGTATCAGCGGCAAAATGGCGCAGACCGCAAGCTCACCCTCGACATCGTCGACTATCCCGGCGAGTGGCTGCTCGACCTGCCGCTGCTGAACAAGAGCTACGAGCAATGGTCGGCGGACAGCCTCGCGCTGTCGCGCGAGGCGCTGCGCGCAAAACTCGCGGCGCCCTGGCACGCACACCTCACGACGCTGAAGCCCGAGGCCAAAGCGGTCGAGCAGGCTGCGCTCACCGCAGCAAGACTGTTCACCGATTATCTGCGCGCCTGCCGCGACGAACGTTTCGCGATGAGCCTGTTGCCGCCCGGCCGTTTCCTGATGCCAGGCAACCTCGCCGACACGCCGGCGCTGACCTTTGCGCCACTCGACGTGCCCGTGGACGAGAGCGCGCCCGACGGCTCGCTGTGGGCGATGATGCGGCGGCGTTACGAGTCCTACAAGGACGTCGTGGTGCGGCCGTTCTTCCGCGATCACTTCGCGCGGCTCGATCGCCAGATCGTGCTCGCCGATGCGCTTGCCGCATTCAATGCCGGCCCCGAGGCGCTGCACGACCTCGAGGCCGCGCTCGCCGGCATCCTCGACTGCTTCCGGATCGGTCGCAGCACGATCGTGAGCGCGCTGTTCCGCCCGCGCATCGACCGCATCCTGTTCGCAGCGACCAAGGCCGACCATCTGCACCACCAGAGCCATGACCGGCTCGAGGCCGTGCTGCGGCGGATCGTAGCGAAGGCCGCCGAGCGCGCCGAATATGCCGGCGCCGACATCGACGTGGTGGCACTCGCCGCGGTGCGCGCCACGCGCGAGGCGCAGGTCGCACGCGGCCGCGACCGGCTGCCGTCGATCCTCGGCACGCCGGCGCCGGGCGAAGTCGCCAACGGCGAGACGCTGGACGGCGAGACCGAGGTCGCGACGTTTCCCGGCGACCTGCCCGACAATCCGGAGGAGCTGTTCAACGGCGGATTCCGCGGCCTCTCGAGCTCAGGTGCCGAGGCCGCCGACTATCGTTTCCTGCGCTTCCGCCCGCCGAAGCTGGAACGAAATGGCGATGCGGAGCCGGCGCTGCCTCACATCCGCCTTGACCGCGCCCTCCAGTTCCTGATCGGAGACAAACTGCAATGAACGAGAAGACGCCCCCGCGGCGGCCGGCGACGTTCAAGCTCAACGATCCCGGCGTGGTCGTGATGGATCCGGACGCGGCCAGCCGTCTCACCCACGGCACGATCCAGATCGTTCCCGAGGTAGAGCCGGCGCAGCTCCCTGTGCCGGTCGATGCACCGCTGGTGCCCGCGCGCCGCGGCTTTCGCTGGGGCACGCTGTTCTGGAGCGCAGTCGCGGGCCTCGTGGTGCTCGGCACCGGGCTTGGCGTCCTCAATCTGGTCGAGGATCTGTTCGCACGCAACGAAGGGCTCGGCTTCCTCGGGCTGGCGCTTGCCGTCATCGCCACGGTGGCGCTCGCGGTCGTCACCACCCGCGAGCTCGTCGGCCTGGCGCGGCTGGCGACCATCGAGAAGCTGCATCTGCGCGCCGCGGAAGTGCTGATCAGCGATGACCGCGCTGCCAGCCGCGCCATCGTTGCCGATCTGCTCAAGCTCGCGCACCGGACACCGCAGCTCGCCCGCGCCCGCAGCGCGCTGCAGAGCCACACCGATGATATCATCGACGGCGCCGACATGATCCGCCTCGCCGAGCGCGAGCTGATGACGCCGCTCGACGAGGAGGCACGGCGGCTGGTGTCGTCAGCGGCGCAGCGCGTCTCGGTGGTCACCGCAGTCAGCCCGCGCGCGCTGTTCGACGTGCTGTTCGTGTTCGTGGCAAGCTTGCGGATGATCCGGCAGCTGGCGCGGCTCTATGGTGGCCGGCCGGGCGCGCTCGGCATGATCCGCCTGCTGCGCCATGTGATCGCGCATCTGGCGATCACCGGCGGCATGGCTGCGAGCGACAGCCTGATCCAGCAGATGCTCGGCCACGGCATCGCGGCGAAACTGTCACAGCGCCTCGGCGAAGGCATGCTCAACGGGCTGTTGACCGCCCGCCTCGGCCTCGCCGCGATCGACGTCACCCGCCCGCTCCCGTTCAACGCCCTGCCGCGCCCCGCGCTGACCGATCTGGCGAAGGATTTGATCCGCAAGCGCGAGGAAGAGGAATAGCTCTTCTTTTTTCCGCCCAAAGCGGCGCCCATTGCTGCGCCCTCTCCCCTTGTGGGAGAGGGCAGCTCAGTTGCTTGTCACAGGCTCACTTGGGTGAGGGGTTCTCTCCACGCGCACCTCGCCCGCGGAGAGAGACCCCTCATCCGGCAGCCTTCGGCTGCCACCTTCTCCCACAAGGGGAGAAGGTGATCTCGCAAGGCCCTGGGAGCATCGCCAGCACGCGCCAGCGGAAGAATGTCGTGTCCGGCGGCGGCGACAGATTTGGTGTCCATCCGCTGATCTTCTCCAGCGAATAGGTGTCCATCACCATGCCGCGCCAGCTCCGCGTCACGCGCTCCAGCGGTTGACGCACCGCTGACGTCTCGCTCCACAGCGGCAGATTGTTCTCGGGCTCACGCCCGACATAGATGCCGACGTGATCGCGGATCTGACTGATGCCCGGATCGGCAAAGCCCTGGAAGCGGCCGCGCTCGTTGATCTCGATCACGGGCACCCGCCCGCGCAGCATCCAGCGCAGCATCGCATAGGTGCGGTAGTCCGTGGTCGCGACCCAGGTCGCACCGGTCACCTGCACCTGCGCCAGGGTGCGCGCGGCCACCGCGTCGTATCCCGCCTCGGTGCCGATCGGATCGGTGCGGCCGATCAGATTCCACGGCCCGAACATGTAATAAAGGAAGACGCAGACCACGAAGACGATGCCGGTCGAAATCGCAGTCCTTGCCCAATAGACCGTCGATTTGACGAGCCCGATCGACCAGCCCTCGAACGGCATCCGTGTCACGTTGATGGCAACAGCGGCAAAGCCGGCCGGCCACAGAAACATCGGCCAGGTGTCGCCGACCCGCAAGGTCAGCGACTTCCAGAGAAAGTATGCAAACGGCACCAATACCGCGGTCGCCAGCAGGATCGCGACCGGCTCGCGCCTGACAAAGCCGCGCCATGCCGTCAACGCGGTGCCGAACAGCGTCACCGGCAGCAGCACGAATCCGACCAGGCCGAACTGCATGCCGATGAATTCGCCGAGAGTGCGAAAGGTCAGATCGCGGTCGACGGTGGCGCGCACCGCCTGGAAGCGGAACGAGGCCCAGTCGTGCTCCGCGTTCCAGATCAGCACCGGCGAGAACACGACGATCGCGATCAGCGCGGCGAGATAGGGATATGGGCTGCGCAGCCAGCGCCGGCGCCAGTCCGGCACCAGTGCAAAGGCGAGCACCGCCGGCGCAAACATGACCGCAGTGAATTTCGTCAACAGCGACAGCCCGGCGAACAGCCCCGCGGCGAGCCACCAGCGCCCGTCATTGCTTTGCGCGAGCCGCACCAGCGACCACAGCATCGCCACTGAAAACGGGATCAGCGCCGTGTCGGGCGCGACCTTGGCCATTAACAACCCGTAATAAAGCGCGGCCTCCGGCAGCAGCAGCGCCAGCATCACGGCGCGGACATTGTTCGATGTCGCGCGGCGGACGATGTCGGCGAGCAACAGCTGGGTGGCCAGCATCGCCACGATGCCACCGAGGCGGACGCCGAGATTGGTGTCGCCGAGAACAGCAGTGCCTGATCGGATGAACCATGCGACCATCGGGGGATGGTCGAGGAAAGAGAGCACGCTTTCCTTCGACCAGGTCCAGTAATAGGCCTCATCGGTGCGCAGATCGAGCGCATGGGCGTAGACGAGCCGCATCGCGGTCATGGCAACTATCACGGCGATGACGCCGCGCCAGTCCGGCGCGCGCGAACGGGCCGGTTTAACGCTGTTGTTATCGGCTCCGGGTTTGGCTTGGGCTATCGTCACGGCGCTTTTTGTTCGACTCTTAACGGAGTGTCAACGTTCCGCACCGCCCGCCATCACGGTCCGCCCCGACCCGTGGCGGTGTTCAGCGCGGGAATTAACCACTAGACTTGTCGATCATGAATCACATGGCCTCCCCCTCGCGCGAGCACCTGCAGGAAATGGCCCGCGGCGTCGGCCTGCGGCAGGTCCGCCTGGTGACGGGGGCGATCATGTTCGCCTACCTGATCAGCCATTTCCTCAACCACGCGCTCGGCAATATCTCGACCGAGGCGATGGCGATCGGGGTGCACTACCACGCCAAGTTCTGGCAGTTCCTGCCAGTCGCGATCGTGTTCTACAGCGCCTGCCTGGTGCACACCGCGCTCGGCATCTGGGCGCTGTATCAGCGCCGCGAGTTCCACTGGAAGGCGATCGAACCGCTGCAGCTCACGCTCGGCCTCAGCGTTCCGATGCTGATCGTTGCGCATGTTGTCGGCGTGCGGCTCGGCCAGACCCTGTACGGGCACGAAAAGCTCTACCCGCAGGAGCTGTACACCTTCTTCATCGCCTCGCCGCACCGGCTGTGGGTGATGCTGGCGGTGCTTGTGATCGCCTGGGTGCATGGCTGCATCGGCCTGTATTTCTGGCTGCGGCTGCGTCCGTTCTTCCAGCGCGCCGCGCCGTTCCTGCTCGCCGCGGCCGTGCTGATCCCGACGCTCGCCATGCTCGGCATCTATCAGGGCGGCCGCGCCACGATGGAGGACTATCAGGATGCCGACTGGCGGCGCGAGGAGCTGTCGGTACAGAAGCTCGGCACGGCGGCCCAGGGGACCACGCTCGAGAAGATCACCGATGACCTGAGCATTGGCTATCTCGCCCTGCTCGGCTTCGTGCTGCTCGCGCGCGGCGCGCGTGCCCTGCTGGAGCGCCGCGGCGGCATGATCGCGCTGTCCTATGGCAACGGTCGCACGCTGCGGGTGCCGAAGGGGCTGAGCGTGCTGGAGGCGAGCCTGCGCTACAACGTGCCGCATGCCAGCGTCTGCGGCGGCCGCGCGCGCTGCTCGACCTGCCGCATCCGCATCATCGGCGATCACGCCAAACTGCCCGAGCCCTCGCCGCGCGAAGCCTTCGTGCTGCACCGGGTCGGCACCGACGATCCGTCGATCCGGCTGGCCTGCCAGCTGCGGCCGACCGGCGACCTGACCTTTTTCCAGCTATTCCTGCCGCATACGATGTCGGCGAACTCGCACGCCTCCAATCCGACCCGGGTCGGCCAGGAGCGCTATCTCGTCAGCATGTTCGTCGACATGCGCGGCTCGACGCAGCTTGCCGAGAAGCGACTGCCGTTCGACACCGTGTTCATCGTCAACCGCTTCCTCGGGGCGGTGTCGCAGGCGGTGCTGGAGGCCGGCGGGCGGCCCAACCAGTTCATCGGCGACGGCATGCTGGCGCTGTTCGGGCTCTCTACCGACCGGCAGGTGGCATGCCGACAGGCACTGCGCGCCGCGGCACTGATTGCCGCCAACATCGACGAGCTGAACCAGTTCCTCAGCCACGATCTGCACGAGCCGATCCGCTTCGGCATCGGCATTCATGGCGGCGAGGTGATCGTCGGCGATATCGGCTATCGCGACCACATGGTGTTCACCGCGCTCGGCGATGCCGTCAACGTCGCGGCAAGGCTGCAGGACATGACGAAGGCGCTGGCCTGCGAGGCGGTCATCTCCGATGAGGTGCGCGTCACTGCTGGCCTCGCCGACGATGCCCTGCCGGCGCAGGAGGTCGCGATCCGCGGCCGCAACGAGCCGATGACCGTGCGCACGGTCGAGACGACGCGCGTCCTGTCCGCGCTGGTCGACGACCGGCGTGCCGTCGCGGCCTGACCGGTTCATCTCCCCTTTCAGCGAATGTGACCTGCCGCACATCCGAAGCTGCGTTCGGCGGGGATGCTCGAACGCGCCCGCTGCCGGATGCGACTGACTGGCGATGGGTAACACTGCAACCGCGCCGCGACAGAGTTCAACGCGCATCCGAAGGAGACGACCATGCTTCGCAAAGTCACGCTCGCTCTCGCTACCGCCGCAACCCTCGGTGCCGCCGCGCTGGCGCCGACCGCAGCTTCCGCCAAGCCGTTCTTCTGGCATCCGTACCACCATCACTTCTGGGGTGGCCCGGGCATCTCCGTCGGCTTCGTCGACTCCGGCTGCTACGCGACGCGCCTGGTGCTGACGCCCTACGGCTATCGCTATCGCACCGTGAACGTCTGCTACTGATCGAACCGACTACCTGGAATCGAAATGCCCCGGTCGCCTCATGCGATCGGGGCTTTTCGTTATTGCGATGCAACGCCGGCGACGCTGCGAAAGCTCAATTGACTCGCGGTTGCCAGGTGCGACATTTGTGGCCGCGCGCAGTTCATGATGCGAAGGCGCGCAAGGCAATCCGAGCCTGGTGATGACCAGCTCGGGACAGAACAGCTTCGGAGGAAGCGGAATGCTCGATCGACGAGACTTGATGAAGCGTGCCGGGTTGGCCGCTTTGGTGACGGGGCTGGGATCAAGGGGCGCATTCGCCCTCGACACCGTGACGCTGCCCTTTGGCAATGGCGAACGACCGCTGGTGCGCTACCCGCAGAAGCGCCCGATGATCGGCCTGACCGCCCGGCCGCCGCAGCTTGAAACGCCGTTTGCAATCTTCAACGACGGCCCGCTCACGCCGAACAACGCGTTCTTCGTCCGCTATCACCTCGCTGGCGTCCCCTACGACCTCGATCCGGACAAGTTCACGCTCGAAATCAAGGGCAAGGTCGACAAGCCGCTGAAGCTGTCGCTGAAGGACATCCGCAAGCTGAAGGCCGTCGAGCTCGTCGCGGTCAACCAGTGCTCCGGCAACAGCCGCGGCTTCTTCAATCCCCGCGTCGCCGGCGGCCAGCTCGGCAACGGGGCGATGGGCTGCGCGCGCTGGCACGGCGTGCCGCTGAAGACCGTGCTCGATATGGCCGGCGTGCAGGCCGGCGCCAAGCAGGTCACCTTCAACGGCATGGACGGTCCGGTGATGGAGACGACGCCCGATTTCGTCAAGGCGCTCGACATCGACCACGCGCGCGACGGCGAGGTGATGCTGGCCTGGGGCATGAACGGCGAGGATCTGCCGTTCCTCAACGGCTTCCCGCTCCGCCTCGTGGTGCCCGGCTACTACGGCACCTATTGGGTGAAGCACCTCAACGAGATCACTGTGATCGACAACGTGTTCGAAGGTTTCTGGATGAAATCCGCCTACCGGATTCCGGATACGCCGAACAACGCGGTCGAGCCCGGCACCGCACCGAAGGCGACGATCCCGATCAACCGCTTCACGGTACGCTCGTTCATTACCAGCGTTGCCGACGGCGCCGAGCTCAAGGCAGGCCGCACCACGCTGCGCGGCATCGCCTTCGACGGCGGCAAGGGCATCAAGGAGGTCGCGGTCTCGATCGACGGCGGCAAGAGCTGGACACCGGCGAAGCTCGGCAAGGACCTCGGCAAATACGCCTTCCGCGAATGGAAGCTGAAGGTCGCGCTGCCGGCAGGCCCCTCGGATCTGAAGGTGCGCGCCACCAATAATGCCGGCGACACCCAGCCGATGGACCCGTTGTGGAATCCGGCGGGCTATCTGCGCAACGTCGTCGAAACCGTGCGCGTCATCGCGGCGTGAGGAGAAGCAACATGACCAGCAAGCTGCTTGCCTCCCTCGCCGCGATCGCCATGCTGTCGATCGGCGCTGTGATCGCAGCGCCCGTCAACTACACGCTCCCCGAGGAGACCGCGGCCTTCAGGCCGGGCCCCAACCTCGACGTGGTGCAGAGCAACTGCACCGGCTGCCACTCGGCTGACTACATCAAAACCCAGCCGCAAGGCGAGAAGTTCAAGAAGGACTTCTGGCAGGCCGAGGTGACCAAGATGATCAAGGTCTACGGTGCGCCGATCGACCAGGCCGACGTCGGCAAGATCGTCGAGTATCTCTCCGCCACCTATTGAGACGCATCGGTCCATCGCCCCGCGCGCCGGCTGAAAACCCGCGCGCGGACCACCGATCCAGCTTGGGCTCGGCGGAACCGATCTGTTTTTGCAGCGCATCAATTGACCACGAAACAGGCAAACCGGCATGAAATCCCCGCAAAGCGGGTTGTTTCCGGTCAAAAACACACCGTCGTTTGATCTACCCAGCTTTTTCCAAACTGCTATCCTGTGCGGCGCGGACTAGCCGGTTTTTGCGGGGACCGGTTGGTCTGTTTTCGATTGATTCCGCGGAGACGACTGGAATGCCCAAAGGTACAGTGAAGTGGTTCAACCCGACCAAGGGTTATGGATTCATCCAGCCCGCATCGGGCGGCAAGGACATTTTCGTCCATATTTCAGCAGTTCAGAAGGCTGGTCTTCAGAGCCTCAACGAAGGCCAGTCAGTTGAATACGAAGAAATTGCAAATCGCGGCAAGACGTCAGCCGAGAACCTCAAGGTCTAGCGTATCCGCGCCAGATCCAGCGGCGCACTCTCGGACCCGATCCGGGAGTGAGGGCCGATCCCAAATCCACACGACGTGACGTTCGGCGGAGCGGGCACGACGCCCGCGCGCCTCGCCTTTGATTTTTTCGGCCGCCATCGCCGGCGTGCCGACGTTTATCCTTTACTCCGGGATGGCGCGCGCTGCTGAGTTGCCGCCTCACAGACAAGTGCCGCCCTGGCCGGTGCCGCACGGCACCCGCTTCGAGAATTCCTGGACCTTGCGCTTCGACTCGGCCTGCGCCAGCACGTCGAACACGCTCGATGGCGTGAGCTGCGTCGCCTTGCGGAAGTCCTCGGTCGCCTTGTCGGCATGGTTGAGCGCCTCATGCGCCTTGGCACGGGCGAACAGGCCCTCCACCGTCTCCTTTTGCGCAATCGCCCGGTCGAGATCGTCGACCGCCTTGTCGTAGTTGCGCAGCGCCGACCAGGTGATGCCGCGCAAGGTCAGCGCCGGCTGATAATCGGGCCGCGCAGCGAGAACGAAGTTGAGATCCTTCATCGCGTCATCCGGCTTCTTCAGCCCGAGATAGGCCCGCGCGCGCAGCACATGCGGGAAGGCGTCGTTGGGCGTCCGCGTAACGATCTGGTCGAAGGCGGCGATCGCGCGGTCGTATTGGGAAGAGGTTAGCATCGCGAGGCCGCGGCCGAGTTGGGCCGTGGGATTGTTGGGGCTTCGCTCCAGCACGGCGTTGATATCGACCAGTCCCTCATCGGCACGGCCCTTGAGCATCAGCGCAAGGCCCCGCCACGATTTGGCGATCAAATTGGTCGGCACCAGCGCCAGGGCCTGATCGAAATCCAGCAGCGCCTTGTCGAGCTGGTTGAGGCTGATATAGGCGAGCCCACGTTCGGTGAAGGCGAGCGTCTCCTTGGCATTGAGCGAGATCGAATGATCATAGTCGGCGAGCGCATCCTGCACCTTGCCGGTGCCGGCCTTGACGAGGCCGCGCGCCAGATAAGCCAGCGAATTGTTCTGGTCGAGCGTGATGGCGCGGCCGGCATCAGTCATGGCCTCATCGAACTGTCGCATGCCGGCAGCGTTGAGCGCGCGGAACGCCAGCAACTGGGGATCGTCCGGCTTGAGCTTGAGCAGATCGCTGAGATCGTTGCGCGCCTCCGCCATCCGGCCGAGCCGTGAATAGGCCACCGCGCGCAGGCGCAGCGCAGTCTCGTTGCGGTGATCGCCGCTCAGCACTTGAGTGAGATTGGCGACGGCGCCCGCGTAGTTGCCCTGCGCGACGAACTGCTTGGCCTGCTCGACCTGCTGGTTGCCTGCGGCGGCCGGCGCCGGCGCGGTTGGGCGCGTCGGGTTTACGCCCGGAGCCGGTGTTGCCGGCGATTGCGGTGCGGCGCCGGCTTCGGCGAGCTCGGCCTGCATCGCGAGCGCCTGCTGGCGCTGCTGCTGAATCTCCTTGTTGTCGGGAAGAACCTTCAACAGCCAGTCGAAGTCGCCAATGGCGCGGACATAGTCGCCCTTGGCGCTGTACAGCTGGGCGCGGGCAAAATAGGCGTTGCGCTCGGTCTGCGGCGCCTGCGCGATCGCGCGCGAGAAATCCTCGATCGCATGATCGATGTCGCCCTTGCGGCGATAGGCCTGGCCGCGCCAGTAGAACGCATTCGGCGAGCTTGCGTTGACGGCAATCGCGGTGTCGGCGTCGGCCAGCGCCGCATCGGGCTGTCCGGATTCGACATAGGCCCGCGCGCGCCCGACATGGGCCGCAGGGAGATCCTGCCGCAGCGTGATCGCCTGGCCGTAATCCGAGATCGCATCGGCCCAGGCACGCTGGTCGGCGCGCAGATTGCCGCGCGCCAGGAAGCCGAACGGATTCTTCGGTTCGAGCTCGATCGCGCGATCGAAATCGGCGCGGGCCTGATCGAGGCTGCCCTTGCGCTGCCGAACATAGCCGCGCGCAATCAGTGCCGGCACGAATTGTGGGCTGAGCTGCACCGCCGCATCGGCATCGCTCAGGGCCTGATCGATCTTGTTGCGGGCGATATAGAAGCGAGAGCGGCCCGCGAACGCCTTGGTGCGGTCCTCCGCGGAGCGTGCGGCATCGTTGATGATATCAGAGCACGCCGCCTCGGCCTTCTCGGTCGGCGGTCCGCTGCAGTCCTCGACATCGCCCGCGCGGGCCGGGCTGGCCAGCACAGGCGACAGCAGCAGCGCAAGCGCCGGCAACAATGGGAAACGAATGCCGCTGCTGGCAGCATCGACGCAAATCGAACGTGAACGCATGACGTAGCCTCGGGTTGACCGAATGCTGCCCGTGTTAACGCGTCACTTGGCTCTTATGGTGATGGGTGGTGAACGAATTTTTGGAACCATTGAGTGCGGTTCCAGCGTCAAATGACAGAGATCGATATCCCTGCGCAATCAATCGGGATGGTGCGCCACGGAACAGGCGCGGCGGCGACACTCAGCCGTTCAATCTTCCGTCACCCATTTGGCGACGGTCATGACGTCAGGCGGTTGCAGATAGCCGCGGGGCCAGAGATCGACGGCCCATTCCACCTTGGTGGCGCGTTCGAGCAGAACGGCGGTGTTGTGAGGCGTTTGCCCCAACGAGAACCCGCGATAGTGAGGATCGCCGACGTCGTGGAACTTGAACAGGTTCCACGACTGCATCACCAGCATCAGGCTGGTCGTGTTGCGCGTCGTGTCCCAGCAATCGAAATTGTGCTTGTCGTCGTTGGCGCGGAAATCCGCTTTCGCCACACGCTTGTCGGTACCGAGGATCGGCCCCATCCGGCGGTCGAACCAGATCACGGCCTTTTGCACGGCTGCGCGCTCGGCAGCGGCGTTGGCGCGGCCCGTGGCCATGATCTTGCTCAAGGCCGCCCTGTCGGCGGCATTGAAGTCGAGCATCTCGCGGCGCCGGCAGACGAAGCCGTAACAGACGGTCATCGTCGAGGCCGACGGCGGATAAATCGAGACCGAGGTATAGAGCTGCATGACGCCCGAGCTGAGCTCGGCCGCGCGAACCGGCACCACTGACGGCAGCGAGAGCATGAGCACGGCAAGCGCACCGGCAAATCCGGCCCGCTTCATTCGTATCGGCTGATCGGCGTCTTTCATGAACCACTGCCCTACCCTGCGAGACAGGATTATCGCGGGCGCATCACGATGCCAATACATTCGGCGCATGGCTGTGGATCACATCAAACGGCCCTCAACCGACCGGCAGCGGCGCGTCGCGCTTGACTTCCTCCATCACCGCGTAGGTTCGCGTCTCGCGCACGCCCGGCAGCGCCAGCAGGGTCTCGCCGAGAAACCTGCGATAGGCGGTCATGTTGGCGACGCGCGCCTTGACCAGGTAGTCGAAGCCGCCGGCCACCATGTGACACTCCAGCACTTCCGGCGCGGTCTGGACCGCCTTGGCGAAGCGCTCGAACACGTCGGGCGTGGTCTTGTCGAGCAGCACCTCGACGAACACCAGCAGGCCGAGCCCAAGCCGGTGCGGGTTGAGCCGCGCACCATAGCCCTCGACGAAGCCGTCGCGCTGCAGCCGCTTCAGCCGCTCGCCGACCGAGGTCGGCGACAAGCCGATCCGCTCGGCCAGCTCCACATTGGCAATCCTGCCATCCCCTTGCAGGATCGAGAGGATTTTGCGGTCTATCTTGTCTATCTCTGCCATATCTACGGAAGTATCTGAACTGATCCTTATTTTCTAAGGCAAATCTGCTAATTTGTCTATCGAACTACGGTCCACGGGCGCGTAGGAGTTCCCGTGCAATGCTGCCTAAGGAACCGCCCATGCCAGACCCGCTCCCGCCGCCGTTCAGCGCGCCCTACGCACCCGATGACACAGCGATCGCCGGCCGCCTGCGCCATGACGCGAGGCTTGGCGCGGAAGCGGAGGCCCGGATCGATCGCAGCGCGACGCGCCTGATCGAGGCGATCCGGGCGAACGACGATCCGCTCGGCGGGGTCGAGGACATGCTCCGGGAGTTCGCGCTGTCGACCAAGGAGGGGCTGGCGCTGATGGTGCTGGCGGAGGCACTGCTGCGGGTGCCTGATGCACGCACCGCCGACCAGTTCATCGAGGACAAGCTCGGCCAGGGCGACTTCGTCAACCACGAGACCAAATCCAGCGCGTTCCTGGTCAACGCCTCGGCCTGGGCGCTCGGCATGTCCGCGCGGGTGATCCAGCCCGGTGAAACACCGCAGGGAACGATAGGTCGGCTGACCAAGCGGCTCGGTGCACCGGCGGTGCGCGCCGCGACACGGCAGGCGATGCGGCTGATGGGCAGCCATTTCGTGCTCGGCGAGACCATCGAGGCGGCGCTGTCACGTGCGCAATCGCACACGGCGCGCGGCTCGCGCTATTCCTTCGACATGCTCGGCGAAGGCGCGCGCACAGCCGACGACGCCCATCGCTATTTCGAATCCTACGCCCGCGCGATCGAGGCGATCGGCAAGGCGGCCGGCGATCAGGCCCTGCCCGACCGGCCCGGCATCTCGGTGAAGCTCTCCGCACTGCATCCGCGTTTCGAGGCGGTGAGCCATGCGCGAGTCATGACCGAATTGGTGCCGCAGCTGATCGACCTCGCGCGCCGCGCCAAGGCGTTCGACCTCAACTTCACCGTCGATGCCGAGGAGGCCGACCGGTTGGAGCTGTCGCTCGACGTGATCGCCGTCGCATTCGCCGACCCGTCGCTCGCCGGCTGGAGCGGCTTTGGCCTCGCGATCCAGGCCTATCAGAAGCGCGCCGCCGACGTGATCGACTACATCGATGCACTCACGCGCGCGCTCGACCGCAGGATGATGGTGCGCCTGGTCAAGGGCGCCTATTGGGACACCGAGATCAAGCGCGCGCAGGAGCGCGGGCTCGACGGCTATCCGGTGTTCACTCGCAAGGCGATGACCGATTTGAACTATGTCGCCTGCGCGCGAAAACTGCTGGCGTTGCGGCCGCGGCTGTTTCCGCAATTCGCCACCCACAACGCGCTGACGGTCGCGACCATCCTCGAACTCGCGGATGACCCAACGAGCTTCGAATTCCAGCGGCTGCACGGCATGGGCGAGGCGCTCTACGCGCAGCTCGGCGAGGACAGGCCCGAAATCGCCCACCGCACCTATGCGCCGGTCGGCAGCCATCGCGATCTGCTCGCCTATCTGGTGCGGCGCCTGCTCGAGAACGGCGCCAACTCGTCCTTCGTGGCGCTGGCCGCGGACAACCGTGTATCCATCGTCGACCTGTTGCGCCGCCCGGCCGAGATCATCGGAGCTGACAACAATGCCGCGCACTCCGGAATTCCGTTGCCGGTCGATCTCTATCGGCCGCAGCGGGAGAATTCGCACGGCGTCGAGCTCGGCGAACGAAAGGCGCTCCAAACGTTGACGTCGGCGATCGCGGCCGAGCGCAAGGCCTCGCCTGCGATCAACACGTCCACCGCCGAGCAGACGAATGCCGTCATCACGGCTGCGCAGCGTGGCTTCAAGGCCTGGAACGGCACGCCGGCCGCACAACGTGCGGCGATCCTCGACAAGGCCGCCGATCTGCTGGAGCAGCGCCGCGCGCATTTCCTCGCTCTGCTGCAAAGCGAGGGCGGCAAGACGCTCGACGACGCACTCTCCGAGGTGCGCGAAGCGATCGATTTCTGCCGCTACTATGCAGCGCTCGGCCAACAGCTGTTCGGCAAGGGCGAAACGATGCCGGGGCCGACCGGCGAAAGCAACGTGCTTGAATTGCGCGGCCGCGGCGCGTTCGTCGCGATCTCGCCGTGGAATTTCCCGCTCGCAATTTTTCTCGGCCAAATCACGGCGGCGCTGATGGCCGGCAATGCAGTGATCGCAAAGCCGGCCGAGCTGACGCCGCGGATCGCAGCCGAGGCTATCGTCCTGCTACATCAAGCCGGCGTGCCTGAAACGGCCCTGCATCTGGTGCAGGGCGACGGCGCGGTCGGCGCCGCGTTGGTCAGCCATCCCGCCATCGCCGGCGTGGTCTTCACCGGATCCACGGAAGTGGCGCGCTCGATCCACCGGACGCTGGCGGCCAAGGATGGCCCGATCGTGCCGCTGATCGCCGAGACCGGCGGCATCAATGCGATGGTCGTCGATGCCACCGCGCTGCCGGAGCAGGTCGCCGATGATGTCGTCACTTCAGCGTTCCGCTCCGCCGGCCAGCGCTGCTCGGCGTTGCGTCTGCTGTTCGTCCAGGACGACGTCGCCGACCGCATGATCGAGATGATCGCGGGCGCCGCGCGCGAATTGAAGATCGGCGATCCCTCCGAGCCATCGACGCAAATCGGACCGGTGATCGATGCCGAGGCCAAGCAGCGGCTGGACGCGCATATCGCGCGGATGAAGCAGGAAGCGCGGGTGCATCTCGCCGCCGAGGCGCCGGCAGGCAATTTCGTTGCGCCGCACATCTTCGAACTGTCGGCGGCAAGCCAGCTCACCGAGGAGGTGTTCGGCCCGATCCTGCATGTCGTGCGCTACCGGGCGGAGCGGCTCGGCGATGTGCTGGCTGCGATCGAGGCGACCGGTTTCGGGCTGACGCTCGGCATCCATTCCCGCATCGACGACACCATCGAACACGTGATCGACCGCCTCCAGGTCGGCAACATCTATGTCAACCGCAACATGATCGGCGCAGTCGTCGGCGTGCAGCCGTTCGGCGGCAGCGGCCTGTCCGGTACCGGTCCCAAGGCCGGCGGCCCGCATTACCTGACGCGCTTCGCCACCGAGCAGACGATCACGATCAACACCGCTGCTGCCGGCGGCAATGCAGCGCTGATGGCGGGGGTGGAGTAGGTCTACCGTCATTGCGAGGAGCGAAGCGACGAAGCAATCCATCTATCCCCGCGCCGAGGTATGGATTGCTTCGCTTCGCTCGCAATGACGCCTCAACAACCCGTTGCATCGTGCCTCCGAGATGGGTCAAATGGCGGTCCGATCGGGATCATCGCACGCGATAATTCCAGCTACCGGAAAAACACCAACAAGCGCCACGGGAGCGACGGCACGATGGAAAAAGGCATTTTTGACGGGCTCAAGGTCCTGGACTGCGCGAGCTTCATCGCGGCGCCCGCGGCCGCCACCGTGCTGTCCGACTTCGGCGCCGACGTCATCAAGATCGAGCCGCCCGGCGCCGGTGACCCCTACCGCAACCTGCCCAACCTGCCCGGCTATCCCGCGAGCGAACACAATTTCGCGTGGATGCTGGAGGCCCGCAACAAGAAGAGCCTCGCGCTCGACCTCACCAAGCCGGAGGCACGCGAGGTGCTCTACAAGCTCGTCGCCGAGGCCGACGTGTTCATCACCAACATGCCGCCGCAGGTGCGCGCAAAACTCGGCATCACCCACGATCATCTCGCCCATCTCAACGACCGGCTGATCTACGCGTCATTCACCGGCTATGGCGAGAAGGGCGAAGAGGCCAACAAGCCCGGCTTCGACTCCAACGCCTATTGGGCCCGCTCCGGCCTGATGGATCTGGTGCGTGCCGACGAGGACACCACGCCGGCCCGTTCGGTCGCCGGCATGGGCGACCACCCCTGCGCGATGGCCTTCTACGGCGCGATCGTCACCGCGCTGTTCCAGCGCGAGAAGACCGGCAAGGGCTCGCACGTCTCGACCAATCTGATGGCCAACGGCGTCTGGGCCAACGGCGTGCTGGCGCAAGCCAAGCTCGCCGGCGCCAAGTTCAAGAAACGCAAGCCGCGCGAAGAGGCGCTCAACGCCGTCACCAACCACTACAAGTGCAAGGACGGCCGCTGGCTGATCCTGTCGCTGCTCAACGAAGACCGGCAATGGCCGACCTTGGCGCGCTGCATGGGGCGCGAGGATCTGGTCGCCGATGCCCGCTTCGCCACCAAGGCGGACCGCCATGCGCGCTCGGTCGAGTTGATCAAGATCTTCGACGAGGTGTTCGCCGGCAAGGACCTTGCCGAATGGCGCAAGATCCTCGACGGCAATGGCCTGGTGTTCGGCGTCGTCGGCATCCTCGACGACATCCCGAACGACAAGCAGATGATCGAGAACGAAGTGCTGGTGCGCTTCGAGAACGATACCATGCTGACCGTCAACAGCCCGATCTTCATCGACGGCGCCAAGAAGGTGCAGCCGCGCAAGCCGCCCGAGGTCGGCGAGCACTCCGACGAGATCCTGCGCCAGGCCGGCTACGACGAGGCCACGATCCAGAAGCTGCGCGCGTCCGGCGCGGTGGCGTAGCCCGAGCTGACGCTGTCTCTTCACCCTCGCCCCGCGCTTGCGGGGAGAGGGCGGCGTTACGCGAGCCTATGCCCACTTCGTTTGAAGACGCTATGGTGGCTCAGCGCTTGATCCAGGCCCAGACCATGGCCACAACGATGACGCCGATGACGACCGCAAGCCCGATCGCCCAACTGCTGACGCGGACGGCGCTGGCCGCCTGACGTTCGGCCTCGTTGGCCGCGATCTCGCGGTTGCGCTGCTTGTCCTGCTCGGGAGCGCTCATCGGTCGGGTTCTCCGCCCAAGGGCTTGGGTTGTTCAGGTCGTCGTCGCGAAGCGGAATGTAGCATCAAATAATGACGCGCAGCCGCTTCGGTTCCTGCTGAATTACCGGCCCTTCACGAAGCACATCCCCAAGCGCGAGGTTTTCCCCGCAACCTCGCAAGCGAGCCCCTCGGCGCAAGTCCAGCCGCGGAAGCTGCGGTCGGTCTCGGCCGGCCTCGCGCCCGGCAGATAGCAATGCGCGCCCCAGCCGTCGCTGTATTCGGTGCCGGCGAGCTCGGCGCTGCCGCGCGATTGCGGCCGGTTGGAGAAGCCGCGTGAAAAGTCCGGCGCCTTGCCGTCGCGGAAGCTGGCAAGGATGTCGCGGCGGCGAGGCTGGTCGCCGAAGAAATGCGGCGAGGCCGGCACCACGGTCGAGTTCGACGGCTTGGCCGCCATCCAGTCGACGCCGGGAAAATGAAAACCGCCGATGCCGCGGGTCTGGTGACAGCCGGCGCAGGTGACGTCGTTGAGCCGGCGCTCGAAGCCGGCCAGCGACTGGATGTTCTGCAGCTTGGTTCCGTCAGCCGCAGCCTTCTGCAAGGCACCGACGACATCGTCACCCGAGAACACCGCGTTGCCGGCCGCCCCCTCGCCCTGCACCAGGCCGAATTCGGGCTCGAGGTCGCTGACATCAAAACCGATCGGCGTCGGCGCAACCGCCGATGTTGCGAGGAAACGATCGGGGATCAGCAAGGTGCCGCGATCGAGCTCCGCAAAATGCCTGGGATCGAGCAGCCACGCCTTGAAGTCGCGCTTCAGCCCCTCGTCGGCGAGAATACGATCGCGATCGATCTGGTTCTCCAGCGGCGCTTCAGCAAAGCGTTTCGCTGCGCCGTCGTAGTCGAACACTTTCAGCAGATAGTCGGTGCGGAAGTCGCGCACCGTGGATTTCGGCGCGTGGGCGATCTGCAGATTGGTCTCGATGCGATCGATGTTCCGCGAATCTATCAGGTCGAGCGGCCCGTCCTTGCCGAACAGCTTGTCCATCGTCGGCGGTGCACTGCCGGTCGCGAGCCAGCGCCGCGCGAGCTCGCGACAGGTGAGCGACGGGTCGCTGCCGTCGCCCTTCGCCTTCAGCACCAGGTTCAGCGTCATCGGCAGCCGCTGCGACACCGCGCTCTCGCCGATCAGCGGCACATCGGTGCGGGTCAACCGGTAGATCAGCCGGATCTCGCCGCAGTCTTTCGGCGCCACATAGGCTCGGTCCATGCGGTTGACGATGCCGGCGAGCACCAAGCGAACGTCGGGGGATTCGAACAGCGCGCGATCGAACAGCTGAAACGCAAAGCCGTCGCCGACGCCGATGCTCTCGTTCGGCAGGCTTGCATGATGCTTTGTGACATAGCGATCGAATTCGCGATCGAGCGCCGCGCGCACCGGCACCATCGCCGGCAACGTGAACAGCTCGCGGTTGGACAGCGGCGCATCGGCGGAGCGTTCCGGCGCAAGCATCCGTCCCAGCCCGAAGCGGCCATGATCTAGCTCGCGCAGGATCGCGGGATCGATCACCGCAGCACCGCGCTCGAGTGCGCGATCCTCCGCGGCACGTGCAGACACGGCGCCGCAGAACAGGACGGACATCATCAGGAGGCATTTCAGCGCACGGCTCATGCTCCCACTAACACCGCGTGGCAAACCCTATTCAAGAAAAAAGGCGCTTCACATCGCGGTGAAGCGCCTTGGTGTTGTCGTGTTTCGGCGAACATAGCGTTTTCGAGCGAAGTGGACGCCGGTTCGCGTGAAGAAAACGCGTCCAAAATACTCTAACGCGAAACGATCAGGCCCTTGCTGGTGACGACCACCCAACGGCCGTCCTGCTTGCGGATGGCGTCGACGCGGCCAAGGCCGGGGACGGGATCGCCGGCATAGACCTCGTAGATGCCGCCACGGCCCTCGATCAGTGCGCCACCATTGCCGACGTCGCGCAGTGCCCAGCCATCAACCACCGGCATGCGGCCAACCTCAGGCCTGGGGGCGGCCGGTGCAGCCGCGGCAGTCGCCGGCGGGAGCGAGCCCGTGACCTCGCGGGCGGGCGTCGCCGCGGCGACGGTCGTCTGCGGGGCACGCAGCTTGTCCACGGTCTCGCTGAGCTTGTTGAGTTTGGCGATCGGCTCGGCCTGGGCCTTCTCGACCTTCTCGATCCGGTCGCTGGCCTTGCTGAACTGGGCTTGGCCGGCCTTCGCGGTCTGCTCCACGCTGGCCTTCAGCGCTGCGAACTCGGACTCGACCCGGGCGAGCGCAGCATCGACCGCCTCCTTGTTGGCGGCGGCGTCCTTGGCAGCCACATCCCTGACGGAGGCCGCGGCGGGAGCGGCGAGATGGCCGAGCCCGGCGGTCGTGAGCGCGCCACCAATGGCGCCAGCGACGGTCGCCAACGCAATCACCGCGGCCATCGCTCCGAACCGGCGGGTGCCCGCCGGCTTGCCTGCGGTCTTGCCGGCCTGTTCGGCGCCCGGCCTGGACGTGCTCGCCTCATGGTCCCAGGTCCGGTCACCGGGCGCCATGATCATCAACTTGCCCGGGAAACGCGGCTCTTCTCGCTTGCCGGTCTCGACCTTGGGCACGTCCATGTTGGTCGGATCGATCTTGGCGTCGAGCTTGGCATCGATCCTGGCCTCGATCATGGGATCAAGCCGGGACGGCTCAACCTTGGGGGCTTCGGCCTTCGACGCGTCGATCCCGGGCGCATCCGCCTTCGGCGACGTCGCTTCCTGCTCGGGCGCGAGCCTGACAGCCTCGACATCGGCCGCGGCCATCACGGGCTCGCTCTTCGCCGCCATTCCGGCACCGGTTTGACCGCTGACCGGCTCGCTCTGCTGCTCACTCACGTTCAAAGTCTCCAGACTGGGTTGACAATTCGGTAACTTTTATTGCTTGCGAAATGGTTACCCCGCTCCGCCATTACCTAAATTTTAGGGAGTTTTCCGGGCCGGATTTGGGCGATGTTGCCCTGCGGCAATCTGCGTCAGCTCCGTTTGCGCGAGCCGCTTTCCCGATTAACATGCCATGATCTTCCAGCCAGAAGGCAGGGGAGCACCATGACGATCGAGAAATGCATCAATGAATTTGGTGTCGATGACGTCATTTTTGAGGAAGGCTCGACCGGCCGCGAGTTATTTGTCGTGCTCGACGGCAAGGTCGACATCGTCAAGATCGATGGCGGCAACAAGACGATCATCGTCAGCCTCGGCAAGGGCGAGTTCTTCGGCGAGATGGCGGTGATCGACGGCTCGGCGCGCTCGGCAACCGCCATTGCCTCCGCACCTGCGACGCGGGTGATGCGGATCAACCACGCCCGCTTCGTCTATCTCGTCAGCCAGCAGCCGGCCTTCGCCCTGATGGTGATGGATGCGCTCTCGAAACGCCTGCGCGCGTCCAACGCCGTCACTTACCGAGCGGCAGCCGCACCATGAGCGAACGCAAGCCGAGCCCGTTCAAGACGTTGTTCGACGCCGACGTCGCGACGCTGATCCAGGCGGCCGACGACGTCTACCAGATCCGTTTCAAGAACCGCGCCGCGAACGCCTATCTCGTGCGCGGCAGCAAGCGCACCATCATGATCGACGTCGGGCTGTCGAGCAATTATCCGTCGCTGGTCGCCTGCCTCAACCATCTCGGCATAACGCCCGATGCGATCGACATGGTGGTGCTGAGCCACGAGCATCTCGATCACATCGGCGCGGCCTATCATTTCCACGGCTCAGCCTATATCGCCGCGCACCGGCTTGCCGCCAACAAGATCATGCTGCGCGACGACTTCTCGATGCTGCGCAAGATGTTCAACGAGCCCAACGTGCCGATCGACGTCGACATCTGGCTCGAGGAAGGCAATCTGATCGACCTCGGCAATTTCCGCCTCAACGTCATGTACACGCCGGGCCATACCTCGGCCTGCATCACGCTGTTCGACCAGGACAAGGGCCTGTTGTTCGCGGCCGACACGCTGATGCCCGGCGGCGTGATGGGCGGCGTGTTCGGCTCAGGCTCGATTGCCGACTACATTCAGTCGCTGGAACGGCTGAAGGGGCTCGATTCGAAGATCCTGCTGTCGGGTCATGGCCGGCTGTCCGACACGCCGCACGACGACGTGCGGATCGCGCTGCAACGCTCGCATGCCCTGCTCGAGGACACCGCGCAGCTGTTCGATGCACTCGACGCGCGCTCGAATTTCGAGCCGATCATGCAGTCGGTGCGTGACCTCAACAAGCTCGACGATTGAGGCTCGGCCCAGCCGATGCCGCCCGTTGTGGCCTGGCATGACTTTGCACTAGGATCGGCTCACAACGATAAAAATCACGGGCTCGGCGATGCAGGCCGTTGCCGACAGCGGGGAGACGAAGCGAATGCAGGTTGACACGATGGCGCAGATGCGCCGCCGGGTGGTGATCTCCTCCACGATCGGCAATGCGCTTGAATGGTTCGACTTCACCGTCTTCGGCCTGTTCGCCGGCATCCTGAGCAAGCTGTTCTTTCCGGCGGACAATCCGCATTCCTCGCTGCTGCTGACCTTCGCGACATTCGGGATTGCCTTTGCAGCCCGGCCGCTGGGTGGCCTGGTGTTCGGGCTCTATTCCGACAAGCACGGCCGCAAGAAAGCGCTGGTCGTCATGATATCGCTGATGGCGGCCGGCACCGGCCTGCTCGGCGTCCTGCCGACCTATGGCGCGATTGGAATCGCGGCGCCGCTGTTGTTGCTGCTGGCGCGGCTGATCCAGGGCTTTTCCGCCGGCGGCGAGTTCGGCAGCGCCAGCGCGATGCTGATCGAATTCGCGCCGCCCGGCCGGCGTGGCTTGTACGGCTCGTTCCAGATGGTGTCGCAATCGTTGGCGTTCGGTCTCGGTGCCGCGATGGCGATCGGTCTCAATCTCGGCCTGTCGGCGGACGCCTTCGCGAGCTGGGGTTGGCGCGTGCCGTTCATCCTCGGCATTCTGATCGGACCGACCGGATGGTACCTGCGCCAAAAGTGCGACGAGTCGCCCGAATTCAAGGCGTATCTCGCCGAGAAGGCCGCAACGGCGCAGCCGAGCAGGCAGACCACGCTCGGCCAATTGTTCTCCGAATATCCGCGCGAGTTGATTGCCTCGTTCTGCCTGATCGCGGCCGGTACGGCGATCAACTATGTCAATGCGATCTTTCTGCCGACCTATGCGGTCGCCGAGCTGAAGCTACCGATCCTGAACGCGCAGCTCGGCCTGCTCGTCGTCAGCCTCGTCAATGCAGTGGTGGCCGTGGCCTGCGGCGCCCTCTCCGACCGGATCGGCCGCCGCGCGGTCCTGGTTCCGGCGCTGATCATCTACAGCTTGCTGTTCTATGTGATCTTGCAACGGCTCGTCGCCGCGCCAACCACGGCGAACCTCTGGCAATTGCAGATCGTCGCAGTCCTGCTCGGAGCGCTGGCCGGGCCGATGCCGGCCTTCATGACCGAGATATTCCCCGTCGGCGTGCGCTCCACCGGAGCATCGCTGATGTACAATCTCGCCGTGATGCTGTTCGGTGGGCTGGCGCCGTTCATCAACACCTGGCTGGTGCAGATGACCGGCGACAAGGCTGCTCCGGTCTACTACATCCTGTTCGCCGCGGCCGTCGGTCTCATCGGTCTTTCGGTCTATCGCGGGCGGCCGGCTATGCCGGCAGTCGCAACTCAACCGGCGCAATAAGCTCCATCGGCAAACAGCATGGTGGCCATACGGTCGTCGCGACGACCGTACATGCGGCGCTGCATTTGACAAATCCGCGCGTGGCCTGTTCAACAACGGCAAGAATAACGCTGAAGAACAGGGAGCGAGGACATGAAGCTTTACGACTCGATCGGACCCAATCCGCGCATCGTGCGGATGTTCATGGCCGAGAAGGGCATCGAGATCCCGAAGGAGACCGTCGACCTGCGCAAGGGCGAGAACCGCGAGGAAGCGCATCTGAAGCGCAACCCGCACGGCCAGATGCCGGCGCTGGAGCTCGACTGCGGTAACTACCTCTCGGAGATCACGGCGATCTGCGAGTATCTCGAGGAGAAGCACCCCTCGCCTGCGATGATCGGCGCCACGCCGGAAGAACGCGCGGAATGCCGGATGTGGACGCGCCGCGTCGATCTCAACATCGCCGAGCCGCTCGCCAACGGCTACCGCTTCGGCGAGGCGCTGAAATTCTTCGAGAAGCGGATTCCCGTGGCACCCGAAGCCTCGCCGGGGCTCAAGATGATCGCCGCCAACCGCATCAAATGGCTCAACGAGCAGATGGCCGACGGCCGCGACTACATCTGCGGGCAGCGCTTCACCCTCGCCGACACGCTGCTGTATTGCTGGATCGATTTCGGCAACCAGGTCGGCCAGCCGCTGGACCAGTCGAACGCCAACATCGTTGCCTGGTTCAACCGCGTCGCTGCGCGGCCATCGGTGAGGGCGTAAGGCTCAAGCCTCACCTCCCCTGAGAGGCAGGGCTATCGCATATAGCCTGCCTCCGCAGGGGCGCACTGCAAAAATATCGAAAACAACCCCATGCAAAGTAGCCGGCGGCGTGGCGGCATTCGACACGGGCTGCTTGACATGTCGGGCAAATCAGTGGCACTATTCTATTATTCAGAAATCGCTGGCGCGGTCGGCTGACGGCTCCCTCAGATCACCACCGGCTTGTCCGGTAGCTCGTTCGGGCCGCCCTCCGCATGCGGAAAATACTTCGCTAGCTCCCGCGACACCGCGGCGATGCCCTTGATCACGCCCTGCTCGAACCGGCCGGCCCGAAAATCGGTCTCCATCGCGCGGCAGATCGCCTCCCAGCCGGCGCGGCCGACCTTGGCGTCGATGCCGCGATCGGCGACGATCTCGACATCGCGGTCGGCAAGCAGGAGATAGATCAGAACGCCATTGTTGTGATGGGTGTCCCAGATCCGCAAGTGCGAGAACACGTCGAGCGCCCGTTCGCGCGCCGGCTGGTCGCGGAACAGCGGCACACCGTCGAGCGCTCCTTCGACGACGAAGCGGATCTGGCCGGAATGGGTCGCCTCGCCGGCCTTGATCGCCTGCTCGATGGCATCGAGCACGCGCGGCGGAAACTCGCGCCGCACGCGCCAACGATGTTCGAGCAGATGCTTGCCGATACGCTTGATGCCCATATGCCTACCAGCTCCCCGAGGCACCGCCGCCGCCGAAGCTGCCGCCTCCGCCGCTGAAGCCGCCGCCGTCGCTCGAACTCGAACCACTGCTCCAGCCCCCGCCGCCACCGGACCAGCCCCCGGAATAGCCGCCGCCGCGCCGGTACGGCCCCGAGCCGGCCGCCGGGCCACCAAAATTCAATCCGCCGAAGATCAGCGCCGCAACACCAGCGAACAGCCCGACCACCAGCGCGGTGGCGAGCGAACCGGCCAGCATCCAGGTGAAGACGCCGACGATGCCGCCGGTCGCGGCCGAGCCCAACAGCCGTCCCAGCAGGCCGCGCAGGAAGCCGGCCACGATGATGACGCCAAAGATCACGACCGGATTGGCAAAGTCGACGAGATTGGGCGCCTGCCAATGCTCGGGCTCCGGCGCCGGCAATTGCTCGCCATTGACCAGGCGGATCATCCGGTCGACGCCGGCCGAGATGCCGCCGGCGAAATCACCGGCCTTGAACTTCGGCGTGATGTCCTCGTCGATGATACGGTGCGTGACGACGTCGCTCAGCACGCCTTCGAGGCTGTAGCCGACCTCGATGCGCAGATGCCGATCGTTCTTGGCGACGACGAGCAGCGCACCATCGTCGACCTTCTTGCGTCCGATCTTCCAGGCCTCGGCGACGCGGATCGAGAACTGCTCGATGGTCTCCTCAGCCGTAGTCGGTACGATCAGGACCGCGATTTGGCTGCCCTTGCGGGTTTCCAAATCCTTCAGCCTGTCGTTCAGCGCCGCGACGTCGCTCGTCGATAGCGTCCCGGTCTGATCGACGACGCGACCGGTGAGCTGAGGTATCGCGACGTCAGCCCACGCCGGGCAGAGGAAGCCCAGCAGGAAAGCAAGCAGGATGACGCGAGTGGCTGCCATCGCGATCGGCGCCCGCCGGCGCTATTTCGACGGCGCCGGGGTCGGGTTGAAATCGACCTTCGGCGCGGTCGAAATCTCCTTCTCATTGTCGACCGTGAAGTTGGGCTTCTCCTTGTAGCCGAACACCATCGCGGTCAGATTGTTCGGAAAGGTGCGGATGCCGACGTTATAGTCCTGCACCGACTTGATGTAACGGTTGCGCGCCACCGTGATGCGGTTCTCGGTGCCCTCGAGCTGTGCCATCAGGTCACGGAACAGCGCATCCGATTTCAGCTGCGGATAATTTTCGGTGACGACCAGCAGCCGCGACAGCGCACTGGTCAGCTCGCCCTGCGCCTGCGTGAACTTCTGGAATGCCGCCGGATCGTTCAACACCTCGGGCGTTGCCTGGATGCTACCGACCTTGGCGCGCGCGTTGGTCACGCCGAGCAGCACGTCCTTCTCCTGCTGCGCAAAACCCTTCACCGAGTTGACCAGGTTCGGCACCAGATCGGCGCGGCGCTGGTACTGGTTCACCACCTCCGACCAGCTCGACTTGACCTGCTCGTCATTGGTCTGGATCGCGTTGTAGCCGCAGTTGGTCAGGCTCAAGGTCGCCAGCGCTGCCAGCACGGTCCAAAGCTTGCGCATGAAGATGGTCCTCCCGGTGGATTCTCGATCAGAGTAACAGATTTTCGCGTGACAATCCCGCGTGGCGGGATTCGCGGCGGATTTTGCGGATGATGGCCCTTGCCTATCCCTCCCTGCGCCGTTCATCATGGCGAAAAAATCGATCGCGGGAGGATCCATTGGCGTCTGAACAATTCGAGACGATTGTCGTCGAGCGGCCCGAGCCCGCAATCGCGCGGATCGTGATGAACCGCCCCGAGGCCCGCAACGCCCAGAACCTGCAGATGACCTACGACCTCAACACCGCCTTCGACCAGGCGGTGCAGGACGACGCGGTCAAGGTCATCATCCTCGCCGGCAACGGACCGCATTTTTCGGCCGGTCACGATCTCAGGCCCGCGGGCAAGAACCAGGCAGGCGTCGATTTCCCGCCTGTCGGAAATTGGGGCGGCTTCGCCGAACCCAACGCGCATGGGCGCTTCGCGCGGGAGCAGGAGATCTACCTGCAGATCACGCGGCGCTGGCGCAATCTCGCCAAGCCCACGATCGCGGAAGTGCACGGCAAGTGCATCGCCGGCGGGCTGATGCTGGCCTGGGCCTGCGACCTGATCGTCGCGAGCAGTGATGCCGAGTTCTGCGACCCCGTGGTGACGATGGGCGTCTGCGGCGTCGAGTGGTTCGTGCACCCCTGGGAACTCGGCGCGCGCAAGGCCAAGGAGATGCTGTTCACCGCCGATGTGTGGAGCGCCGACGAGGCGCATCGCCTCGGCATGGTCAATCATGTGGTGCCGCGCGGCGATCTCTCGCCCTTCACGCTGGCGCTGGCACGGCGGATCGCGGCCAAGCCCGCCTTTGCGCTGAAGCTATCCAAGGAGGCGGTGAACCGCTCGATCGACATCATGGGGCAGCCTGCGGCAATTGATCAGGCCTTCGCGCTGCATCAGCTCTGCCACGCCCACAACCTTCAGGAATTCGGAATGGTGGTGGACCCCGCGGGTCTGCATCCCTCCGTCAAGAAAACCGCCAACGTGTAGAAAGCCAGATGGACCTCACTCTCAGCGACGAGCAGCGCCTGCTGCGCGAAAGTGCCGACCGCTTCGTGGCGGAGACCTTCACATCAGACCACCGCAAGAAAGCGGCGAACGATCCGCTGGGCTATTCGCCTGACATCTGGAAACAATTCGCCGAGCTCGGCTGGCTGGCGCTGCCGATCAGCGAAGCCCATGGCGGGCTCGGCGGCGGCGCGATCGAGATCGGACTGTTGATGGAAGCATTCGGCCGTGGCCTCGTATCGGAGCCGTTCTTCTCGACGGTCGTGATCGGCGCTGCGCTGGTCGCCGAATGCGGCACCGAGGCGCAGCGGCAGGCGATCCTGCCGAAGGTGGCCGAGGGCGCGCTTACGCTCGCCTTTG
Organism: Bradyrhizobium uaiense; assembly: GCF_010811875.1. GTDB lineage: Bacteria > Pseudomonadota > Alphaproteobacteria > Rhizobiales > Xanthobacteraceae > Bradyrhizobium > Bradyrhizobium uaiense. The sequence continues at coordinate 32,003 of NZ_VKHP01000002.1, forward strand.
CGCATTCGGAGCGCGCGGCGCGCTTCGACCTCGCTCATGTCGACACCACCGCAACCAAGACCGCCGCCGGCTGGCGGCTGAACGGCAGCAAGATCACCGTGCTCGACGGCGCTGCCGCCGGCCAGATCATCGTCTCCGCCCGCGTTGCCAATGCCAACGGCGCATCCGGCAAGCTTGCCCTGTTCCTGGTGCCGGCCGGAACGGCGGGTCTCACTCTGCGCGACTACGCGCGGCTCGGTGGCGGGCGCGGCTGCAGTCTCGACCTGAAAGATGTGCAATTGTCCGCCGATGCCCTGCTCGGCGACGGCCAGGATGCGCTGCCCGCGATCGAAACCGTGGTCGACCGCGCGATGGCCGCGCTCGGCGCCGAAGCCGTCGGCATCATGCAGACGCTGCTCGACACCACGCTCGAATACACCAAAATCCGCAAACAGTTCGGCCGGCCGCTGTCGGCCAACCAGGTGATCCGCCATCGGCTCGCCGACGTCGCGATGCAGGTCGACGAGGCGCGCTCATTGGCCCTGCGCGCCGCGCTGATGGCGAATGCCGAGCCGGTGGCTCGCAGCCGCGCTGCGTCCGGCGCCAAGGCGAAGATCGGCCGATGCGCCCGCTTCGTCGCCGAGCAGGCGGTGCAGCTGCACGGCGCCATGGGCGTCACCGAGGAGCTCGACATCGGCGCCTATTTCAAGCGGCTGCTCGCCTTCGACACGCTGTTCGGCGGCAGCGCCCATCATTATCGCCGCCACGCCGCGCTGAGCGGCCGCGCCCACGCCTAACGGAGAGCGCATATGGATCTCACCTTCAGTGCCGAGGAGCGCGCCTTCGAAAAGGAAGTCCGCGACTACATCGCCGAGAGCCTGACACCGGAAATGAAGCGCGCCACCGCGCTGACGCCGTCGGTGTTCTCCGATCCCGATATCGGCATGGCCTGGCAGCGCGCACTGCACAGGAAGGGCTGGGGCGCACCGGGCTGGCCGGTGGACCATGGCGGGCCCGACTGGACGCCGGCGCAACGCTGGATCTTCGAGGCCGAATGCGCCCGCGCCGGCGTGCCCAATGTCAACGTCATGGGCGTGAAGATGGTCGGCCCGGTCATCATCGGCTTCGGCTCGCCCGAGCAGAAGAATTTCTATCTGCCGCGGATTCTCTCCGGCGAAGACTATTGGTGCCAGGGCTATTCCGAGCCGGGCTCGGGCTCCGATCTTTCCTCGCTGAAGACCCGCGCGGTGCGCGACGGCGACGACTACATCATCAACGGCACCAAGATCTGGACGACGCATGCGCACCACGCCAACCGTATGTTCGCGCTGGTGCGCACCAGCGACGGCGAGCGGCAGCAGGACGGCATCAGTTTTATTCTCATCGACATGAAGACATCAGGCATCACGACGAGGCCGATTCTGACGATCGGCGGCGACCACGAGGTCAACCAGGTGTTCTTCGACGACGTTCGCGTCCCCGTGGCCAACCGCGTCGGCGAGGAAGGCAAGGGTTGGACCTACGGCAAATACCTGCTGGAATTCGAGCGCGGCTCCGGCATCGCATCGGCCAAGCTGCGCGAGGCGCTGAAGACGATCTCCGATCTCGCAGGCTCCGAGATCACCGGCCGCGCCATCGAGGACCCCGACATCGCGATCCGGATGTCGGAGCTCGAGGTCGACATCGACGCACTCGAGATGACCGAATTGCGGGTGCTGTCTGCGCTGCAGACCGGACAGAATCCCGGCGCGGTGTCGTCGCTGATCAAACTGCGCGTCAGCGAGATCCGCCAGGCGGTGACGCGGCTCGGCGTCGACGTCGTCGGCCAGGACGGGCTTGCCGTCGAGCCGGCGCGACCGCTCTACCGGCTCAACCATGAGCCGGTCATCCCGGAGGATTTGCTGCCGGTGGTGCCGGAATATCTCAACAGTCGCGCGTACACGATCTTCGGCGGTTCGTCGGAGATCCAGCGCGATATCATCGCGAAGATGGTGCTGGGGCTGTAAGTTCTCGTCATTCCGGGGCATCGCGAAGCGATGAGCCCGGAATCCATCAAGCCGCATGCAATGAGGCACAATGGATTCCGGGCTCGCGCTGACGCGCGCCCCCAGATGCGCAATTGCGCATCGGGGAATGACGGGTGGAGAGAGGACGGCCTTACGCCGCCCCCGCCTTCGCGTCCTGGATCGCCTGCCAGATCTTCACCGGCGTCAGCGGCGTGTTGAGCTGGGTTATCCCGACCTCGCTCAGCGCATCCATCACGCCGTTGGTGATGCAGGGCGGGCCGCCGATCGCACCGGACTCGCCGCAGCCCTTGGCGCCCAGCGGATTGGTCTTGCACGGCGCGGAGGGATCGAGCGTCACTGACATCGGCGGAACGTCCGAAGCGCGCGGAATGCAATAGTCCTGATAGCTCGCGGTCAGAAGCTGGCCTTCCTCGCTGTAGGCCACGCCCTCATAAAGCGCCTGGCCGATGCCCTGGACAACGCCGCCATGCACCTGCCCGGTCACCAGCATCGGATTGACCGCGACGCCGACGTCGTCGACCGTTGTGTAGCGCACCACCCGCGTGACACCGGTCTCGGGATCGATCTCGACCTCGCAGATATGGGTGCCGTTCGGCCAGCTCGGCCCGTCGACATTGCCCTCGCTCTCGACCGAGAGCTTGGCGCCTTTTTCCTTAGCCGCGATCTCGAACAGGCTGATGCGCTTGTCGGTGCCGACCACGGTGAGGAAGCCATCGCGATACTCGATGTCCTCGATGGACGCTTCCAGCAGGTTGGAGGCCTTGTCGCGCGCCTTGTTGATCATGTCGTTGGCGGAGACCGCAACAGCGGTGCCGCCGACGAACAGCGAGCGCGAGCCGACGCTGCCGAAGCCGGTGGCCAGGTCCGTGTCGCCCTGGATGACATCGATCTTGTCCATGGGAATGCCGAGCGACTCGGACACCATCTGGGTGTAGGTGGTGGCGAGGCCCTGCCCCATCGCCATCGTACCCGACCACAGGACCAGGCGGCCCTCGGCGGTCGCATGCAGCGAGACGTTCTCGGTGTGGGCGCGGCCGCCGGTCCATTCGATATAGCTGGTCAGGCCGCGGCCGTAGAGCAGGCCCTTCTTCTTCGCCGCCTTCTTGCGCGCGGCAAAGCCGTTCCAGTCGGCGAGATCAGAGGCGCGCTCCAGCATATGCGCGAAGGCGCCGGAATCGTACACCTGCCCGACCGCATTGGTGTAGGGCAGTTGCGCCGGCTTGATGTAGTTGACCTTGCGGATGGTGCGCGGATCCATGCCGATCTGGCGCGCGGCGGCATCGAACAGCCGCTCGACGATGAACACCGCCTCGGGCCTGCCGGCGCCGCGATAGGCTCCGACCGGCGCCGTGTTGGTCATCACCGACTTCACCTCGAAATGCACCAGCGGCAGGTCGTAGACGCCGGTCTGCACGAACGGGCCGAGCACCAGCGGGATGATGTTCGCGGTGCCCGACGAGTAGGCGCCGGTGCCGCCGATCGAACGCACGCGATAGGCCAGCACGCGGCCCTTGGCATCGAGCGCGAACTCGCCGGTCGAAGTGAGGTCGCGGCCATGGGTGCCGCCGACGAACTCGTCGGTGCGGTCGCCGCGCCAGCGGATCTTCTCGTTCAGCTTGGTCGCGGCATAGGCGACGATGCCGTCTTCCGGGTAGAGGCTGGTCTTCTGGCCGAAGCCGCCGCCGATGTCGCCGACCAGCACGCGCACGCTGTCCTTCGGCCGCTTCAGGATCGATTCCGCCAGCAGGTCGCGGGTCGAGCCCGGGGTCTGCGACTGCACGTGCAGAATGAGCCGTCCGGTCTCCTTCTCGATCTCGGCAATGGTCGAGCGCGGCTCCATCGCCGATGGCACCAGGCGCTGGCTGACCAGGTCGAGCGACACCTTGTGCACGGCACCGGCAAAGGCTTCCTCGACCTTGGCGGCGTCGCCATAGCTCATCGCAGCCACGATATTGTCGGGCGCCTCCGGCCAGACTGCCGGCGCGCCGGGCTTGATCGCCTCGACCGGATCGACCACCGAGGGCAGCACCTCGTAATCGATCTCGATCGCCTCGGCCGCCGTCTGCGCCAGCACGCGCGAGGTCGCGACCACGGCCGCAACACCCTCACCCGCGTAGCGCACCACCTCATGCGCCAGCAGGCGCCGCGGCGGCACGGTCATCGGCGAGCCGTCGGGCCGCTTGAAGATCGCGAGCGTCGGCAGCGTGCCGATATCGTCCTTGACGAGGTCGGCGCCGGTATAGACCGCCTTGACGCCCGGCATCTCCTGCGCCGCCTTGGCATCGATCGACCTGATCCTGGCGTGGGCATGCGGTGAGCGCAGCACGTGCAGCCAGAGCGCCCCGTCCTGCGGCTTGTCGTCGATGAAATGCCCCTTCCCGGTCACCAGCCGCTGGTCTTCCAGACGCTTGACTGGCTGGCCCGCACCAAAACGCATATTGCCGGGAAGAATGTTCATCAGGGGGTCCTTGGGTTTAGAAATTTCGGCGGGTTTTAACGGATGGATGGCGTTGACGCCAACCCGAGTTTCGGACGCGCCTGCCTGCGAAATCGTCATGGCCGGGCTTGTCCCGGCCATCCACGTCTCGGGCGATATTGTAAGGAGGTCGTGGATGCCCGGGACAAGCCCGGGCATGACGGAAAGTTTTCACGCAAGATCGCGCAACGCGGCCTCGACCACCTTGCGCTGCTCGGCAGTCAGCGGTGCCTGCGGCGGCACAGGATCGCCGACATCGTAGCCCTGGCTCGCAAGCCCGGCCTTGACGCAGGCCGCGAGGTTGAAGCGGGCAAAGGCCTCGTTGATGCGCCAGAGCTTGCGCTGCAGGGCCATCGCCTCGTCCCAGCGGGCGCGGCGGCAGAGATTGTAGAGTTCGACGCTCTGGCGCGGGATGATGCAGGCAGGTCCCGCCATCCAGCCGTGACCGCCGATCAGCATCACAGCGGCCGGAATATGGGCAGACGCCGAGAACACCTTCAGGCTGTCACCGCAGCGGTTCATGATCGACAGCAGCCGGCCGGTGTTGGTCGAGGCGTCCTTGATGTAGCCGATGCGCGGATGCTCGGCGAGCCGTGCGATGACGTCGAGCGTCAGGTCGGAGCGCTGGAAATTCGGATTGGTGTAGATCACGACCGGAATGTCGACGGCGTCGGCGATGGCGCGGAAATAGGATTCCACCTGGGCATCATTGAGCGGGAAATACGCCTCCAGGATCGCGAGAATACCGGCAGCACCCCGCTTCTGATAGGCCTTCGCCTGCGCCACCGCATCCGCCGTCGAGGTCGAGGCGACGCCGGCGACTACGGGCACGCGCCCCGCTGCCGCCTCGATCGTGGTCGCCACCACCTGCATGCGCTGCGCATTGTTGAGATAGGCGAATTCGCCGGTCGAGCCGAGCGGCGTCAAGCCATGGACGCCGGCCTTGATCAGATCGTCGCAGAGCCGGCCCAGCACCTCGGTACGGACGTGGCCGGCGGGATCGACCGGGGACACCAGATACGGAAAGACGCCGTGGAAATCAGCCATTTGCGAGCCTCGTTGACGGCGAGACATAATCGGGATCGTGCGCAAAGGGAAGCGGCTCGCCGCGGCGCAGGGCGCCGAGCACCGCGGCAAAGTCGGTTACCGCGCGGAAACCGAGCAACCGTTCGGCCTTGCCGGCGTCGTAGATCCGGCCGATCGAGCGCGGCAGGTGCCAGCCGCGCCGCGCGAACAATGCCGACGCATCGGGGAAAGTGCGCGCGATCACGCCGGCCGCATCCGTCTTCAGGTCCGCGACGTCGCTGCGCGTAAACGGCGTCGGTGCGCTGATCACGAAGACCTCGAAGCCACGGATCTTCTCCAGCGCCAGGATGTGCGCATCGGCGGCGTCCTCCACCGTGAGCCGGCGATACAGCAGTTCGGTGGCCTTCAGGTTCTCGCCATGGATGTCACGGATGGTGTCATCATCCTCGGGGAAGAAGCGGCTGGTGCGCAGCACCGCGCAGTTCAGGCCATGCTCGCGGCTATAGAGCCGGCACAGCCCTTCGGCAGCGAGCTTCGTCACGCCGTAGATATTGCGCGGCTCGAGCGGCCCCGTCGTCTCGTCGAGCCACACCGCCGCATGCCCCTCCTCGTCGCGGATCGCCTGCGAGATCATCAGCGATGTCGTCGAGGTAAAGACGAAACGATCATGCCCGGCGGCCACGGCGGCCTGCAGCAGATTGAGCGTGCCTGACACGTTGACGTCGACAAAGGCCTGCGGCGCGAAGCGTGCGATATCGGGCTTGTGCAGCGCGCCGCCATGGATCACGGCCTCGATGCAATGATCGGCGAACACCCGATCCACCACCGAACGGTCGGCCACCGAGCCTGTGACATCGGTCGCCTCGCCCGGGACGACGTCGAGGCCGACCACGTCATGGCCTGCCTGTCGCAGCCGCGGCGCAAGGAAACGGCCGAGCCAGCCGGACGAGCCGGTCAACAATACGCGCATGACTTCCGCCCCGCCCCGCGCCCTCAGAACACCTTGGCGATCGCGGCCTGCGCGTCGCCCTGGATCTTTTTCAGATGATCCGGCCCGCGGAAGCTTTCGGCATAGACCTTGTAGACATCCTCGGTGCCGGAGGGACGCGCGGCAAACCAGCCCGCCTCGCTCTCGACCTTGATGCCGCCGAACGGCTGATCGTTGCCCGGCGCCTTGGTCCGGACCGCGCGCACGGGATCGCCGGCGAGCTCGGTCATGTTGAGCTGCTCGGGCCCGAGCGCCTTCAGCGCGTTCTTCTGCTTGGGCGTCGCCGCGACGTCGATGCGCTCGTAATAGGGCACGCCGAGCTCGGCGGTCAGCTCGTTGAACAATTCGCTGGGATCGCGGCCAGTCTTGGCGATGATCTCCGCCGCGAGCAGGCCGAGGATGATGCCGTCCTTGTCCGTGGTCCAGGCCGAGCCGTCGCGCTTGAGGAACGACGCGCCGGCGCTCTCCTCGCCGGCAAAACCGAAGCCGCCGCTGCCGAGCCCTTCGACGAACCATTTGAAGCCGACCGGGGTCTCGACCAGTCTGCGGTTAAGCTTCTTCGCCACGCGATCGATGATCGAGCTCGACACGATGGTCTTGCCGATCGCCGCATCCTTGCTCCATTGCGGCCGGTGCGCGAACAGATAGGCGATCGCGGTGGCGAGGAAGTGGTTCGGGTTCATCAACCCGTTCGAGCGGGTGACGATGCCGTGGCGATCGGCATCGGTGTCGTTGGCGAAGGCGACGTCGAAGCGATCGCGCATCCCGATCAGGCTCGCCATCGCATAGGGCGACGAGCAGTCCATCCGGATCTTGCCGTCCCAGTCCGCGGTCATGAAGCGGAAGGTCGGATCGACGGCATTGTTGACGACGGACGCGTTGATGCCGTAGCGCGCGATGATCGGCTGCCAGTAATGCACCGCCGCGCCGCCGAGCGGATCGATGCCGATCCTGACGCCGGCGGATTTGATCAGCGCGAGGTCGACGGTGTTGCCGAGATCGGCAACGTAAGGCGTGATGTAGTCGTGCAGATGCGTGGTCGCGGCCTTGCGCGCGCGATCGTACGGCATCCGCGCCACGCCCTTGAGGCCGGCCTCGATATAGCGGTTGGCGTTCTTCTCGACCACGGCGGTGACGTCGGTGTCGGCCGGGCCGCCACGCGGCGGATTGTATTTGTAGCCGCCGTCCTCCGGCGGGTTGTGTGACGGCGTGATGACGACGCCATCGGCAAGGCCGGTGCTGCGGCCCTTGTTGTAGCTCAGGATCGCATGCGAGATGACCGGCGTCGGAGTGTAGCCGCCCTGCGCGTCGATCATGATCTCGACGCCGTTGGCCGCGAACACCTCGACCGCGCTGGCCAGCGCCGGCTCGGCGAGCGCATGGGTATCGATGCCGATGAACAGCGGCCCGGTGAGGCCCTTCTCACGCCGGTAATCGCAGATCGCCTGCGTGGCGGCGAGGATATGGTCCTCGTTGAAGGAGTTCTTCAGCGAGGAGCCGCGATGGCCCGAGGTGCCGAACGCAACCCGCTGGGTGGGATCGCTGGGGTCGGGCTTTCCGGCGAAATAGGCCGTGACCAGCCGCGGCACGTTGGCCAGCGCCGAGGGATCGATGGGTTTGCCGGCGGCAGGATTTGGTGCAGTCACGTGACCTCTCAGATCTGGTATCGCCGACCATCAGCACAACGGGTGATGTCGTGGCGTGCTACCATGGTGGCTTAAGTTCAATCAAGCCGAGGGCATTTCGTTCCGTGCCGTCAGCGGCCATCCGCTATTCGACGTCGATCTGCTGCACCTTCTCGCGCAGTTCATCGACCAGCACCCGCTTGTTCTCGGTATAGTCGATCGGCACCACGACGAGGTGCACGCCGCCGCCGGAGAACGCCCGCTCCAGGGTCGGAACGATCGCCTCCGTGCTCTCGATCCGCGACCCCTTGGCGCCGTAGCTTTCGGCGTATTTGACGAAATCCGGATTGCCGAAGGTCAGGCCGAAATCCGGAAAATTATCGACCGCCTGCTTCCAGCGGATCATGCCATACGCAGAATCTTCCAGGATCAGGATCACCAGATTGAGCTTGAGGCGAACCGCGGTCTCGAGCTCCTGCGAGTTCATCATGAAACCGCCGTCGCCGCAGACCGCGAGCACGCGGGTCTTCGGATAGAGCATCGCCGCCATCATCGCCGACGGCAGGCCGGCGCCCATGGTGGCGAGCGCGTTGTCGAGCAGCAGCGAGTTCGCCAGCAGCGTGCGGTAGTTGCGTGCGAACCAGATCTTGTACATGCCGTTGTCGAGCGCGACGATGCCGTCCTCGGGAATGACCTGCCGCACATCGTGCACGATGCGTTGCGGCGTCGGTGGCCAGCGGCCTTCGGTGGCGCGATCGGTGATCTTCGCCAAAATGCTTTCGCGCAGGCTGAGCAGCGCGCTGGCATGCGGCAGCTTGCCCTCGACCCGATCGGCCAGCAATTCAAGGCTCGGCCCGACGTCGCCGATCACCTCAACTTGCGGGAAATAGACCTGCTCGACATTGGCCGGCATGTAGCTGACATGGATCACCTGCGGCCCCTTTGGACCCATGATGAAGGGCGGCTTCTCGATCGTGTCATGGCCGATCGCGATGATCAGGTCGGCGCGGTCGATTGCCTCATGCACATAGTCGCGCTCGCTCAGCGCGGCGGTCCCCATATACTGATTGGTGCCGCCGGATACCGTGCCCTTGCCCATCTGGGTGGTGAAGAACGGAATTTTCGTACGCCGCACGAAGTCGCCGATCCCGGCGGTCGAGCGCGGGCGCGATGCCGCAGCACCCAGCATGATCAGCGGACGCTGCGCCTTCAGGATCATCTCGGCGGCGCGGTCGAGCGCGGCAGCATGCGCGATCGGAATTTCGATCGGATGCGGCGGTATCATTTCGACCGGCGCAGTCTCGTCGCCTGCGATGTCCTCCGGCAATTCGAGCAGCACCGGCCCCGGCCGCTCCTGGGTCGCGATCCGGAAGGCGTCACGCACCAGCGTCGGAATGGTGGCGCCGCTGACGATCTGCAATGACAGCTTGGTCAGCGGGCGGAAGGTGTTGACGATGTCGACGATCTGGAACTTGGCCTGCCGGCTGCTCAGGATGCCCTTCTGGCCCGTGAGCATCACCATCGGCATCGCGCCGAGCAGCGCATAGGCCGCGCCGGTTGTCAGATTGAGCGCCCCCGGACCGAGCGTCGTGATGCAGACGCCGGGCTTTCCGGTCAGCCGGCCATAGGTCGCCGCCATGAAGGCCGCGGCCTGCTCGTGGCGTGTCACGATCAGGTTGATCGAGGATTTGCGCAGGCTCTCGACGACGTCGAGATTCTCCTCGCCGGGGACACCGAACACCCGCTCCACGCCCTCATTCTCGAGGGCAGCGACCAGCAAATCGGAACCTTTGACCATATCAGCCTCGCATCGTTGATTGCATGCCGCGCACGGAGCATAGCCGCATCCCGTGCCGCCGGAAACTCCCTCGCGATCTCACGGTTTGTGCGCCCTGATCCAGGCGTCCGCCGTGGGGAGCACGCGCGCCGTGAGATCGGCCGAGATTGCGATCGCTTGCAAGGCTCGCGCCACCATCAGCCGTCCGCCGCTGGTCGATTGCGACGGGGCAAATGCAGCCAGCTCTGCCGCATGGGCCTGATCGGTAAAATTGGTCATGAAGTTCGGAACGAACTGGTCGCGGAAGTTCGGCCCCTGCTTCGCCAGCAGCGTGTCGAAATTGGCCTGGACGAAGTCCCAGGCAAGCTGCGGCTGCTCGCCAGCGCCTGCAACCGCGTTGATCATCCCGGTCACGATCGTGTCGGGCAATTCGCTGGTCAGCGTCAGCGCCAGCGTCGCGCGCGCCAGTTCGGCATCGCGGGCGCTGGCCGCGGCGAGATAATAGCGCAGCCGCTCGTTGGTGGCCGTGCTCCTGCGCGCGAGCGCCAGCAGCTGGTCATAGGTTTTCCGATCGGCCGTGATGCCGACGACATGGGTGACCGCATCGCGCAGTGTGGTCGGAAGCGAGCCGGGATCGTCGAGGAATGCCGCAAAGCGCCGCTTCGCCTCGGCCACGACGGCCGCGTCACCGAGGTCGCCCAGCGCCGAGATCAGGCTTGCGCGCAGCAGCGCGGTGTCATCGTCACCCGAGCCCCCGCCATCCCATCCGATCCGATCAAACACCGGACGCAGCTTGGCCTGAGCATAGGCCTGGATCACCGGCCGTTCCGCGCGGCCGCGCGACAGACGATTCAAAGCGGCAAATGTCGAGATCACCTGGTCCCACACCGCGCGATGGTCGCCGGCATCGAGCGCGTCGAGCAGCGCGAGATAGGATGGCGGCTCGGCGCGGCCTGCTTGCACCAGCGCCCAGCTGTCGGTCACGACGTTGAGCCGGTCAGCGACCTGCATTTGCGGGAATGCGTTCAGCAGTGCCGCGCGGTTCTTCGGGCCGTATTCGACCCTGAAATAGCCGGCGTCGCCGAGATTGACCTTGATCGCATCGCCGCAGGTGCCGGCCGCGATATCGGCACTGCCTTTCAGCAGTAGCTCGTCGAACGGCTTGCCGTGCGCCGGTCCCACCGCAACCGGGATCTGCCAATCGTGGGCCGGCAGCGGCGGATCGTTGGCCGGCGCGATCACGAAGCGATCCTGCCGCAACGTCAGCCGCTGCGCGGCGCCATCACAGGCCGTCTCGGCGACCACCAGCGGCACGCCATCCTGCTCGGTAAAGGAGGCGGCGATTCCGGTGACCGTCTTGCCGCCGGAGCTTTCAAGCGCCCGCCAGAGATCGGCCGTGGTCGAATTGCTGTAGGCATGCGCGGCCATGTATTTGCGGATGCCGTCGCGGAACGGCTGCTCGCCAAGATAGGTCTCGAGCATCCGGATCAGCGCCTGACCCTTGTTGTAGGTGATGGCATCGAACGCTGTCACCGCCTCGCTGTGATCGGCGATCGGCTGCTGTACCGGATGCGAGGTACGGCGCGCATCGAGCGCCATCGCGAACTGCTTGGCGCCGTAGCCGTTCAGCCAGCTCTGCCATTGCGGATAGAACTGCTCCGAGGCCTTGGTCGCCATCCAGCTGGCAAATCCCTCGTTGAGCCAGAGATTGTCCCACCACGCCATGGTGACGAGATCGCCGAACCACATATGCGCCATCTCGTGCGCGATGATGGCGAAGATGCCGCGGCGCGCGGTCTCGGCATTGGACGCTGGGTCGAACAGCAGCCGGCTCTCGAAGAAGGTGATGCCGCCCCAATTCTCCATCGCACCGCCGAACCCGCCCGGAACCGCGATCAGGTCGAGCTTCGGCAGCGGGTATGTCACACCGAAATAATCGTTGTAATAGGCGAGCAGTTTCACCGCGCTGTCGAGCGCAAAGCGGCCCTGCCCGCTCTTGCCATCGGTCGTCACCACGCCGATGGTGACGCCGCCGGCATCCGCCGTGATCCGTTCGAGCTCGCCGACGGTGAGCACGAACAGATAGCTCGACATCTTCGGCGTCGGCGCGAATGCAACCTTCTTGAGATCGTCGGCGACCGGCTGCTCGCTGGTCACAGGCATGTTGCCGACCGCGAGCAGATTGCGCGGGATCACCACCGTCAGCGCAAAGCTCGCCTTGAACGACGGCTCATCCCAGCAGGGAAAGATCCGCCTGGCATCGGCCGGCTCCAGCTTGCTGGAGATCAGCCGCTTGATTCCGCCCGGGGTTGGATAATCGACCGAGAACAGGCCGGTGCCGAATTTGTTGATCTGAGCCGTGAAGGCGATGCGCAGTCTGTGCCGGCCTGCCGCGAGCGGCTTGGCGAAGGTCAACGTCGCAGTCTGCGCGGCGGCGTCGGTCACGACCTCCGCGCGCTGCGCGCCGTCATCGATCGTGGCTTCAGTGAAGGTCGTATTGATCGCGTTCAGCGTGAGTTGCCGGGTAGCCTCGCGCACCTCGATATCGACGGTCTCGACGCCAGGCAGGGCGAGGCTCGCGAAATCCGGCGTCAGTTCGATGGCGTAGCCCAGCGGGATAACCGTCTTCGGCAGCTTCCCCGGCGTGCCGTCGAACGAATATGTCTGCTCGGCCTGCACGCCCGTACCCATCACCAGCAGCAATCCGATCACCGTGGCAAGACGACGCAGCGGCGCGGTTCGGACACGGGTTGCAGGCTTGTTCATCGCGCGCAGCTCACAAGGATTTTGGGATGTCACTCCGGAAGCACCTAGCAGACAATCTAGTAAAGAAAATGTCGCCACAAAACTGACAACTCCGCGACGTTGACATCGCAACGGTTCGCATCAATTGCGCGCACCGCCGCTTCGTTCAGTGGGCCGTTGTTGCTCAACGGCCGGATCGAAGGTTAACCTCCAGCCGGCATTCCAGCCGCAACGTTCGGCGACGGGAGACAACAATGTTCGGAAAGTTCTCGCGCCGGCAGTTTGCGGGCCTTGCAGGCCTCTCGGCGCTCGGCCTGTCGGCCCCTGCCGAGGCAGCGAACCGCGCCCCACGGCCTGATGGCGCGAACTTTCCGGCGGGCTTCGTCTGGGGCACCGCGACCTCATCCTACCAGGTCGAGGGCGCGGTCAATGAGGACGGCCGCGGCCCGTCGATCTGGGACACATTCACCCATACATCGGGCAAGATCGAGGACGGCTCGACCGGCGATCGCGCCAACGAGCACTATCACCGCTACAAGGAGGATGTCCGCCTCATCAGGGATCTCGGCGCCAAGGCGTATCGGTTTTCGATCGCCTGGCCGCGGGTGTTTCCTGATGGCACTGGCACGCCGAATCCGAAGGGCCTCGACTTCTACAACCGCCTGGTCGACGAGCTGCTGGCGAACGGCATCGAGCCCTACGCCACACTCTACCACTGGGACCTGCCGCAGGCGCTGCAAGATCGCGTCGGCGGCTGGCGCTCGCGCGACACGTCGAAGGCGTTCGGCGACTACGCCGGCTATGTGGCGCAGCGCCTGACCGACCGCGTGAAGAACATCTTCACCCTCAACGAAGTCGGCCGTTTCCTCCCGTTCGGCTATGCGCTCGGCGTCGACGCACCCGGGCTGAAACTGGCGCCGGCCGAGGTGAACCAGGCGCGCCACCACGTCGCGCTGGCGCATGGCCTTGCGGTGCAGGCGATCCGCGCCAGGGGCCGCGCCGGCACGCGGGTCGGCCCGGCCGAGAACATCACCGCCTGCGTGCCCGCGATCAACACGCCGGAGAACATCCGCGCCACCGAGATCGCGACGCGTGAGCTCAATGCTGGATTTCTCGGGGTTCTCCTCGAAGGCAAGTACACCGAGGGCTTCCTGCAATATGCCGGCGCCGATGCGCCCAAGTTCACCGCGGAAGAGCTGAAGATCATCTCGCAGCCCAACGATTTCGTCGGGCTCAACATCTACGCACCGCATTGCTATGTCCTTGCCACCGACAACGCGCCCGGGTGGAAGCCGCTGCCGATGCCGGCCTCGTTCCCGCACATGAATTCGGATTGGCTGCGGATCGCGCCGGAGACGATCTACTGGGCGCCGCGGATTGCCGCCAAGCTCTGGAACATCAAGAGCATCTACATCAGCGAGAACGGCACCTCCGGCGAAGACAAAGTGCATCCGGACGGCCAGATCTACGACCTCGACCGCATCATGTTCCTGCGCAACTACCTCGCGCAGTTGCAGCGCGCGACCGCCGACGGCGTCCCGGTCCACGGCTATTTCCTGTGGAGCCTGATAGACAATTTCGAATGGATCTTCGGCTACGAGAAGCGCTTCGGTCTGTACCGGGTGGATTTCGAGACCCAGGCGCGCGTGCCGAAGCTGAGCGCGGCGTTCTATCGCGACGTGATCGCGCGCAACGCGGTCGGGGTGTGATCATCCGGCCTGCGGCGGCGCGCCGGACCACGCGCGCCTGAGCAGGTCGCGGATGCCGCTCTCTTCAATCGGCCGCGGATTCCAGTAGGGATTCCTGGTGGCGAGCGCGGCCGCCTTTGCGATGCCGTCCTCGGGCATGCCGATCTCGGCGAGCGAGCGCGGCGCGCCGAGTTTTGCCGACAGTTCGAACAGGCCATCGGCCGCGTCGGATGCCCCGAGCGCCCGCGCGGCGCGGCCGATCGCCTCGCGCGCGGCCGGCGTATTGTAGGCGATGGTGTGCGGCAGCAGCACCGCATGGGTTTCGGCATGCGGCAGGTCGAACAGCGCGCCGACGGTGTGGCAGAGCTTGTGATGCAGCGCCATCCCGACGGTGCCGAGGCAGACCGCGCACAGCCAGGCGCCATAGAGCGCATCGGAACGCGCTTCGAGATCATGCGGCCGTGCGATCACATCCGGCAGCGACGATGCAAGTTTTGCGATCGCCTCTTCCGCCATCAGCGAGGTGATCGGATTGCCATCACGCGCATACAGCGCCTCGGCGGCATGCGCGATCGCGTTGAGGCCGGAGATCGCCGAGAATTTGGCCGGCATCGAGAGCGTCAGGTTGACGTCGTAGATCACGGCCTCGGGCAAGATCTTCGGCGACGACTGCGTGGTCTTGACGCCGTCGACGGTCTCGCCGAGCACCGGCGTCATCTCCGAGCCAGCATAGCTGGTCGGCACGATCAGCTGCGGCAGGTCGGTGCGCAGCGCGATCGCCTTGCTGAGGCCGGTCGCGGCGCCGGCGCCGATCGCGACCACGCCATCGGGCTTGAGCTCGCGGACCATCGCCATCGCACGTTCAGTCACCGCAACCGGCGTGTGCACGACAGCACCATCGAACGCGCCGGCCATGCGGCCGCCGGTCAGCGCGGCGAGATCGCCGAGCTCCGCCTGCTGCCGCCGGCTCGCGAGCACCAGCGCACGGGCGATGCCGAGCCGGTCGAGCTCGTCAGCCAGTTGCGCGACCGTGCCGACCCCGAACACGACGCGCATCGGGCTGACTTGATAGGTGAACGGCTGTGGCATGACGATTTCCGAATGGTTGATCAGCCGCGGCGCCAGTCGCGCGGCGTGCAGCCAAAGCGATGCCTGAAGCGCCGGGTGAAATGCGAGAGATCGGAGAAGCCCCAATCGAACGCGATGTCGCCGATCGTGCGCCCGGCAATCGCGGGATCCTTTAGGTCGCGCGCGGCACCGTCGAGGCGACGGTCCATCAGATGGCTGGCGAACGTCGTGCCGGCGCGCTCGAACAATTTGTGGACGTAGCGTTCGCTGATGCCGATCGCGGCCGCAATCGCGGCAACGCCGAGCCCGGGCTCGCGCAGCCTGCGGTCGACGGCGCGGCGCAGCGCCAGCCAGGTCGCATCCGCAAGGCTCGCGCTCTCGGCGACGCCTTCGCGACCGGTCCGCGACAGGCTGAGCGCGACCAGATCGAGCAGCACGCCGAACAGCCGGGCGTTGTCGGCATCCGAGGCGCGAAGCGCTGACGTGTTCAGGACCTGCGCCGTCTCGGCGATGAGATGACCGACGACCGGATCATCCGACACCCGCGCCGGCGCGACATCCGGCGCCGACGGCAGCCGTTCATCGAGCGCCTCGGCCGGCACCCAGAACGAGGCGACCTGCAGCGCGGGGCCGCGATCATGCAGCAGCGAGAAGCGCTGCCCGCTGTCGAAGATTCCGACCTGCCCCGGCGACAGGCTGATCTCGCGCCCCGCCTGCTGGATGCGGCAGCGGCCGGCGAGCTTGAGATTAAGGTAGTAGCAGCGCCGGCCGGATGCGGCGATGTCGGCGGCCGAGCGCCGCACGATGTGCTCCGGGAAGCTGACCCGGTTGACCGCACCGTCCCCCAGCCCGACGGTCTCGACCCGGGCGAGGAAGCCTGGCGTCGCTGGCGGCTCCGGCGTCAGGTTCATGAAGGCCCGGCAGATCGCCTCGCGATAATAGGCGAACTGCTCGCCCGGCCTGGTGTCCGCGGTATTCCAGCTCAGCCCGCGCGAGCGATCCGCGGCGGCGATTTGCTGCATCAGTTCACTCCGAGTCCAATCCGGTTCGGTCACAGCCAAGCGCGTTCCGCGGGCCCAGGTCAATATCCATCAGGAATTGCTTGAAACTTGCGCGTATCCCGGGCCGCCCGGATGTCGCGGCCGATCTAATCAAACCACACAGGGAGGTACAACATGTCGACCTATGTTCTCGTCCATGGCGCCTGGCATACCGGCGCCGAGTTTGAACCGGTTGCGGCTATCATCCGCAAAGCCGGCCATGTCGTTCATACGCCGACCATCAAGGGCAACCGGCCCGGCGACAAGAAGGACTCCGGCCTCGCCGAAGCCATCCAGTCGATCGTGGATTATCTCGCCGAGCACAATCTGAATGACATCGTGCTGGTCGGCCACAGCTATGGCGGCATGGTCATCACCGGCGTTGCCGACGCCGCCGCCAATCGCATCCGCCGGCTGGTCTACTGGAATGCGTTCGTGCCGAACAATGGCGAATGCCTCAACGACATGGTGCCGCCGCATTATCGCGGCCTGTTCGACGCGATCCACGCCGAGCGCGGCGACGGCTCGGTGGTGCTGCCGTTCCCGATCTGGCGCGAGGCCTTCATCAACGATGCCGACCTCGAGCTCGCGCAACGCGCCTATGACGTGCTCAACCCGCACCCGCTGAAGACGTTCCAGGACAAGATCGCGCTGCGCGCCAATCCGGCCGAGATGCCGGTCGCAAAGTCCTACGTGAACTGCACCGGGGACACCGCGATGCCGCACAGCCTGCCCTGGCATCCGCGGCTGTCGGAGAAGCTCGGGCTGTTCCGCCTGGTCCAGGTGCCGGGCAGCCACGAGCTGTGCTTTTCCGATCCCGCGCGCCTGGCACAGGCCTTCCTCGACGCCGGCCGCGACTGACTTTTAGTCGCATGATCTCTTCGGAAAACCGCTTCGCACTTTTCCGGATCATGCTCTAAGCCACCGCCCTGTACGCCGGCGCGGTCGCCAGGAAGCGCGCATAGGCATCCGCGTCCGGCGGCGTGAACTTTTCGACGAGCGGGTTGCGGCGCGACGCCTTGGTGCCGATGTCCGCCAACAGCTCGTCGAAATGCTTGAAGTGGTAGGGCGCGACGCACAGCCCGCCATAGACGCCCGCCGCCGGACGCTCGACGCGCTTGAAGTTCAGCATCATCGCGATGTTGTCGTGCATCTCCGCGGCACTCGGCTGCCGCGCAAGCTGGCCGTCGGCGTAGCGCACCAGCCAGTTCGCGGCGAGGTCGGCGCACAACACGGTGCAGAAGCTCGAATTGAAGCCGACAAAGCCCATGTCCGGCAGATCGGGATTGGCGATCAGCCGGTAGAGCCGGTACTGCCCGTCGGGCTCGACCAGCTTCTTCTGATACTCCTCCGGGAGGAACGGCACACCGAGCTTGTAGCCGATGGCGAGTACCGCGACGTCGGCCGCGATATGCTGGCCGCCGCTCGTCACGATGGTCTTGCCCTCATAATGATCGAACGTGCCGAGTACCGCCTTGATCCGGCCGTCGGCCACCATCGGGTAGAAGCCGGGGGTTGCGATCGGCACCGAGCAGTTGACGCCGTCCTCGATCCGCTCCTTCGGCACCATGCCGCACTGCTTCAGCTTGAGCTGCATCTTCAGCATGCTCTCGAGCCCGCGCCAGTTCGCCCAGACGAACGGCTTGGCGACGACATGCGCGAGGCGGGCCATCGGCCCGATGCCCCAGCTCGCGAACATCTGCTCCTGCGCGCGGATGTAGAGGATGCGTTTGAAGTTGACGAGGCCGCCGATGAAATAGGGAATCCGCCACACCGGCTCGCGAAACACGATGGTGACTTCGCTGGCGCCGGAGTTGACTGCGTTCACCGCGATGTCGGTCGCCGATTTGGAGCCGCCGAGCACGACGACCTTGCGTCCCTTGGCGAGATCTGGATCGCCATATTGCGACGAGTGCAGGATCTGGCCGCCCCGCGCCTTGAAGTCGTCCTCGCCGGGAAGCGGCAGCGACTGCGGCTCATTGAATTGCCCGGTGCAGACCGCAACGAAGTCGAAATCCTCCTGCCCCGCGGCGCCATCGGTCGAGCGTAGCGCGAGCGTCCAGCCCGGTCTGCCGTCGGCGCGGCGCTTCATGCCCTCCACCCTGGTGTCGAACCGCATCGCACCGTCGAGCCCATGGCTGCGCGCATAGTCGCGCAGATAAGCATGGACCTGCGGCCCCTTCGGCCATTCCGGATAGGCGTCCGGCATCGCCTTGTCGGTGTAGCGATAGAGCTCCTTCGGGCTCTGGGTTTGCACATCCGGATAGGACCGCGCCGGCTCCCAGACCCCGCCGAGATCGCCGCTACGCTCGATGATGGTCACCTTGTGGCCGCGACCGGCAAAGGCCTTGCCCGCGGCGAGCCCGGAAATGCCGGCGCCGATGACGCACACATGCTTCTGCTTGATCATGAAACCGCTCCGCGATGAATGAACAGATCAATTTCCTCGAGCGCACGCGTCCCCGTCATCGCCGGAGCCAGCTCCGGCGATTGCCGCCTCGCATGCGTAGTGTGTTTGGTGGCCGGTCTAGTCGTTGGCTTCCGGCGGCAGGAAGTCCACCTCGTGCTCGGCAGAGATTCGGACCACTTCGGCGGGGTCCTGCAGATTGTGCAGCTTGTCGAACAGCGCCTCGAGCTTCGCCATCGGCGACACCCAGAACAGCGCCCGTGCCGGCTTGTCGGACTTGTTGAAATAGCCATGAGGAATGCCGCGCGGCATGCGCACGAGGTCGCCGGCCTTGGCCTGCACCCAGACGCCGTCGAGCTTGAGGTCGAGCACGCCTTCCTGCACCAGGATGAACTCGTCCTGGGTCGGATGGATGTGCACCGGCACGAACTGGCCGGGGTCGCTGTTGGTCTCGAACGCGAAGGTCGAGTCGGTGACCGCCTTCGGATAGTAGACTTGGCCCAGGATATTCCAGGTCTTGCCGCCGTAGCCGGTGCCGGATCGGGTAATGCCTTTCTCAAGCGTGCCCATGTCAGCCTCTCCAGTTTTGATGTGCATTGCGGACACGGAGCCTGTCGCCAGCCGGTGGGGCTGTCTAGCCGATAAACGAATCCTCGCCCGGCACGTTCATGCTGCAATGCGGGAGCGTCTTCTGCCCAAGACCATCGCATCCGCCTGCGCGTCGATCAGGCAGTTTGCGCGACGAAACAGCGTTCCTCTTTTGCGGCGAATGGACTAGGCTGGCCGATATTTTAGACCTCAAACAACTCGGACGGCCGGCGTGACTGCTGTTGGCAACGAGGTTTCGACAAGGGCGAATCCTGCGCGGGCAAATCCTGCCAGGGAAAATCCTGCAAAGGCGAGGCTGAAGGATTTCGCGCGCGTCGCGACCGCGCGCGTCGATGACGCGGCCGAAGCGATCGGCCGCATCTTCTGTCCGCACGATCTGACGCCTGTCGATCATTCCGAGCGCGATTTCTCCGCGCACCACAATTGCGCAGGCTTCGACGGCTTCTCCGTCAACTATGTCGCCTATGGCGGATCGGTCGCGATCAATCCCGGCTGCCTCGACCGGTTCTTCCTGTTGCAGATGCCGCTGTCCGGCTCGGCCTCGGTGCGGACCGCCGCACGCGAGCTCACCACCGGGCCGCAACACTGTGCCTCGTTGCTATCGCCGACCATTCCGACCGAGATGACCTGGCGCGGCGGGTGCGCCCAGCTGATCCTGCTGCTCGACCGCAAGCTGGTCGAGCATCGCGCCGCGGCACTTGGCGGCGTGGCGGTGCAGCCGGTCGAATTCGATCCGGCCGTTGAACTGAGCGGGCCGCTCGGGCAAGCGCTTTCGGCCAGGATCGAGCATCTCGTGGCGACGGCCGAGCAGCTCGGGCCACGCAAGACCTTGTCCGCGGTAGCGGCTGCGGATTGGCGCGAACAGTTTCTCAATGTCCTGCTCAACGACCAGCGGCACAGCCTGAGTTCTGCGATCGATGTCTTCAACGGCTGCACCGAGGCCCAGCCCGCGGCGTTGAAGCGCGTGCGCGCCTATCTGGAGACCCGCGCGACCGAGCCGCTGGATCTCGCCGAGCTTGCGGAGATCGCAGGTACCGGCGTCCGCGCGCTGCAACTCGGCTTCCGCCGTCACTTCGGCACCACCGTCTCCGAGATGCTGCTCGACATCCGCCTCGCCCATCTCAACGCCCGTCTCAAGACGGCGCGGCCGGGCGAACGCATCGTCGATATTGCATTCGACCTCGGCTTTACCCATCTGAGCCGGATGGCGAGCGCCTACCGCGCCAAGTTCGGCGAGAGCCCGAAGGCGACCCTGCATCGGCCGAGCTGAACTGGCCCGCGTGGCGATCCATTGCTAGCGGTGAAACGGCGCCGTCTTCGCCTGGGCCGAAAAATCGGTGACTGGCAGTGCGATCCGCTTGGTCTGTCTGACCATACGTACGCTCGTCACCTGCTGCGAAGAGTGGGCGTATTTTGTCGGCGCGCTGGCCGACGCACCGGCATAGGCGGTCGGCGCCATCAAGGCGGCAATCGCAACGGCACTGATCAGGGTCGCAAGGAACTTCAGCATCGCACCCTCCAGGAGGCTGAGACACATCCGAACAGCGATAGGCGTTTCCAATCGACGCCTCTGTCCGGCGTCTTGTTGACGATGCGGAATGCTGGTCCCGATTCCTATGAATCGCAACAATAATCATCAGCTGCTGATTTTTTGGACAAGCGGCCGCGTCGATCAGGAAAGCGGCACGCGACGATGCCAGGCCGATTGCGGAGCAGCATAAGTTGCGGACGAAGTGGCCCACGGCGTCCGCGTCACCGGCCCCGCTCTGCCGCCGCCTCCGACACGATGCGGCGATGATCGTGTTCCGCCGCCATCCGCCGCAGCACATCCTGCACCGACGGCCTCGGCAGGGTGTGGATCGCCGGGATTTCCTCCGGCGGCAACCGGCAGAGTTCCTGCGCAATCCGCTCCGCTTCGATCGCCGCTTGTCCCGGCGCAACGATCACGTCAATCAGGCCTGCATCAAAGGCTCGCTCTGCCCGCATCGACCGCCCGGGAACGAGCATCGAAAAGGCGCGGTGGTGAGCAAGGCGCCGCGGTATCAGCAAGCCGATCGCACCATCCGGGACCAGATCGTAAGCTTCCAGCGGCGAAGCAAACCTCTCGGATGCGGCGGCGATGACCAGGTCGCAACCGAACACGAGGGTGGTGCCGATGCCCGTCGCCGCGCCTTCCGACGGCGGCAATGATCGGCTTTGCGTTGTCGGCGAGCGCTTGCAAAAACCTGCCCACAGCCTGCGGAGAACTTGTTTCCGGCGCTGCACCGCCGGCAGCATGATGAACGACAGGCTCGCTGCCAGCCGCGAAGACATCGAACCCGCCAGCCACAACGATGCAGCGGATAGCGGGATTGCTCCGCGCCGCCTCGAGCGCGCCTGTCATGGCGAGATAGACGTCATCAGCGACCGCGTTCGTGCCTTCCGCCCGCCGCAGCGCGATCGTCAGCACCGCCCCCTGCTCGCCGAGCGCGACGCGTCCGGCCATCGGTTCAATACTCTAAGGGCGCGCGCCACAGCGGCGACTTCGGACCGCCGTAGTAGCGCATCGGCCCGAGATGGAGCGCCGGCTGCACCGGCGCCGGCACGGCCGCGGTGTGCACCGAATCGCGGTGCGGCCGGTGGGCATGGCCGTGGCGCCTCGACTTTGCCATCGCCTCGCCTCCGGCCCCGACCGCCAGCAGCACGCCGACATGAATGGCCAGCCTGATGCCGGAGCGCCCTTTCGCATGAAAGCGAAGCCGGCGCATCGGCGACCTACTGGCTCGCCCACATCGGGGATTTCGGGCCGCCGTAGTAGCGCATCTGCATGGTGCCGGAGCTGTCCGCCGCCGGCGCCGTCGCATCGCTGATGCACCCGGCGGCCGTGGCACAGAGCCCCGCGATCATGACGATGCGCAGCAATGCTTGCCTCAATGTCGAAATCCCCATGCTGTCCGCCCTCCCGCGCTCCCCTATGCTTCGACCACTCAATACTTCGCCACCACCGGCCCGCCGAATTTGTAATCGAGGCCCAGCGTCACGACCGAGAACGTGCTGTCGACGGTGTAGGGAATCTGACCGTTGAGCGGTGCAGCGCGCTCGTACCGGCCGAAGTCATAGTAGCGGTACTCGAACTTGCCGATCAGGTTGTCGGTGAGCGCATAGGCGATGCCGCCACCCGCCGTCAGGCCGCTTCTGTTCGCGTTGAACTGATCGACGCCGAACACCGGATCGGTGTTGGTGTGCTGCAACTCGCCATAGGCCCAGCCGCCGGTGAAGAACAGCAGCAACCGGTCGACGGCGATGCCGCCGCGGGCACGAAGTGTAAAGCCGTCGCGAAGGCTGGTCGCATCGACCGACCCGATCGGCAAGGTGCCGGCGTTGAACTGATCGACATCGTTGCCCTTGATGCCGGACCAGAAGCCGTCGGCTTCGACGCCAACCACGATGTTGCCGCTCTGCACGTTGTAGCCGAGCTCTCCGCCGGCGATTCCACCGGTGGAGGAGTAGTTGATGGTGTAGTTGGCAAAGCCGGCGGGCCCGAGTGCGTTGTTCAGATTGTGGTTGCCGAAGCCACCGCCACCGAACACGCCGACATAGAAGCCGGACCAGTCGTAGGCCGGCGCCACGATCGCGGGCGCCTTGGTGTACATCGGAAGGTCGGCACCGAGCGCCGGCGAGGCAGCTGCCAGCAGCGTGAGCGCTGCGGATGTAAGAAGAATCCGTTTCATGTTGATCCCTTGTCTCTTGTTCTGACGAAGCACGCGGCGGACATGCCGGGCGCGCTCACGATCAGAAGTGAATGATGATGTCGGCCGAACCGATCAGAGCGAAGTTCTTGGTCGGTGCGATGCCGAGGTTGGAGTTGCCGTTGAATGCATTCGCGTCCAGCGACTTGTAGTAGGAGACCTCGGGCCGGATCTCGATCTGCGGCGAGAACCAGTGCTGCCAGCCGATCCCGGTCTCGACGTAACGCGTCTTCACGCCGGTGCGCTGTCCCTGCTTGTCGTCGTAGAACTCGATGCGATACGAGATGTTGTCGAGCGGCGACGCCTTGTAATTCAGGTAGGCAAGATAGGTCTGCACCGACGCGGTGCAGGCGAACACCGTCGCGCTGCTGCACTGGGCGAGGCCCGGCGCGTTGAACGGCAAGTATTGCGGCGAGAACGGCGTGCCACCCGCATTAAAGGCAGCCACTGCTGCCGGATTGTTGGCGTTCAGCACGTTGTTCTGATGCAGATTGTAGGTCTCGAACGAGATGTGCCACTGGTCGTTGAACTTGTGGTACGCCGTCAGGCCATACCATTGCAGGTTGTTGTAACCCCAGGTGCCGCTGTTGATCGCGTCGGCGACGACGTAGATGCTGTCGTTGCCGGAATCGCTGGTCCAGCGCACGCCACCGGTCACGCTCGGTATCGCGCCGGGATCCTTCAGCATGGTGGTGCCGGGGAACAGCGGGTTGGGGAACGGGTTGGCGATCTTCGCGCCGGCATTCCACGGCATGGTGTCGCTGCCGACCGAAACGCCCAATTGCAGCATCCAGTTCTTGGTAACCGCCAGCGTGCTCTGCAGACCTGTGTTGGTGTAGTTGTCGAACGTATACGTCATCGAGTGCGTATACATGTAGTTGTTGGGCGCGAGCTGCGCCTCGATGTCCGGGATCGAGATGAAGCGGCCAAATCGCAGCAGGAGGCCTTCCGCGATCTGCGGAATGAAGACTTCGCCGTAGGCCATCGGCAAGTCGTAGCCATAGTTCTTGTTCTGGTTCAGGAGCTGATTGCTCCACAGGCCGTATGCGGTCGTGTAACGGTAGTTTTCACCGTAGATCGGCGCGATGCGGAAGCCCCAGTCGACATGATCCTTTTGCACAGTATCGGGCAGGCGCTCGATGTAGAGCACCGCCTGGTCGAGCTGGACCGTGTTCGGATTGTAGTCGTAGGCCGCAGGCGCATTACCGCCGCGGACGGTGTTGGAGCTCAGATTGCCGCCGGCGTTGATCCAGCCGTAGACCTGGATGTGCGCATCGTTCATCCACTGTCCGGCGGGCGTGGTGCCGAGCGCCGCCATCAGGGGGCTGTCGACCGAGCTCGGCCGTGTCACGCCGATACTGGTCGTGCCGCCATACGGCCATTCCGTGAACGGCATCGGCGGCGTGCTCTGCGGCGTCGCAGGCCAATAGTCGCGGCGGGACGGCGGCGCCTTCGGATCCGACGGCGCGGCATCGTGGCCCCACTCGAGCCGATAGTAATTGATGAAACGCGTGAAGAAGTCGCTGCCGAGATAGCCGTCGAGGCAGGAGTAATTCTTGTAGGGATCGCAGTTGGAGGCCGGCGCCTTCAACAACGGCGGATTGGCGTCGGCCGCTTGTGCCGCGTTGAACAGCCCCACCGCCGCCAACGATACGCCCGCCAAAAACAGTCTCTTCATGGTTTTGCCCCAAGCTATTGCTACCGACGCTTCGAGCGTACTCGCCTGTAACGTCTGAGTAATCTTTCGTGGGGGCTCGAGAAAAAGGCGATACGGGTCTCCTCGCGCTTTCATTAAGATAAAATAGCCGAAACGACTCGCTTCGCCTGGCTTGCGCAAACAAGCATCATTTGCATCATTGACTGCTGAAGAACCCGGCAAGAATCGTAAGGTTTTGTGACAAGCGCACGTTGCGGTGCGAGAGAATCCGCGTGACCTGTGCCATTTTCGCCATAGCTTGATCGGCGCAGTGCTCGTCATCAACACGCGCGCTATTTTATTGCTACGCCGATCGCGGCGAATGTGCATCGAAGATATACGCGCTCAACGGCTAAGCTCGCTTGATCGAGCGAATCCTTCGCTCTGATTGCAACGGAGTGCCGCGCATCGTGGCCAACGTGACGAACTGTGCGAGCGGCGATGAGATCGGCGATGTCGATCTGAACTTTCTGCCGCCCGATCTGACGGCGCAGTGCCGCAATCTGATCGAGAGCTATCACGCCATCCATGGCTATGCCTGTCTGCCGGATATGCTGTGGCGAGCCCGGCTCGGGCCATTCATCGAGCGGCATCACGAGTTCAGGCAGCGGCTGCGCAAGGCCACGACGACCCGAAGCGCCAAGAAGTCCAACCAGGGTTTCGTCGAGATCGCGACCGCGATCCTGTCGCTGGAGATTTTGGCGAGCAGTTTTGCGGGCTGGACCGCGCTCTATCCGGAGGCCGGCGCGAGAGCGCTTGCCGTCCTGAAGCGGCAATCCGGCGGCTCGCAGACTCCGCTGATGGACTTCTATCTCTACCCGCCGAAATATTTCAGCTCGGCCGCGATCGCCAAGCTCACTCCGCCGCGGGCCGGCCAGGCCAGCGAATTCAGCCTCTACCGCGCGTCGAAGCCACAGCTTGCCGGAGAACGGCTGGCGCTCAGCTATGTCGGCGAGATGCTGCAGAAATCGGATGATGCCGCCCTGCTCGAGCGACGCTGAAGACGCGCCGCGCCGCTGTCCTCTGGCGGCGCGGGATCCACTCGGTAGCGCCGGCAACCGCCGATCTCGCGCTTCGACTATTTCTTTTTTATTTCTCGCCCGCCTCAACAACATGGATTTTCTATCCGTTCCTGGGGAATGCTCGGATCGCTGGGTAGCTGGTGACATCGGAGCAGCAACCGACGGTCGAACGTTGAACCATTCGCGAGGGCATGCGCCGTTCTGACGGCACCGGACCCGCGTCTTTCAACGCTCCTATCGGATGTTGCCGGGGCAGATTTCGTGCTGGCCGGGGCGGCCGTGACGAGGATCTTCCGGTGTCTTTCTCTACGAAGGCAAACTCCTTGATTTATTCCTTGCCCCTGTTTCAACGGCTCGCGAGTGTCCGCGTGCGCCACGGCGAGGCGGAGCACGTGTTCACGCCGGGGTTCGGCGCCACCCCAAGGCCGGTCATGTGGACCGAGGTCCTGCCCCTGCTATGGTCGATCGGATCGATCGCGGTCATCACGGCGATCCTGTTCGTGCTCGACGAGCCGATCGCCGCAAACCTGGTGCCGATCGCCTACCTGGTCCCGGTCATCTTCGCCGCCACCCGATGGGGCATCTGGTCGGGCACGCTGGCATCGCTCACCGCGATCGCAGCGGCCGACTTCTTCTTTTTCACGCCGCTCTACAGCCTCCGGGTCGATAACCCGCAGGAGGCCATCGACCTCCTTGTCTTCCTTGTCGTCGCACTGGTGAGCAGCAACCTTGCATCGCGCCTGCAACAGGAGACCGAAAGGTTGCGACGCCGCGAGCGGGAGATCCAGCACCTCTATGAATTCTCCAAGCGCCTCGCGGCGTGCTTCACCATCTCCGACCTGATCGACGCCGTCGGGCACTATCTGGCGCATGCACTCGGCCAGCGCGCGGCTCTGTTCGTTGCGTCCGCGGGAGGTCATTTCGAGCCTGCACCGGGATCGGGAGACTCCCCGTCGGCCGTGCAGGATAACGTCGCCGCGATGACGGCGACGGTCGGCGCGACCGATCGCAGCATCACCGATGAATCGACCCAGGACGTGTGGCTGCTCCGCGCCATCGGTTCGAAAACCGTGGTGCACGGCGTCATCGCCATCAACGTCGGGCGCGGCACGCGCGAAGCCATCAAGTTGCGCACACGCCGGATCGAGACGGTGCTCGAAGAGGTCTCGTTGACGCTGCAACGGCTTGATATCGGCAAGGCGATGGACGACGCCAGGCTGCATCTGCAAGCCGAGCTGTTGCGGGACGCCTTCCACGGCACGCTCTCGCACGAACTGTGTTCGCCGCTCGCCGCCATCCAGGGGTCGGTAAGCGTGATGAAGGCGATGCCGGCCGCGACGGCCGACGACCGGCTGCGCTCGCTGATTGAAGCTGTCTCGGATGAGGTCGTCCGGCTCGACGGTCACATCCGTAATCTCCTGAACGCAACGCGCGTGACGGCCGGTGGGCTGACGCCCCGCCTCGAATGGTCCGACCCGCGCGACATCGTTAACGCCGCGGTCAAGGCGCGGGCACGGCGACTGGCGGCGCATCGCCTCGAGATCCGATTTGACGACGATCTCCCGCTGCTCAATGTCGATTCCGGCTTGATCGAGGAGGCCTGCGGTCAGTTGCTGGAGAACGCCGCCAAATACTCGCCATCCAAGTCGACGATATCAGTGCAAACCCGCCACGACGGCGTGCGCGTCGTGATGTCGATCACCGATCAAGGGGTCGGCGTCACGCCCGACGAGCAGCGCCTGCTCGGCCGCAAATCGTTCCGCAGCCCGCGCCATCAGGCAAGCGTCCCCGGTTCGGGACTCGGGTTCTGGATCGCATCGACCTTCATCAGGGCACATGATGGCACCGTGGAGATTGCGAGCCGTGGGCACGGCCTTGGGACAACGGCATCGATCTTGCTACCGGCACCGCAGACCATGGATTTGGAACTGGTGACCCGCGACGATGAGTAAGCCGCGTAACCTCGTCCTGCTCATCGACGACGAGCCGAAGATCCGCCGCTTCCTGCGCGCCGGGTTCGAAATTCACGGCTTCTCGGTCGGCGAGGCGGAGAACGCCGCCGACGGCTTGAAGATCGCGACCTTCAACGCGCCCGATCTCGTCATCCTCGATCTCGGACTGCCGGACCTGCACGGCAGCGAGACGCT
This sequence comes from Bradyrhizobium uaiense, assembly GCF_010811875.1. Classification (GTDB taxonomy): domain Bacteria; phylum Pseudomonadota; class Alphaproteobacteria; order Rhizobiales; family Xanthobacteraceae; genus Bradyrhizobium; species Bradyrhizobium uaiense. The sequence goes on from NZ_VKHP01000002.1 coordinate 60,051, forward strand.
GGAGCGGCTGCGCTCCTGGTCCAATGTTCCGGTGATCGTGCTCTCCGTCGAATCCGACGAGGACGAGAAGGTTCGCCTGCTGCAGGCGGGTGCCGACGACTATGTCGTCAAACCCTTCGGCATGGCCGAGTTGCTGGCGCGCAGCGACGCCGCGCTGCGCCGATATTTCAAGAGCGCGACCGAGAATCCCGTCGTGGTAGTCGGCCCGCTGTCTGTCGATCTCGTCAGCCGCACCGTCTCGCTCAACCAGACCAGGATCAAGCTGACGCGGAAGGAGTACCGCCTGCTGCACGTGCTGGCGGTCCATGTCGGCCTGGTGGTGACGCACGACCAGTTGCTGAAGGAGATCTGGACCGGTAACCAGCGCGACAACATCCAGTATCTGCGCATCCTGGTGCGCAAGCTGCGGCAGAAGATCGAGGCCGATCCGAACCAGCCCCGGCTGCTGGTAACCGAGTCGGGCGTCGGCTATCGGCTGGAAAACCGGATGGAGACCAGCGTTGCCGATTGAATATCCGGGCGCCCGCCGGCCGGCACATATACAATAATAATATATTTTCAACCCGGAAAGCTTTAGCGTGCCCGGAAAAGGGGCACGCGGTGCAGTTCCTGATTCAACCGTTTCATTTCCTGGGCGTCGAGGGTCAGAACTGGATGCTGATCGTGGTGGCGCTCGTCGCCGGCTTCGCGCTGTTCGGCTGGAGGACCCGGGACCGGGGCTGAGAGGTTCGGGATCGGCGGATGTTCCTCGTCCCGCCCCTGCCCATCCGGCCAGTTTCGCGGCCAGCCGCATCATCCCAGATTGAGGGAAGCCAACGGAGTTTCCCATGACCGAACCGAACATCCTTTCGTCGCTGTCATCAGCCCTTGCGGAGACCATCGCGCGCGCTGCGCCCGCGATCGTCTCGGTGCATTCGTATCGCGCGCGCGCATCCGGCTTTGTCTGGAAGGCCGGCCTCATCGTCACCGCCGACGAGGCGCTCGCCGACGAGGGCGAGATCGAAATCCAGTTCGCCGACGGCAGCCGCAGGCCGGCGACCGTCGTCGGACGCGACCACACCACCGACATCGCCCTGCTGCGGGTCGATGGCGATGTTGCCCCCGTCAAGCAGTCGACCGCGGTCCCTGCGCTGGGGTCGCTCGCGGTGATCGTCGCGGCCGACCGCGGCGCGCCGAGCGCGCGGCTCGGCATGGTCGGGCATACGGGCCCGGCCTGGCGCAGCCTGCGCGGCGGCGAGATCGACGCACGGATCGAGCTCGACGTCCGGCTGCGGCACAGCCAGCAAGGCGGACTGGCGCTGAACGCCGCGGGCGAAGCGTTCGGCATGGCCGTGCTTGGCCCGCGCCGCGTGCTGACAATTCCTGCCGCCACCATCGAGCGGGTCGCAGCCCAGCTCGAGAAGAGCGGCCGCATCGCGCGCGGATATCTCGGCGTCGGGTTGCAGCCGGTCCGTCTCGACGACGGCATCGGCGCGATGGTGATGAACATCGACAAGGCCGGCCCATCGGCCGCCGCCGGCATCCGCCAGGGCGACGTGATCATTGCCGTCAACGGCGAGAAACTGTCGGGTGTGCGGGCGCTGTCGCGCGGCCTCGGACCGCAGAGCGTCGGCAGCGTCGTCGACCTCACGGTCCATCGCGGCGGCGAGCCGTTGAGCTTCAAGGTGACAGTCGGCGAGAGGCCTGAAACGTGAGTGATGAGCCTGCCCCCGACATCGTCATCGCACTCGAGATCGACGATCCCGTGCTCGCCGACCGGCTGGCGACGTTGCTTGGCAGCGTCGCCGGCCTGCGGCTTGCCGCGCCGGGCGAGCAGGCGGCGGCGGCGATCGTCGCACGCAACCGGGAGGCCGCAGCTGCCGGCGACTTCGAGCTGACGCCGCGCGAGCTCGACGTGCTGGCGCTGCTCGCCGAGGGCGCATCCAACAAGAAGATCGCACAGCGGCTCGGAATTTCCGTCCACACCGCCAAGTTTCATGTCGGCTCCCTGCTCGACAAGCTCGACGCCACCGGCCGCACCGACGCCGTCGCGCACGCGGCGCGACGCGGGGTGATCAATTTGTGAGGGGTGGGCTGCCGGCCGTCGAGGTTTCTCCTCGCGTCGTCCCTGCGAAAGCAGGGACCCATAACCACCGCCTTGTGTAACGGAACTCGCTGGGGCCACAGCGTTGCGCAACAACCGCACCCTGTGGTTATGGGTCCCGGGTCGCGCGGAGCTTGCCCGGGACGACGGTGAGCGTGTGGCACCATCTGTGAGTCACAGCTCGCATTCTCGCGACACGCCAACTAAGTGATTGCGAGAATTCCGCCATACGAACCGGTGTTAGACCAAATGCGTAAGTAATCGTCCGGATACAGACGCCGCTTCGATCTGGCTATGCAATCGTCAGCCACCAAAAAGAAACGGCATGAAGAAGCTGATCGATCGTCATCGGAATATCCAATACACGCTCACCAACACCGAACCCGACCTCTGGAGCTGGTCATTCGAAATAAACGGAAACGTCAAGCGCGGTACCACACGCGCCAGGCTCGGCCTGCTGGCGCAGCGCCGGGTCTGTACGCTGATCGATCGCGAGTTGAAGAGTGCCGAGCGGACGAAGCCGCAAGATCCTGACTCAAGATCCTGACTAGGGTTTCGTCGCCGCCTTCATTCAAGCCGAAGCGATGACGGACGCGGCGACGTCGAGCCGTGGCCCGGCATAGCGCTTGTCCTCGGGCCCGCCCTCGCCGTGGCCGACGCACCAATTGGCCGGCCATGACAATCGCTCGAGCCCGGTCGCCGATATCGCCGTGAACGAAGTCCAGCGCGCCTCACCGCTGCGTCGCCACAGCACGCCGCCCGGTCCCATGTCCGGATAGAGCGCGATGTCGAGGTCGAAATCGCTGCCGGCGCCGAGATCGGGACCGACCCAGTAATGCGGGCTGCGCCCGCGCTCACGCCCGAGGATCAAGGTGAGCGTCTGGTTCGGCCCGCGCAGTCCAAGCCAGAGCGGTGCGATCACGTCAGGCGCTGGCGTGCAGAGCAGGGTTTGCGGCGCGGCGGTTCCCGCAGCCGTCCGGCCCGACAATTTCAGGGCAACGACCGTCCCGGATGCCGGCGTCCCCGACAATGGCGCAAGGCTGATCCCACGCGGCAGTGGCGTCCACGCGGTGGGGTCGAGGGCCGGCAACGGCCATGCCAGTTGCTCGCGCACGACGCCTTCGGTATCGAGCACCTGATAGCGAAGACCGTGCTGATCGAGCGCGGCCTGCACGCAATGCAGATACTCGACGCCGTCGGGCATCCGATGCGCAGTGCCGGCACCCGCCGTGCAGATCTGCAGCACGCCGCGATGGACCTGAACGTCGAAGGCGAGGATGTGGCTGCACAGATAGGCGGTGACATCGGCACGGACCAGGATATCCCAGAACCGCGCGCTGTATTCGTGGCCGATCTCGCGCTGATAGCTGCCGCTGAAGCCGTTGATGGGGTAGACGGGATGATGGCCGAGCACGAGCTTGTGCCTGGCGTCCCTGTGCTGTTCGAGGACCGCTTCCAGCCAGTCGGTCTCGACATGCCCCTCGCCGCCGAGGCCGCTCCACAGCGTGTGCACGAACACCATCACGAGATCGTCGCGGCGAACCCAGTAGGACAGGCCTTGCTGGCCGGGCGGCCCGTTGTGCGGCAGCTTCAGCACCCCGCGAAACACCGCCTCGCTCATCTCGTCATAGGTGGTGTGGTTGCCGGTCGTGTGCCACAGCGGCACCGCGCGCCGGTCGAGCCAGGCCATCTCGACCTCGAACCAATGCCGCCACTGGGCGCGCAGCGCGTCGGCGTCGGTGGTGAGGCCGACGATCTCGTCGCCGGGGAAGAGGATGAATTCGGGCGCAGGATGCAGCCGGCGCACCACATTGTTCACCGAGGCGAAGGTGCGCTCATGCAGCGCGTCGGGAACGCCCGAACAGGCGTCGGCATAGATCACGAACTGATGGCCAGGGTTCGCCGGCAGCAGGGACGGGATTCGATCATTCATGGCCGGATCGTATCGTGAGGGGGCGCGCGATGACCATGCCACAATCGCGTGCAAACCACACCAAGACGTGACTTTCGGAAACGCTGGTCTGCCGGCACGTGCTAGGCGGCGGCGTGCCAAGCTGCTAGCCTTTTGCGCTTCAGATTGCCTTACTCGAGGATCGGAGCAAATGGACAACCGAAGTGATGTTTGGCGCGGCGTCGACACGATCAAGCCGCGTTTCATCGAATTGAGCGACCGGGTCTGGGCAATGCCCGAGGTCTGCTACACCGAGGCGCGCTCATCCGCCGAACATCTGGCCGAGCTGCGCCACCAGGGTTTCCGTATCACCGAGAACCTCGCCGATATTCCGACCGCGGTGATGGGCGAATGGGGCGAAGGCGGACCCGTAATCGCCTTCCTCGGCGAATATGACGCCCTGCCCGGCCTCAGCCAGGAGGCCGGCATCGCCGAACATCGTCCGGTCGAGACCGGCGGCCACGGCCATGGCTGCGGCCACAATCTGCTCGGCTCGTCAGCCCTGCTTGCCGCCACCGCGGTGAAGGACTGGCTCGCCGCCAACAAGGTGCCGGGCCGGGTGCGCTATTACGGCTGCCCCGCCGAGGAAGGCGGCGCGGCAAAGGCGTTCATGGTGCGCTGTGGCGCCTTCGAGGATGCCGACATCGCCATCACCTGGCATCCGCACAGTTTCTGGGAGGTGGCGGTGACGCCGTCGCTCGCCAACACCCGCGCCGATTTCATCTTCACCGGGCGGACCTCGCATGCGGCGGCCTCGCCGCATCTCGGCCGCAGCGCACTCGACGCGGTGGAATTGATGAATGTCGGCGTCAATTACATGCGCGAGCACATGCCGAGCGATGCGCGCGTGCACTACGCACTGCTCGACACCGGCGGCATCGCGCCCAACGTGGTGCAGGCCCATGCCCGCGTGCGCTATTCGATCCGCGCCCGCGACCTGCCCGGCATGAACGAACTGGTCGAGCGCGTGCACAAGATCGCGCAGGGCGCCGCGCTGATGACCGAGACCAAGGTGGAGATGAAGATCATCTCCGCGGTCTCCAACATCCTGCCCAACACGCCGCTGGAGCAGACGTTGCACCGGATCATGGAAGATCTCGGCCCGCCGCATTTCGACGATGCCGACAAGGACTTTGCCGGCAAGATCCGCGCGACCCTGACCGACAAGGACATCGCCTCGGTCTATTACGCGATCGGCATGGAACCGACCGACCGGCCGCTGGCCGATTTCCTGGTGCCGATCGACGCCAAGCGCAACCCGCTGATCGGCTCGACCGATGTCGGCGACGTCAGCTGGGTGGTGCCGACCGTGCAGGTCCATGCACCGACGGTTGCGATCGGCACGCCGTTCCATACTTGGCAGGTGGTGGCGCAGGGCAAGACGCCGGCCGCGCACAAGGCAATGGTGCAGGCCGCCAAGGCGATGGCCGGCCTAGGCGTCAAGGCGCTGATGGAGCCGGAGCTGATCGCCGCCGCCAAGGCCGACCTCAAGAAGCGCACCACCCGGACGCCCTATGTCAGTCCGCTGCCGGCGAATGTTGCACCGCCGTTGGACATGTCGATCGCCTGAGGGCCGCGTCTGCCGTCCAGACCGCCGCTTTGAAACGAAATCCGGCCAGGGCCCCGCTCCGATTGGATCGGAATGGGGCCTTGGATTTTTGTTTGACGTGGATTCTTCACGCGAACCGGCAGCCGGTTCGCTCGAAAACGCTGTTGCGTGACAAAAAAGCATCTCAGAACAAAGGATGACGAATAAATTTTCCGCACTGCGAGGCGCGCGTAGGCGGACTTTCGCGCCGAAATGCCGAACCGATGTGCGGCCCGGACAGCTTCTGCACAAGCGATAGCCAAAAGACCTAGACGTAGAGCCCCGGGAGGCGTTGACCTTCGCGGTCATTCGGTGTGCCATCTGCCGCCAGAACGGCGGCCGGTTCCAAGGCCCGCCGCAATCACACGTGAGCCGGACCGAGGGGACTATGTTCGACAAGAATCTGAGAGGCATGATCGACGACGTGAAGGACGGTCGGATGGACCGCCGCGCCTTCGTCAAGCGAATGATTGCCGTCGGCCTCACCGCGCCGATGGCGAACCAGATTCTGGCGATCGGCGGCGTCGCGATGGCGCAGAGCCCGAACCCGTACAAGCCGACCAAGCGCGGCGGCGGCGGTCCGCTGAAGCTGCTGTGGTGGCAAGGCCCGACCCTGCTCAATCCGCACTTCGCCACCGGCACCAAGGACCAGGACGGCTCGCGGCTGTTCTACGAACCGCTCGCAAGCTGGGATGTCGACGGCCATCTCAACCCGATCCTCGCCGCCGAGATCCCGTCGATCCAGAATGGCGGACTTTCCGCCGACGCCAAGACCGTAATCTGGAAACTCAAACCGGGCGTCAAATGGCACGACGGCAAGCCGTTGACAGCCGACGATCTCGTGTTCAACTGGGAATATGCCAGCGACCCCGCGACCGCGGCCGTCTCGATTGAGACCTACAGCGGCCTGACCGTCGAAAAGATCGACGATCTCACGATCCGCATCACTTTCAAGAAGCCGACGCCGTTCTGGGCCAATGCCTTTGTCGGGGCCTATGGCTGCATCATCCCGAAGCATCTGTTCGCGGATTACAAGGGCGGCAAGTCCCGCGAGGCGCCCAACAATCTGAAACCCGTCGGCACCGGCCCGTACAAGTTCGTCGAGTTCAAGCCGGGCGATCTGATCCGCGGCGAGATCAACCCCGACTACCATATGGCCAACCGTCCATCCTTCGACACGATCGAGATGAAGGGGGGCGGCGATGCCGTCTCGGCGGCACGCGCGGTGATCCAGACCGGCGAATATGATTTCGCCTGGAACATCCAGGTCGAAGACGAAGTGCTGCTGCGGCTCGAAAAGGGCGGCAAGGGCAAGGCCCTGTTCGCGGTCGGCGGCGACATCGAGTTCATTGCGATCAACTTCACCGACCCCAACACCGAGATCGATGGCGAACGCTCGTCGATCAAGACCAAGCATCCGATCCTGTCCGATCCGAAGGTACGCCAGGCGCTGGCGCTGCTGGTCGACCGCGACTCCGTCAAGAAGGCGATCTACGGCCGTGCCGGCCGCACCACCGCCAACTATCTCAACGGCCCCGAGGAGTTCGTCTCCAAGAACACCAAGTGGGAATTCTCGGTCGAGAAGGCGAGCGCGCTGCTCGAGCAGGCGGGCTGGAAGCTGGGCACCGACGGCATCCGCGAGAAGGACGGCAAGAAGCTCAAGCTGTTGTATCAGACCTCGATCAACGGGCCGCGGCAGAAGACCCAGGCGATCGTCAAGCAGGCCTGCCAGAAGGCCGGGATCGACGTCGAACTGAAATCGGTGGTGGCCTCGGTGTTCTTCTCCTCGGACGTCGCCAACCCCGACACCTACGCCCACTTCTACGCCGACATCGAGATGTTCCAGATCCCGATGACCCAGCCCGATCCTGCTTTGCACATGCGCCGCTACCACTCGCGCAACATCGCCACCAAGGAGAACAAGTGGCAGGGGCCGAACTTCCCTCGCTGGGCCAACAAGGAATTCGATGCCGCGATCGACGCAGCCGATACCGAAACCGATCCGATCAAGCGGGCCGACCTCTACATCAAGGGCAATGACCTGATGTGGCAGGACAATGTGATGATCCCCGTGATGCATCGGCTCGCGGTGGAGGCCTCCTCCAACACGCTGCGGCCGGCGCTCTCGGGCTGGGCCAACCAAACCGACAATCTGCAAGACTGGTATCGTGAAAACTGAGCCGTGAGGAGCTCTGTCCGCGAGCGCGCTGAAAGGTGAGTTCGCGGAGAGTCCCTCACCCGGACTTCAAGTGGAGCCTGTCATCGGGTGGCGCTTCATGCCGACCCGTTGGCTTGAATTCCGACCTCTCCCCGCACGCCGTGCGGGGTGAGGTTCGGCTTTCGGCGGGAAGCGAAATCAATCGTGGTCAAGGTGCAAGCGTAAGTCAGATGATCCGTTCATGAGTCAATACATCCTGCGTCGTCTGATGATCGCGATTCCGAGCCTGCTCGGAATCTCGCTCGTCCTGTTCGTCGTGCTGGCGCTCGCGCCGGGCGATCCGTTCAGCGAGCTCGCGACCAATCCGAACGTGCCGCCCGAGGTGCAGGCCGCACTGCGCGCCAAGTTCGGCCTCGATGACCCGATCTATCTCCGCTACCTGCACTGGCTCGCAGCGATGGCGCAGGGTGACTGGGGCTTCTCCTTTGTCAGCCGGGTCGATGTCGACACACTGATCCTGCAACGGCTGCCGACCACACTCTACGTGGTCGGCTCATCGCAGCTGCTGGCGCTCCTGATCGCGATCCCGGTCGGGGTCTATGCCGCCACCCGGCCCTACTCGGTCTTCGACCAGCTTGCCAACACCTTCGCCTTCATCGGCTTCTCGCTGCCGACCTTCTTCACCGGCATCCTGTTCATCCTGATCTTCTCGGTGAAGCTGGACTGGCTGCCCTTCGTCTACACCAGCGTGCCGGGAAGCGGCATCCCCTGGCTGCTGGAGATGATCCGGCAGGCCATCATGCCGGTGATGGTGCTCGGCCTGTTCCAGGCGGCGTCGATGACCCGCTTCGTACGCTCGGCGATGCTCGACGTGATCCGGCTCGACTATGTCACAACCGCCCGTGCCAAGGGGCTCGGGCAGGCCAAGGTGATCGTCAAGCACGTGATGCGCAATGCGATGATCCCGGTCGTCACGCTCGTTGCACTGCAAGTGCCCGCCGTGTTCGGCGGCGCCATCGTCACCGAGCAGATCTTCCGGATTCCCGGCATCGGCTCGCTGCTGATTTCCTCCATCCTCGCCAATGATACGCCGGTCGTGATGGCCGTGACCTTCGTCTTCGCGTGTCTCGTGGTGCTGTTCAACCTGATCGCAGATGTCCTCTATGGCTGGCTTGACCCTCGCATCTCCTTCCGCTGAGCGGCGCGGCTATTCGCCCCTGCGCGAAACCTGGCGCCGCTACCGCCGGCACAAGCCGGCCGTGGTCAGCGCCGTGCTGCTGCTGCTGCTGATCGCGGCCGTCGTGATCGGTCCGTTCATCTGGCGCGTCTCCATCAGCGACATCGACGTGGTGGCGGGCCTGCAAGGCCCCTCGCTGGCGCATCCGTTCGGCACCGACGATCTCGGCCAGGACCTGCTCGCCCGCATGATCTATGGCGGCCGCATCTCGCTCGCCGTTGGCCTCGCCGCAATGCTGGTCTCGGTATTCGTCGGCACGCTGATCGGCGCACTCGCCGGCATGTCGCGCGGCGCGCTCGGCTACGCGCTGATGTGGCTCACCGACCTGTTCCTGTCGCTGCCGCAACTGCCGCTGCTGTTGATGCTGATCTATCTGTTCCGCGACGGGCTGAAGGCCGTGTTCGGCCCGGAGGGCGGCATCTTCATCCTGATCGTGCTCGTGATCGGCGGATTGCGCTGGATGCCCGTCGCCCGCCTGGTGCGCGCCCAGTTCCTCTCGCTGCGCGAGAAGGAATTCGTCGAGGCCGCCCGTGCGCTCGGCGCAAGCCCGGTGCGCCAGGTCGTGCGCCACATCCTGCCCAATGCACTTGGTCCAGTGATCATCGCCGGCACGATCGACGTCGCCGCCGCAATCATCGCCGAATCGACACTCTCGTTCCTCGGCCTCGGCTTCCCGCCGGATACGCCGACCTGGGGCCGCATCCTCTATGACGCCAAGGACTTTCTCGACATCGGCCCGCATTGGGCGCTGTTCCCGGGCGGCGCGATCTTCATCGCCGTCGTCGCCATAAACTTCATCGGCGACGGGCTGCGCGATGCGCTCGACGCCCGCAAGGTGATCTGATGGCGCTGCTCGACATCAAGGGCCTGAAAACCCATTTCACCACCGACGCCGGCATTCTCCAGGCCGTCGACGGCGTCGACATCAGCATCAACCGGGGCGAGACGCTGTGCGTGGTCGGCGAATCCGGCTGCGGCAAGACCGTCACCGCGATGTCGATCCTGAAGCTGATCGCGATGCCGCCGGGCAAGATCGTCGAAGGCGAGATCATGTTCGAGGGCCGTGACCTCGTGCCGTTGACCAGCCGCGAGCTCGACGACATCAGGGCCAAGGAGATCGGCTTCATCTTCCAGGAGCCGATGACCTCGCTCAATCCGGTGCTGACCATCGGCGAGCAGATCGCCGAAAGTCTGCGCCGCCACGAGGCGGTGACCAAGAAGCAGGCGCTCGAGCGCACCATCGAGATGCTGAAGCTGGTGCAGATTCCCAATGCCGCGGGCCGCGTGCATCATTATCCGCACCAGTTCTCCGGCGGCATGCGCCAGCGCGTGATGATCGCGATGGCACTGGCCTGCCGGCCCAAGCTCGTGATCGCCGACGAGCCGACCACCGCGCTCGACGTCACGATCCAGGCGCAGATCCTCGACCTCCTGCAGGACATGAAGGAACGCTTCGGCATGGCGGTGATGCTGATCACGCATGCGATGGGCGTGGTCGCCGAGACCGCGCAGCGCGTCGTCGTGATGTATGCCGGCAAGGTGGTGGAAGAGGCCCCGGTCGACGAGTTGTTCGGCAACCCGCGCCATCCCTACACCCAGGGCCTGATCCGCTCGATCCCGCGCATCGATCTCGACGCCGAGCACAAGACCCGGCTGGAGGCGATCGGCGGCTCGGTGCCGATCCTGATCAATCCGCCGGTCGGATGCCGGTTTGCGCCCCGCTGCAAGCACGCCATGAGCATCTGCACCCAAAAGGAGCCGCGCCTGCGCGAGATCGCACCCGGCCATCGCATGGCCTGCCACCTCGGAGACGCGTCATGAGCGAGCCGCTGCTGCGCGTCAGCAATCTGAAGAAGCACTTTCCGGTGCTGGGCGGCCTCTTGTCGCGCGAGGTCGGCCAGGTCTATGCGGTCGACGGCGTGTCGTTCTCGGTCGACCGCGGCGAGACGCTGGGGCTGGTCGGCGAATCCGGCTGCGGCAAGTCGACCACCGGCCGCTGCGTGCTGCGGCTGATCGAGCCCACCTCGGGCGAAGTCGTATTCGACGGCCAGAGCGTCACGGGTCTCGGTGGCGGCGACCTGCGTGCCATGCGGCGCAACATGCAGCTGGTGTTCCAGGACCCGTTCGCCTCGCTCAATCCGCGCATGACGGTCGGCGCGATCCTCGGCGAGCCCTTCATCATCCACAACCTCGTGAGCTCAGCCAGCGAGCGCGAGGACCGCGTCGCCAATCTCCTGGTCAAGGTCGGACTGAAGGCCGAGCACATGCGGCGCTATCCGCATGAATTCTCCGGCGGCCAGCGCCAGCGCATCGCGATCGCTCGCGCACTGACGCTGGAGCCGAAGCTGATCGTGTGCGATGAGCCGGTCTCGGCGCTCGACGTCTCGATCCAGGCCCAGGTCATCAACCTGCTGGAAGATCTGCAGGCCGAGCTGAACCTGACCTATCTGTTCGTCGCCCACGATCTGTCGGTCGTGGAGCACATCTCCGACCGCGTCGCCGTAATGTATCTCGGCCGCATCGTCGAGCTCGCCAAGGCCAGCGACCTCTATCGCAATCCGCAGCATCCCTACACCAAGGCACTGCTCTCGGCGGTGCCGGTCGCCGATCCCAAGGCAAAGCGCGACCGCATCCGCCTGAAAGGCGACGTGCCGAGCCCGATGAATCCGCCGCAGGGCTGCCACTTCCACACCCGCTGCCCGATCGCCGAAGAGCGCTGCCGGCAGAGCGCGCCGGAACTGCGGGAAGGCAGCAACGGGCATTCCGTGGCGTGCCATCTGGCTTAGGATGGATCGCGTCGCACGATAAGGCGGAGCATTGTATCGACCTACAGCGCGTTCTGCTCCTCGCCGTCACCCCCGCGCAACGGCTCCGCCGTTGTCGCTGGAGGTGGCCGCTTCTTCAGCGGCCCTCGAAGGGTCGACGGCCCGGCTGGGGGCCGTGCATCCTTCGAGGCTCGCTCCGCTCGCACCTCAGGATGACGGGACAAAGCGCCTTGCTCGATAAAGCTTTGGCTAGCGCCGGCGCCTCTTCACAACCTTCGTCTTGGCCTTTGATTTAGCTATCGGCTTGCGCCGCGCAATCGGCGCGCCCTCCACCGCCCTCGCCTCGCTCTCACTCACCTCCGCCCGGAGCGTCTCGAGCAGCCAATCACGGAACGCGCGCATACCGGGCGTCACTTCCCGCGACTTCAGCCAGGTCAGCCAATAGGATCCCGCCGGGACCTCGGCCGCGAATGGCCGGACCAGCCGGCTTGACGTCAGCTCGTTGTTGAACATCGCAATCGGCACCAGCCCGACGCCGACACCGCGCGCGGCGGCCTCGGCCATCGCGACCGAACTGTCGAAGATCGGCCCCTGGATCTTTGGACACGGCGCGCCGGCTACCGCAAACCACAGCGGCCATTCTTCGGCGCGGTAGGAGCGCAGCAAGAATTCCTGCGCGAGGTCGGACGGCTTGCGCAGCCGGCCTGCCACATCGGGGCAGCACACCGGCGAGAGCGGCGCGGACAACAGATGGATCGCCTCGGTGCCGTGCCAGGAGCCGTCGCCGAAGCGCAGCGCCAGATCGAGCCCGTCGCCCGCGATGTCGACACGGTTGTTGTTGGTGAGCAGACGCAGGTCGATATAGGGATGCGCGCGCTTGAAACGGTCGACCCGTTGCAGCAGCCATCCGGTTGCAAAGGTCGTGACGCAGCCGACGGTGACGACCTCGCGCGTGCCCTTGGCCTCGATGCGGTCGATCACGGCCCCGATCCGGTCGAGCGCATCTGACAGCACCGGCAGCAGCGCCAGCCCCTCGTCGGTGAGCACGAGCCCGCGCGGCAGACGGCGGAACAGGCTCGCACCAAGCGTATCCTCGAGCTGCTTCACCTGATGGCTGATCGCGGTCTGCGTCACGCGCAGCTCCATCCCCGCGCGGGTGAAGCTCAACAGCCGCGCGGAAGCCTCGAAGGCACGTAATGCGTTCAGCGGGAGATGCCGGCGCACGGCGTCATGACCAAGTTTTTCTCATGCCTCACTGTATAAATGATAGTTTGTGCGCCGTCACGCCGCCCGGCAGGTTCGCGCCGCCAACGGAGACGAGACATGCTGACGAGACGGACATTCGGATTGCGCGCACTGGGCCTTGCGGCTTCCTGCACCCTGCCGCGGCCAAGCACCGCGGCCGAAGAAAGCGCCGCGGCGGGAGCAAGCGAGGCGGCGCAACGGCTGCAGCAGGAGTTTGCGCGCATTGAGCTCGCGACCACCGGCCGGCTCGGCGTTGCAGCGCTCGACATGGAGACGGGATTGCGCGCGAGCCGACGCGGCGACGAACGGTTCCCGATGTGCAGCACATTCAAGGCGATGGCCTCGGCCGCCGTGCTGCACCGGGTCGACCGCGGTGAATCCAGCCTCGACCAGCGCGTGCAGGTTGAGGCCAAGGATATCTTGGTCTACGCGCCCGTGGCCAAGCAACATGTCGGATCGAGCATGACGCTGTCCGAACTCTGCGAGGCGGCCATCACGCTGAGCGACAATACAGCCGCTAACCTGCTGCTGCGTGAGATCGGCGGGCCTGCCGGCTTCACCAGCTTCTTCCGCACCATCGGCGACAATGTCAGCCGGCTCGACCGCCGGGAGGTCGAGCTGAACGAAGCCGTGCCCGGCGATCCGCGCGACACGACGAGCCCTGTGGCGATGCTGAAGGATTTGCAGCGCGTGGTGCTCGGCGATGTCTTGCAGCCCATGTCGCGCCAGAAGCTGACCGACTGGATGCTCGCCAACAAGACCGGCGACGCCAGACTGCGCGCCGGCTTGCCGCGCGACTGGCGGGTCGGCGACAAGACCGGCAGCGGCGAGCGTGGCACCTATAACGATATCGGCGTGTTCTGGCCGCCTGGCCGCAAGCCGATCGTGGTGACGGTCTACCTGACCGGGGCAAGCGCACCCATGGACAAGTGCAACGAGGTGATCGCCAATGTCGCGCGCGCCGTTGCCAATGCGAGCACCGGGCAGACCGGCTAGCACGGCAACGGGCTCTACCTCACCTCTCCCCGCATGCGGGGAGAGGTCGGAACGCATCACCAGATGCGTTCCGGGTGAGGGGGAGTCTCCGCGCATCCGTCTACCTTCGCATGCGCTGAGAGAGCCCCTCACCCCGACCCTCTCCCCGTAAGAACGGGGCGAGGGAGCGCAGAGCCGTCGCGCTCGCTATTCGATCCATCTCATCGTATTGCTGCGCTGCTTGGCAGCACCAAAGGATCATGCGACGCTCGATCCGAATGGCGATGCGCTCGGCAGGCCATCCGGAGGAGCAGTCTTGGTACGCCGCATCGCCCTCGCCGCGCTGTTTGTTGCAGGTCACATCCACGGCAGCTTTGCTGCGGCCGACCCGGCACGGTGCCGCGAACTGATCCGCAAATACGAGACCGACAAGGCCCAGCTCAGTGCGGTCGAGATCTCGCTGACCTTGTTCGCGGCCGCCAACGCCGATTGCATCAACCTCGCCACCGATCTGCTCGATCATGGCGCCTCGGTCGATGCGCGGGACCGGCTCGGCGCCAGGCCGCTGAGCCACGCCGCCCGCTCCGGCCATCTCGACATGGTCGACCTGCTGCTGGCGCGCGGCGCGCCGGTCGATGCCCGCAACCTCGCGGGATCGACCGCGCTGTATTTTGCCGCCGAGCGCGGCCATGTCGCGATCGTGCAGCGCCTGATCGACCGCGGCGCCGACGTCAATCTCGCCGGACGCAGCGGCGGCTCGCCGGTTGCGGCCGCCGCCTATGCCGGCCGGGACATGGTGGTGCGCATGCTGCTGGCGCATGGCGCCGACGGCCGCAAGGCCGACGATACCGGCAAGCCGCCGGTCGTGTATGCAGCGGCCGGCGGTCAGCTCGGCATCGTCAAGCAGCTGCTGGCGCGCGATATCGACATCAACGCGCGTTACGCCAACGATCTGACGCTCTTGATGTGGGCCGCCGGCCCGGATGAGACCGTGCCGGAAGCTCAAGCGCTCGAGGTCGTCTCGTATCTGCTCGACGCCGGCGCCAAGGTCGACGAACGCGATGCGCGCGGCCGCACCGCGCTGATGATCGCCGCCGAAGGCAATCATCCGGCGATCGCGAAAGCTCTACTGGCCCACGGCGCCGATGCTGCGCTCGCCGACAAGGCCGGCAAGCACGCCGCCGATCTCACCATCCTGTCGGCGCTGCGCGACGAGCTGACGCCGCGGTGAAGAATGATGAGTTGAAGCGAGCAACAAGCTCCGCATCACCTCGCCCCGCCTGCGGGGAGAGGTCGGAACGCATCGTTAGATGCGTTCCGGGTGAGGGGAGCTTCCACGAGCGCGTCTATCACTCTATTGCGGAGACACCCCTCACCCCAACCCTCTCCCCCGTAAGAACGGGGAGAGGGAGAGCAGCCACGACGAGAGGTGAGCCCCGCGCCACTACAATCCCGCCAGATACTCCACCAGCGCGGCGAGGTCGTCGGGCGAGGTCGCCAGCATCAGGTCCGACATGCCGGGATTGTTGCCGCGCGCACGGGTGCGGAAATCGGCGATGGTCTTGGCAAGATAATCCCGCCCCATCCCGGCAAGCCGCGGCACCGTACCGTCGCCCTGGAAGCGATCGAGATGGCAGGCCGGGCAGCCGACCGAAGCGCTGGCGCTGACTGCCTTCGCCGCCACGTCCTTGGGCGCGCGCGGCTGGCCGAGATCGGGCCACGGCTTCTGCGAGAAATATTCCGCGATCGCCAGCATGTCGTCGCGCTCGAACTGCGTCGCGATCGGCTGCATGATCTCGCTCTTGCGATCGCCGCGCTTGAAGTCGCGGAGCTGGATATAGAGATAGCCGGCCTGCTGGCCCCAGATCGTCGGAATGGTCTTGTCGACCGGCTTGCCATCCTCGCCGTGGCACCCGGTGCAGACCGCAACCTTCTCCGCGATCGTCTCCGCGCGCGCCTGTGACGCAATCAGAAACAGCGCGGCGCCGCACATCATCAATTTGCCGAACATTGGCTCATCCGAAGAAAACAGAGGCGGGACCGAACCGGTCCCGCCTCGCTGTCAATGTTTGCAACGCGTGGCGATGCATCACGCCTTGGCTCAGTCGAGCGTGAAAGCGATGATATTGTTGCCACGCTTGAAGTCGACCTGGGTGTTGCCGCCCGCACCGACCACGACATATTGCTTGCCGCCGATCATGTAGCTCGACGGCGGCGCATTGACGCCGGCGCCGGCGCGGAAGCTCCACAGCTCCTTGCCCGTAGAGGAGTTATAGGCCGCGAACTTGCCATTGCCTTCACCGGTGAACACCAGACCGCCGGCGGTAGCCAGAATACCGCCGATCATGGGCTCGGGTGTCTTGACCTGCCATTTGATCTTGCCGGTGTTGTAGTTTACCGCGGTGATGTTGCCTGACTGCTGTTCACCGGGGATTGCCGTGAAGGCCCCACCCAGCCACAGCTTGCCGTTCGGATAGGGCGAGCTCTCGACACGGTAGTGCATGGGCTGATGCAGGTTGATGGCGTAGGCCAGCTCCTGTCCCGGGTCGGTCGCGATCGGCGACCACTCGACGCCACCATTGGCGCCGGGCAGCATGCGTGCGCCTTCCTTGGTCGGCAGCACCCACATGTTCTCCTGCGGCACCATCGTCTCGGAGAAGCGGATCAAGCTGCAGTCCTTGCGATCGTGCACATAGATGTGCCCGGTCTTGCCGGCATGGATGACACCGGGAATCCTCTTGCCGTCCTTGTCCTTGACGTTGACCAGCACCGTCGGGCTGACCGCGTCGAGGTCCCACACGTCATGGGCGATGTACTGGAAGTGGCAGACATACTTGCCGGTGTCGAGATCGAGCGAGACCAGCGAGTTGGTGTAGAGGTTGTCGCCGGGCCGGTTCGAGCCGTCGAGGTCGGGTGACGGATTGCCGACGACGAAGTAGATCCGGTTGGTCGCGAGATCGACCGACGGGTTCTGCCACACGCCGCCGCCGAGCTTGGCGTAGGGATCGCCGATCTTGGCGAGCATGTCCTTCTCGGCCTGGATATTGCGATGCATGTCGCGGCCGGTGGCGTCCTTGGTCGCCCAGACGCCGACCGAGTTCTCAGGAATGGTGTTGAAATTCCAGAGCTGCTTGCCGGTCTTGGCATCATAGGCGCGCACGAAGCCGCGGATGCCGTATTCGCCGCCGTTGGTGCCGATCAGCACCTTGTCCTTCACGACGGTCGGCGCCATCGTCTCGCTGTAGCCGAGCTCGGGATCGGCGATGTTGGTGGTCCAGACCACCTCGCCGGTCTTGGCATTGAGCGCCAGCAGCTTGGAATCCAGCGTCGCCAGATAGACCCGGTCGCCGAGCACCTGTATGCCGCGATTGTTGGGACCGCAGCAATAGACGGTGATCGGGCCCATCTTGTGGGCGTAGTGCCAGAGCTGCTGGCCGGTCTTGGCGTCGAGCGCATAGACATGGCTGAACGACGTCGTGACATACATCACGCCGTCGACGACGATCGGCGATGTCTCGAGCGATTCCTTGACGTCGGTCTGGAAAATCCAGGCGACGTGCAGGTTCTTCACATTGTCCCGGCCGATCTGCTTGCCCGGATAAAACCGCGTCTGGGCATAATTGCCGTTGGTGAGCAGGAAGTCCTTGCTGTTCTTGTCGGCGGCGTTGAGCTGCTCCTGGGTCACCGGCGAAACATTGGCGTTACCAAGGACCGACTGCTTCTCCTGCTTGACTTCCTGTGCGATGGCCGCGCCCGACAACAGGCCAACGCCGACCGCGGCGGCAAATGCCGCAAGCCCTTTCACATACATGTCTTCCCCCGTTGTTTCTTGGTTGCAATATCAGGGATGGTGTTTGCTACTTCCCCCTCGAGGCCCGACCGCCGCAGCGAGCGCGTACCGTTGCGCGAGTTGGTTGCGCTGCAATACATGATTGGAAAAAGATAACGGCAGGCATCGATGGACGGATTCCATGTTAGCGCCGTCTTTCACAAAGACAATCGATGCGCTCAATGCGAAGCCGGAACTGGAGAGGTTCGCGCATCCGAAATGCAGCGATCGCGAGCGGGCAGCAATCCAAGTGATATCGGGAGCTTCCGGCGCCTTCGCGCATTGCCGGCCGAAAGTGCCTTCGCAAGCGCAGCAAGCAAAATGAGACTAGACGTCAAGCGACGACATCAGGCGAGGAGCAGCGCCGGCGGAGGCCGTTGACCTCCGCCGCACGCGATCAACTACTCCCAGGACCAGGTCGAGAAATCATTCTCGAACTGCGGGACTTCCTTCCACACGCCCTTCAGCTTCTTGCTGGCGATCGTGATCAATTGCGGCTGAAATAGGAAGCCGGCCACCGCGTCGGTCGCCAGCATGCGCTGCGCGTCGCCCAGCAGCTTGGCGCGGTCGGCCTCGGCCGGCGACGCCATGATCTGCTGGTAGAGTGCATTGAACGCCTCGGACTTGTAGCCGAGATAGTAGTCCGGTTCGGTCAGCTTCACGAGGTCGAACGGCGCGACATGGGTAACGATAGTGAGGTCGTAATTGTGCGGACCAGTGAAGACCTGCGAGAGCCACTGCGCCCATTCGACATTCTCGATCTTGGCTATGATGCCGACCTTGGCGAGCTGCGCCGCGAGGATCTCGCCACCCTGCCGCGCGTAGGACGGCGGCGGCAGCTTGAGGCTGAGCTCGAGCGGCGCCTTGACGCCGGCCTCTGCCAGCAGCTTCTTGGCGAGTTCGGGATCGTAGGGATTGATGCCGGTGGTATCGACATAGCCGAGCGAACTCGGGGTGTAGAAGCTGCCGATCGGCGTGCCGAAGCCGTCGACCGCGCCGTCGATCATCGCCTTGCGGTCGATCGCGGCCAGGATGGCGCGGCGAACGCGGACGTCGTCGAGCGGCTTCTTGCGCTCGTTGATGCCGACGATGGTCTTGGTCCGGGAGCCGCCGATCAGGACGCTGAAGCGCGGATCGGCCTTGAACTGCGCCAGGCTGCGTGCCGCCGCGACCCGTGGAAACGCGTCGACATCGCCTGACAGCAGCGCCGCGACCTGCGCGGCGGGATCGCCGATGAATCGGATCGTCACCTTGGCAAGCTTGATCGCGGCCGCATTGCGATACTCCGGCCATTTGACCAGCGTGATCGACGAACCCTTGGCCCAGTTGCCGAGCGTGTAGGGCCCGGTGCCGACCGGCTGCGTCGCATCGGTCGGCGCGCTCTTCGGCTCGACGATCGAGCCTGACGCCTGGCCGAGCAGGAACGGCAGGTTCGGCTCGGAATATTTCAACGCGATAACGATGGTCTCCGCATCCGGCGCCGTCACCGACGTGAAGGCCTGGTACAGGCTCCTGTCCTTGTTGGTCGAGGTCGGCGCCGCGGCGCGTTCGTAGGTGAACTTCACGGCGGCGGAATCGAACGGCTCGCCATTGTGGAATTTGACGCCCTTCCGCAGCTTGAAAGTGTAGGTCTTGAGATCCGCTGACGCCTGCCAGCTCTCGGCGAGCAGCGGCGACACTGAGCCGTCCTCGTTGATCTTGGTCAGCGTCTCGTAGACGTTGTAGAGCGTGACTTCGGCGATCGCCGCGGCCGCAGCGTTGGTGGGATCGAGTCCCGGCGGCTCCAGCGTCATGCCCATCACGACGCTGTCTTTCTTGCCCTGCGCGAGGCTCGGCAGCGGCGCTCCGGCGAGCGCAGCAACCGCCGCAATGACGCACAATTTCCTCAACATTGGTCTGCTCCCCGGAACTTTCTCATAGCCTAAAGCACGATGAACCTTAAGGTCGAACGGCAGCCGCGAACGAGCTGCCCTCCCTCTCCCGCTTGCGGGGGAGGGCCGGGGTGGGGGCTCTTTCCACGAGTCACCTTGCGGAAAGAGCCCCCACCCGTATCGCATCTTCGATGCGATACGACCTCCCCCCGCAAGCGGGAGAGGTGCAGCCAGCCTGCCGCGAGACCGCCTTAATCTAATCTCGTCGCGCTTTGAGCTAACCTCACACAAAAGACTAACCGGCCTCGGCGATCACAGGCGGCAGCGCCATCACGGCTTCGGCGTGATGGCAGGCCGCCAGATGGGCGCCTCCCACGCTGCGTAGCGCAGGCGCGGTCTCGCGACAATGCCGGTCGGCCAAGGGACAGCGCGGCGCGTAAGGGCAGCCGGTTGTGGCCGTCGCCCGCGAGACGATCGCCTGCGCGCCGCGGCGGCGCCTGATGCCACCGGCCCGCGCCCGCGGAACCGCATCGAGCAGCGCGCGCGTATAGGGATGAGCTGAGTGCGCGAACAGATCGTCCGGCCGCCCCTGCTCGACGATCCTCCCGAGATACATCACCGCGATCTCGTCGCAGAGCAGATCGACCACCGCGAGGTCGTGACTGATCAGGATGTAGCTCAGGCCGAATTCTTCCTGCAGGTCCTGCATCAGGTTGAGCACCTGCGCCTGCACCGAGACGTCGAGCGCGGAGACCGGCTCGTCGGCGACGATCAGCTTCGGCTGGGTGATCAGCGCGCGGGCAATCGCAATGCGCTGGCGCTGGCCGCCGGAGAATTCGTGCGGGAACTTGTCCATGTCGGCATCGCGCAGCCCGACCTGCCGCAGCACGACCGCAACGCGCTCGCGCAGGCTGCCGCGATCGATGCGCCCGAGCGCCGTCAGCGGCTCGGCGACGACGCGCACGATGGTCTGCCGCGGATCGAGCGAACCATAGGGATCCTGGAACACCATCTGGAAATCGCGGCGGGCACGACGCAGTTCGTCGGGCGGCATCCGGTTGAGGTCGCGGCCGAGCAACGACACCGTGCCCGAGGTCGGCCGCTCCAGCGCCATCACCAGCCGCGCCAAGGTCGATTTGCCCGAACCGGACTCGCCGACGACGCCGAGGCTCTTGCCCGGCATCACCCGTGCCGTGACGCCGTTGAGCGCGTGCACCTGCGCCGCCGGCTTGAACAGGCTTTCGCGCGGCAACGTGTAACGTTGCGCGAGATCCGTCACCTCGAGCAGCGGCGTTCCGGGCGCGGGCGATGCATGGTCCGGCGCCGTCATGCGCTGCTACCCCCGGCGGCCATCGAAACGTCGGTCCTGATACAACGCACGCCATGCGCTGCGCCGACGTCGACCACGGCCGGCAGCGCCGCGCGGCAACGCGCTTCGACAATCGCGCAGCGGTCGGCGAAGGTGCAGCCCGCGGGCAGGTCGGCCAGCTCCGGCACGGTGCCGGCGATGGTCTTGAGCCGCGTCCCCTTGCGGGCGCCGAGTCGCGGCCGCGCGCGGAACAGGCCCTGCGTATAGGGATGGCCCATCCGCCTGAACACGGCATCGGTAGCACCGCTTTCGACGACGGTGCCGCCATACATCACCATCATGCGATCGACATTCTCGGCGATCACGCCGAGATCGTGCGAGATCAGGATCATCGACATGCCGCGTTCCTCGACCAGGCTTGCGATCAGATCGAGGATCTGGCCCTGGATCGTGACGTCGAGCGCGGTGGTCGGCTCGTCGGCGATCAGGACGTCGGGCTGGCAGGCCAGCGCCATCGCGATCGTGATGCGCTGGCGCTGGCCGCCGGAAAACTGATGCGGATAGGCATCGATCCGCTTCGCCGCATCAGGCAGGCCGACGCGATCGAGCAACGCGATCGCCTCCTGCTGCGCCTCCGCCGCCGAGATGCCGGTGTGGCGCCGCAAGGGCTCGGCGACCTGGTGCCCGATCGTGTGCATCGGATTGAGCGCGGTCATCGGCTCCTGGAAGATCATGCTGATGCGGTTGCCGCGCAGCTTGCAGTAGGCCGCGTCTGGCAGGCCGACGAGCTCCGCGCCATCGAGCCGGATGCTACCGCTAACCACGGCGCTCTCCGGCAGCAGCCCCATCAGGGCCAGCGCCGTAACCGACTTGCCGCAACCGGATTCGCCGACCAGTCCAAGCGTCTCGCCGCGGCGAAGCGCAAAACTGACACCACGCACGGCCTGCGCCGGGCCGCGGCTGGTGTTGAGCCGGACGCCCAGGTCCTTCACCTCGATCAGCGGCGCATCGCTCATGCTCAACGCTCCCGCGCCAGGCGGGGATCGAGCAGATCGCGCAAGCCGTCGCCGAGCAAATTGAGCCCGAGCACCGCGATCGCGATCGCAGCACCGGGATAGACGGCGAGCATCGGCGACTGGAACAGCAGGGTTTGCGCGTCGTTGAGCATGCGGCCCCAGGACGGCTGCGGCGGCTGGGTGCCGAGGCCGAGATAGGACAACGCGGCCTCGGCGAGGATCGCGAGCGCGAACTGGATCGTCGCCTGCACGATCAGGATCGACAGGATGTTCGGCAGCACGTGCTCGATCGTGATGCGGAATGAGCCTTTGCCCGCCGCGCGTGCGGCGAGCACGAACTCGCGGGCCCAGATCGCATTGGCCGAGCCGCGGGTGACGCGGACGAAGGTCGGAATCTGGAAGATCCCGATCGCGGTGATCGACGTCACCATGCCGGGGCCCGCGACGGCGGCGAGCATGATGGCCGACAGCACGGCCGGAAATGCAAAGGTGAAATCGCTCATCCGCATGATGAGCTCCTCGGTCCAGCCCTTGCGCGCCGCTGCGACAAGGCCGAGGCAGACGCCGAAGCTCAGGCCGATGCCGACGGCGATGACGCCGACCAGGATGGTGGAGCGCGCACCGACCAGCAGCAGCGAGACGATATCGCGGCCGAGCACGTCGGTGCCGAGCCAGTGCGCCGCCGACGGCGGACGCAGTTTTGACGCGATGTCGATGTCGGTGGCCGACCACGGCGTCCAGACCAGCGACAGCAGTGCTGCGCCGAGGACGGACAGGCTGAGCACGGCGCCGAGCACGAAGCTGCGATGGCGCAGCGCGCGGCGCCAGAACCCGGTCGCAGGCATCGCGCCCGGTGCGATGGCCGCAGTGGCGGCGGAAGCGGTCAGCGGCGCGCTCACAGGTTGGACACCTTGATGCGCGGGTCGATGAAGGCATAGAGCATATCGACCACGAAATTGACTGTCACGACCATCGCCGCCAGCAGCATCACGCAGTTGCGCACCACGATCAGGTCACGGTTGGCGATCGACTGGAAGATCAGCCGGCCGAGGCCCGGCAGATAGAACACATTCTCGATTACGATGGTGCCGGCTAGCAGATTGGCGAATTGCAGGCCCATGACCGTCATCACCGGGATCATGGCGTTGCGCAGCACGTGGCGCCACAGCACCTCGCGCTTGCCGAGCCCCTTGGCGCGGGCAGTGCGGACGAAATCCTCGCGCAGCACCTCCAGCACGGCGGAGCGCGTGACGCGGGCAAGGATCGCGGCCTGCACCACGGCAAGCGAGATCGCCGGCAGCAGCAGCGAGCGGATCCCGGGCCAGATGCCATCATCCCAGCCCGCGAAGCCGCCAGCCGACAACAATTGCAGCTTCACCGAAAACAGCAGGATCAACAGGATCGCGAACCAGAAGTTCGGCAGCGCGATGCCAACTTGAGTCAGCGACATCACGCCGACATCGCCGAGTTTGTTGTGATTGGCCGCGGTGTAGATCCCCGCCGCGAGCGCCAGCACCACCGTGATCAGCATCGACATGATCGCGAGCGGGATGGTCAGCACCAGCCGCTCCGCAATCAGGCCGGCCACCGGCGTGCCGTAGACATAACTGTTGCCGAGATCGCCGACCGCCATGCCCTCGATCCAGAGCAGATAGCGAACCGTGAGCGGCTGATCGAGCCCGAGCTTGACGGTGAGTGCACGCACCGCATCGGGCGAGGCGTCGGCGCCCATCAGCATCTGGGCGGCATTGCCGGGCAGCGCGTCGAGCACCAGGAAAATGATCAGCGAGGCCGCGAACAGCGTCGCCACCAGGGTCAGGACCCGCCGCAGGAAGAATACGCTCATGCCCGTTCGACGCGTGAGGAACAGGCTGCAGGTTTCAACATGTTCGCGAAGGAATGCAAGCCTTTCGAATGCAAGCCCTGCGCCGCACCATTCACGACGCGACGGCCGGCCAGCGGCCGAGCAGATCGCTCGCCTCTTCGAACAGCGCCGCGACGCGCAGCAGTTCCGCGTCGGCCCGGAAGCGGCCGACCAGATGCAGGCCGATCGGCAGACCATCACCGCCGAAGCCCGCGGGGATGCTGACCGCGGGATGCCCGGTCATGTTGAACAGCATGGTCCAGGGAAACCAGCGCGGGCGCACGCTGTCAAAGCTCTGGCCGTCGATGTCGATGGTGCCGAACAGATCCTGATCGATCGGCAGCGCCGTGCGGGTCAGGGTCGGCATCGCCAACAGGTCGCCGCGCGCGAGCAGCGACTGCACGCGGCGGAACAGCGCGGTTCGGTCGAACATCGCCTGCTGGTACTCCACGCCGCTGACCTGAGCGGCAAGCGCGAGCTGTTTCAGGAATGTCGAGCTGAGGTCGTTAGGGTGCTCGGCTGCGAGCTTCTCAAAGCGGGTGCGCCAGACCGTGTGGTTGATGGCGCGCCAGATCGGCTCGATGTCAAAGCCGTCGCCGGAGAATTCTTCCAGTTCCGCGCCGAGACTGGCCAGCCGGTCGAGGCTCGCCTTGAACGCAGCGGCGACGTCTGTGGTCACCGGGCGGCCCGGCGGCGACAGGCAGAACAGCACCCGCCTTCCTCTGAGATCGCCGCGCGGCGCCGCAAGATCGAGATAGTCAGGCACCGGCACGCCGATCGACCAGGGATCGGACGGATCCTCGCCGGCCATCGCCTGCATCATCAGCGCGGTATCGGCCACGCTGCGCGTGGTCGGCGTGACATAGGTCTGGTTGCCGAAGGCGTCCTGGACCTGGCTATGCGGGATCACGCCGTTGCTCTGCTTAATCCCGACCACGCCGTTGCAGGCGGCGGGAATCCGGGTCGAGCCGCCGCCATCGGTCGCAACGGCCAGCGGCGCGATGCCGCTCGCGACCGCCACCGCCGCGCCGCCGCTCGAGCCGCCGCTGGAACGCTCGGCACTCCACGCATTGCGGGTGCGGCCGAACAACGGCGAGTCGGTCAGGCACTTGCTGCCGAACTCCGGCGTCGTGGTCTTGCCGATCAATATTCCGCCCTGCGCACGAAGCCGGGCCACCGCGACGGCATCCTGATCGGGCACGTTGTCCTTGTAGGGCACCGCACCGAAAGTCGTGCGCACGCTTTTGGTGCTGACGATATCCTTCACGGTGAACGGGATGCCGTGCAGCAGGCCGAGCGGTTCGCCGGCCATGACCTGGCGCTCCGCGGCTTTCGCCTGCGCCATCGCCGCGTCGCCGCACAGCGTGATGAAGCAGTTGAGCTCGGGCTGCAGCCGCTCGGCGCGGGCCAGCACCGCAGCCGTCACCTCGACCGGAGACACGTCCTTGCGGGCAATTCGGGCGCGAAGCTCAACGGCTGATAGCAGGCACAGATCGTCGCTCATTCGGGCACGCGTTCGCAGTCGGTGTTTCGGTGGCGGCATCGTGCCGTGCCGCGTGCGGCAAGTCCATCGCCTCAGGCGCATGGCTCACCAGGTGTCGGCGGGCAACTCCCGGCTGCGCGGCGGATCGGCGCCCGGACGCGTGCAGGTGAAGGCGGCGCATTTGCAGGCAAAGGACAGCGCGCGGGTGAGCTCGGCCGCGGAGATATCGTGTAGTCGCCGCCGCGCGATCCTGTCCAGCCGGTGCAATGCAGCGAGCAGTGCGGCCTGAAAACTGTCGCCGGCGCCGATCGTGTCCACGACCTTCACCACAGGCGATTGGGCCTCGATCGCTCCGGCCCGGCGATGCCAGGCCGAGGCCCCCTCATTGCCGCGCGTGATGACGACGAGCGATGCGCCGCCCGAGAGCAGCGCTTCGGCGCGCGCAGCATAGACTTCGTCGCCGAACAGATAGGCGAAGTCGACGTCGGACATCTTGACGATGTCGGCCTTGCCGCAGAACGCCAGCATGCGCGCGCGATAGGCCTCCTTGTCCTTGACGAGGTTCGGGCGGCAGTTCGGGTCGAGCGCGATCGTCACGTTCGCCCTGACGTCCTCGATGAAGGCCAACGTCTCGGCCGCGCCCTTGTCGTGGACCAGCGTGGTCGATCCGGTGTGAAGGCAGGTGACGCCGTCGAGCGCGATCGCCTCGCGCCGGTAGGTCCAGTTCCGCGATGCGGTGTCGGCATCGTAGAAAGCGTATTGCGTCTCGGTGCCGGTCACGCGCGCAAAGGCCAGCGTGGCCTGGTGATCGCTGCGCGTCGCGCGGCTGAGATCGACGCCAGACGTTGCGGCATGATCGGCGATCATCTTCCCAAAAGTGTCGGTCGAGATGCCACCGACGAAGCCGGTGGGAACATCGAGCCGGGCGCTGCCGATCGCGATGTTGAGGCAGGAGCCGCCGACCGCGGGTGTCATGGCTTCGCGTCCATCCGCCGTCCACGACGGCAGGAAATCGATCAGCGCATCTCCGCAGCTCAGCAGCATGCAAACACCTTAACCCAGCGCCGCGCCGGGCGCCTGCTTCATCGCCTCGCGGCTGTCGCGATCAAGCTGCCGCAGCATCTTGTGCACGCCGCGCTTCCGGCGGTGGAAATCGGCAAGCTCGGGCCTGGTCGGTTCGCTCAGCCGCCCCAGCGCCGACATGCCCGCCATCGCGGCATTGATCGAGTTATGCGCGCCGCTGGCGACAGCACCGAGCATCGCGGCGCCCAGCAATACGGGTTCTTGCGTCTTCGGCAACGCCACCGTGTAGCCTGTGGTGTCAGCCATGATCTGGCGCACCAAAGGGCTACGGCTCGCGCCGCCGCCGATCACGATGGTCTTGCCGTCGACACCATGGGCCTGCAGCGCCTCGATGACGTCGGCGAGGCCATAGGCCAGCCCACACAGGCCTGCGATGAACAGCCGCTCCAGCGCCAACACGTCGGTATCGAGATCGAGCCCTGCGATCACGGCGCGCGAGCCGGGATCGGCATAGGGCGAGCGATTGCCGAGGAATTCCGGCAGGACGTGAACATTGCGCGCGAGCAGCGCGGCCGCGCCTGCGTTGCCGCTGCGCGCCACGATGCGCTTCTCGAGGTATTCGATGACGTCGAGGCCGTCGTTCTTCGCGGCGAGCGAAACCTCGGCATGCGCCGGGTGCGATTTGAGCAGGTGATCGATCGCGGCACCCGCCGCCGATTGACCGCCCTCGTTCAACCAGAAGCCCGGTACCATGCCCGAGAAGTACGGGCCCCAGACGCCGGGCACGAAGCATGGATCGACCGTCGTCGCCATGATACAGGCCGACGTTCCCATGATGTAGGCGAGCCGCTTGCAGACATCGACCTCGGCGCCCGAGCCGTCTCGCCCGCCGATCGCGCCGACGCCGCCGGCATGGGCATCGATCAGGGAGGCGCCGACCGCGGTTCCCGGCATCAGGCCGAGGTCGCGCGCGGCATCTTCCGACAGTCCGCGGCCGAGCGGAGAGCCAGGTGGCACGATCTCGTTGCCGATGCGGGCAAAGCGATCGGCCGCGAGCGCCTCCAGTCCCACCCGCTTGAGGAAGGGTTCGCTCCAGCCGCCCTCGCCCGCGACATAAGTCCATTTGCAGGTGACCGTGCAGGTCGAGCGCGCCAACGAGCCGGAGGCACGGAACGAGAGATAATCGGCAAGATCGAAGAAATGCCCGGCGGCTTCGAAGGTCGCGGGCAGATGCCGCTTCAGCCAGAGAATCTTCGGAATCTCCATCTCCGGCGAGATGGCGCCGCCGACATAGCGCAGCACCCGGTCGCCGGTTGCATTGACGAATTCGGTTTCATCCATCGCGCGGTGATCCATCCAGACCACGACGTTGCGCGCGCGATCGCCGGACGGGCTGACGGTCAGCGGCCGGCCTGCTTTGTCGAGCACGACCAGCGAGCAGGTCGCGTCGAATCCGATGCCCTTGACGTGTTCGGCAGCGATGGCGGCCTCCCGCATCGCATTGCGCACGGAGGCTGTGCAGGCCGCCCAGATGTCATCGGAGGATTGCTCGACGATATCGCCGGGCTCGTGCCAGACCCGGATCGGATGCCGGGCCGATCCCAATAACGCCCCGGCCTCGTCGAAGACGCCCGCGCGGGCGCTGGTGCTTCCGACGTCCACCCCGATATAGGCTTGCCGCATGTTCGCTCCGTCAGAGCGTGACGACGTGTCTTCGAAACGTCGTCGCGCCCTTACTTCTTGTGTCAGCATCGTCCGGAAAACCGGTCCCCATCTGTCCGGATCATGCTTCGACGCGAGCCTACCAGCAAGTGTAACCGCCATCGACCAGAACGATGCTTCCGGTCATCAGGCTCGCCGCCTCGGAGGCTAGGAACAAGACGACGGAGGCGATCTCGTCGACCTGCCCCATCCGCGCCATCGGGGTTCCACCGATCCAGGCGTCGTACATTCTGGGGCTGTTCTTCACGAAGGCGTTCAGGGGCGTCTCGATATAGGTCGGCGCCACCGCGTTGACGCGAACCCCGCGGGCACCCCATTCGGCCGCGAGCGATTTGGTGAGATGATGCACCGCAGCCTTGGAGGCATTGTAGAAGCACTGCTCCTGCGGCTTGTTGACGATGAAGCCGGACATCGAGCCGACGTTGACGATGGTGCCGGATTTGGCCTTCAGCATGTGATTGCCGAAGGCGCGGCAGCACCAGAAGGTGCCGTTCAGATTGACGTCGATGACGTTGAGCCAGTGCTCGTCGGTCACGGTCTCGGCCGGCGTCTCGCTGCGGGCGATACCGGCATTGTTGACGAGGATGTCGACCTTACCGTATTTGCGGACCAGCTCGTCGGCGACCGCGGAGACGCGGCCGGAGTCCGTTACATCCATCAGCGCGATGTCGGCATCGAAGCCCTTGGCTTTCAACACCGCCTGCGCGTCATTGGCGACCTTGGCGTCGCGATCGCCGATGATGACCTTGGCGCCGGCTTCCGCGAGCGCCTCGGCGCAGGCAAGCCCGATGCCCTGACCGGCGCCGGTGATGATGGCGGTCTTGCCGCCGAGCTTGAATTTCTCGAGATACATTTTCTTCTTCCTTTGCCTAGAGCCCGCATTTCGCGGGCGTGCCGCCCCGGCCAGAGCGAGATCGACGGCGGAGGTCTTCCACGCCCTATGCGCGGATCGACTTTCCGCTGTCGTCGAAACGGTGGATGCGCGCCGGCTCCGGGATCAGCGACACCTTGTCGCCCGGATGCAGGTCGAGCTCGCCGATATAGCGCGCGGTCAGCACTCCCTGCGGTCCGGCATCGACATAGAGGAAGGTGTCGCTGCCGAGATGCTCGGCGACTGAGACCGTGCCGTGCCAACCGCCCTGCCCGTTGCGCTCGACCTTCAAATGCTCGGGCCGCACGCCGATGGTGGTCGCGCCCTGCTGCTTGGCGAGCTCGCCGGTCACGAAGTTCATTTTCGGCGAGCCGATGAAACCGGCGACGAACAGATTCGCCGGTTTCTCGTAGAGTTCGAGCGGCGAGCCATATTGCTCGATCTTGCCGCCGTTCAGCACCGCGATCTTGTCGGCCATGGTCATAGCCTCGACCTGGTCGTGAGTAACGTAGATCGCCGTGGTGCCGAGCTGCTTCTGCAGCCGCGTCACCTCGAGCCGCATCTGCACGCGCAGCGCGGCATCGAGATTCGACAGCGGCTCGTCGAACAGGAACGCCTTCGGCTCCCGCACGATGGCGCGCCCGATCGCGACGCGCTGGCGCTGGCCGCCGGAGAGCTCGCGCGGCTTGCGCTCGAGATAGGGCGTCAGGTTGAGGGTGGCTGCGGCGGCCTCGACCTTGCGGTTGATCTCGTCCCTGGTGACGCCGGCCATCTTCAGGCCGAAGGCGATGTTGCCGCGCACGCTCATATGCGGATAGAGCGCGTAGGACTGGAACACCATCGACAGCCCCCGCTTGGCCGGCGGCACATCGACCACGTTGCGGCCGTCGATCAGGATCGCGCCGCCGGTGACGTCCTCGAGCCCTGCGATCAACCGCAAGAGCGTGGTCTTGCCGCAGCCGGACGGACCGACGAAGACGACGAAGGAGCCATCGGCGATCTCGAGGTCGGCGCCCTTGATGATGTGGACCGGCCCGAACGATTTTTGCACACCCTGCAGCGTAATCTGACCCATGGAAAAGCCTTTCTGCTACTTGACCGCGCCGAAGGTCAGGCCGCGGACGAGCTGCCGCTGACTGAACCAGCCGAGCACGAGAATGGGCGCGATCGCGAGCGTCGACGCCGCCGACAATTTCGCCCAGAACAAGCCTTCCGGGCTGGAATAGGATGCGATGAACACGGTGAGCGGCGCGGCCTCGAGCGTCGACAGATTGAGGGTCCAGAACGCCTCGTTCCACGCCAGGATCAGATTGAGCAGCAAGGTCGAGGCGAGCCCCGGCACCGCCATCGGGGTCAGCACATAAATCAGCTCGCGCCCGATCGTGGCGCCGTCCATGCGGGCCGCCTCGAGGATGTCCTTCGGGATCTCCTTGAAATAGGTGAACAGCATCCAGATCACGATCGGCAGATTGCCGAGGCAGAGGATGAAGATCAGCCCGGCGCGGGTGTCGAGCAGGCCGACGGAGCGGAAAATCAGGTAGATCGGCACCAGCACGCCGACCGGCGGCATCATCTTGGTGGAGAGCATCCAGAGCAGCACGTCCTTGGTGCGCTTGGTCGGTGAGAACGCCATCGACCACGCCGCCGGGATCGCGATCAGCATCGCGATCAAGGTCGAGCCGCCGGCGATGATGATCGAGTTGAGCGCGTGGTGGAAATAGTCGCTGCGCTCCTGCACCGTGACGTAGTTCTCCGTGGTCCAGTGGAAGAACAGGAACGATGGCGGGATCGCGAAGGCCTCGAGCTCGGTCTTGAAGCTCGCCAGCACCATCCAGAGGATCGGGAAGAAGATCAGGAAGCCGACCAGCCAGGCCGCCGTCGTCGAGATCACCTTGTTCCGTGTCGTGACCATCCGCGCCATGACGTTACGCCTCCAGATTCCGGCCGACGATACGAACGAGGAAGAAGGCGACGATGTTGGCGAGCACCACCGCGACCAGGCCGCCCGCCGAGGCGCTGCCGACGTCGTACTGGATCAGCGCCTGCGAATAGATCAGGAAGGCGATGTTGGTGGTTTGCAGGCCGGGGCCGCCGCCTGTCGTGACGAAGATCTCGGCGAACACCGTGAGCAGGAAGATGGTCTCGATCAGGATCACCACCGTGATCGGACGCGCCAGATGCGGCAGCGTGATGTAGATGAAGGTCGAGATCGCGCTCGCGCCATCCATCTCGGCCGCCTCCTTCTGCTCCTCGTCGAGCGATTGCAGCGCGGTCAGCAGGATCAGGGTCGCGAACGGCAGCCACTGCCATGAGATGATCAGGATCACCGAGAACAGCGGCGCATCGTTGAACCAGTCGATCGCCGGCAGGCCGAACAGATGGGCAATCCAGGCGAACAGGCCCGACACCGGATGCATCAGCAGGTTCTTCCAGACCAGCGCGCTGACGGTCGGCATTACGAAGAACGGCGCGATCACCATCAGGCGGACGATCGAGAGCCCGACCACCTGCTGGTCGAGCAGCAGCGCCAGCGGAACGCCGAAGATGATCGTGATCGCGAGCACCGAGCCGACCAGCACCAGCGTGTTCTGCAGCGAGGCGAGGAAGGCCGGGTCAGTGAGGAAGTAGCGGAAATTCTCCAAGCCGACGAAGGATTCGGAGCCGGGATCGAGCAGATTGTAATGCAGTGTCGCGAAGTAGATCGTGAGCGCCAGCGGCACGATCATCCAGATGAACAGCAGCGCCACGGCAGGCGTGAGCAGTGTGCGTGCAAGCAGTTGGGTCTGCTGGGTCGCCATCCCCGCCTCCTTCTCATGGGAAAGGTGCGACCATCCCGCTGCGGGACAGGATGGTCGCGAGTGATCCAGCTCGGGAGGTTTAAGCTGGTCGGGCGGCCAGGGCGCTAAACACGCCCTGGCTATCGGATCGCGTTCTTTGTCTTGAGCATGATCTTTTCGGAAAACCGCTTCACACTTTTCCGGATCATGCTCTACTTGATGTAGCCTGCCCGCTTCATCTCGCGCTCGGTCGCGGACTGCGCAGCCGAGAGCGCGGCATCGACCGTGGTCGAGCCGGACAGTGCGGCCGAGAATTGCTGGCCGACCTGGGTGCCGATGCCCTGGAATTCAGGGATCGCCGCATATTGCACGCCGACATACGGCACCGGCTTCACCGTCGGCTTGTTCGGATCGGCGGCGTCGATCGAGGCCAGCGTCAGCTTGGCGAACGGCGCGACCTTCAGATAGTCGGGGTTCTTGTAGAGCGAGGTCCGCGTGCCGGGCGGCACGTTGGACCAGCCTTCCTTCGACGCGACGAGCTTGGTGTAATCCTTGCTGGTCGCCCAGGCGATGAACTTCTCGGCCGCGTCAACCTTCTTCGAGCCGGCGGGGATCGCGAGGCTCCATGCCCACAGCCAGTTGGCGTTCTTGCCGAGCCCGGTGTTCGGGGCCAGCGCGAAGCCGACCTTGTCGGCAACCTTGGAATCCTTCGGGTTAGTCACCATGGACGCCGCCACCGTGGCGTCGATCCACATCGCGCATTTGCCGGCGCTGAACAGCGCGAGGTTCTCGTTGAAGCCATTGGACGAGGCGCCGGGAGGTCCGGCCTGCTTCATCAGGTCGACATAGGTCGCGAGCGTCTTCTTCCATTCCGGCGAATTGAACTGCGGCTCCCACTTCTCGTCGAACCAGCGCGCGCCGAACGAGTTGGACATCGCGGTCAGGAACGCCATGTTCTCGCCCCAGCCGGCCTTCCCGCGCAGGCAGATGCCGTAGACGCCGCCCGACTTGTCGGTCAGCTTCTTGGCCGCGTCGACCACGAAATCCCAGGTCGGGCTTTCCGGCATCTTCAGCCCGGCCTTGTCGAACAGGTCGGTGCGGTACATCACCATCGAGCTCTCGCCGTAGAACGGCGCGGCGTAGAGCTTGCCGTCGACCGAGACCGCATCCTTGATCTTCGGCAAGAGGTCACCAACGTCGTAATCGGCGCCCAGCTTGTCGAGCGGCACCAGCCAGCTCTTCTTGGCCCAGATCGGCACCTCATAGGTGCCGATGGTGAGCACGTCGAACTGGCCGCCCTTGGTGGCGATGTCGGTGGTCACGCGCTGGCGCAGCACGTTCTCCTCGAGCGTCACCCATTTCACGGTGATGTCCGGATTCTTCGTGGTGAATTCGCTGGTCAGCCCCTGCATGCGGATCATGTCGCTGTTGTTGACGGTCGCGACTGTCAGCGTGGTCTGGGCGATCGAGGGGGCAGAGATCAAAAGACTGGCCGCGCCCGCAACGGCGCAAAGGACGTTTTTCACGGTGACCTCCCTATGTCACGTTGAGCATATGCCCACGTGTTGAGCGTATGTTCATCCCGTCGTCAAAATTTGTCAAGCACGCGGGTGCGCCGTCCCGCGCGATTGCGGGTTCCACCACAGCCTGGAATGGAGTTTTTGCGGGAGCGAAGGAAGCGTCTAACGATCCAGCACGGCGCGCGCGGTGGCCTCATCGGTGATCAGGCCGTTGATCACCCGGCCTGCCAGTGCGGCCTTGATCGACGGCACCTTGGCGATGCCGACGGCGGCCGCGATCGTGGTCGAGACTGCGGGGATCTGCGGCGGAATGCTGGTCAGGCGCTTGTTGGTGCCGCCCTTGATCAGGCGGCCCTTGGCGTCATAGGCCCAGCCTGTCACCTCGCCGATCGCGCCGAGCCGCATCATCTCCAGGAGCTCCTCGCGGGTGACGAAGCCGTCGACATGGACCTGGGCCTTCTGGTCCATCTGGCCGATGCCGATCAGCCGCAGATCGGCCTTGGCAGCGACCGCCCTCACCCGCGCGATCGGATCGATACGGACCATGCGGTTGCGTTCGTCCTCGCTCGACATCAGGAACGGCAGCGGCATCGGATAATGCCGCGCACCGGTGCGGTCAGCCAGCCGCCCCACCGTGTCGTAGAAGCTCGCCGAGCCGTCGGCGGAGATGTTGCCGACCAGCGAGACGATCTGGTGATCCGGCCGCTCGATCGGCGAGACCCGCTCGACCGCCGCGCGCACGGCACGGCCGGTACCCAGCGCCACGATCACCGGCGTCTCCGAGCGCAGCGTCGTCTCCAGCAGATTGGCGCTGCGTTCGGCGATCCCCGCATTCGACAGCGGCGCCGACGGATCTGACGGCACGACGTCGCAATGCACCAGATCGAACTGCTCCTTCAGCCGTGAGGCCAGCTCCATGCAGGCTGCAATGGGATGTTCGAGACGAAACGTGATCAGCCGCTCCGCCAGGCACAGCGACACCAAGCGCTGCGCCGAGGCCCGCGACACCTGCAGCATCTTTGCGATCTCGTCCTGGGTGTGACCCGCGATGAAATAGAGCCAGCCGGCGCGCGCCGCATCTTCCAGGCGAGACTTTTCGTTGTCGGGCGCAGCCATCGTCTTGCGTCAACCTTCCTTCCAGAAATCCGTCATCGCGGCAAAGATTCGATCCGCCCCGGCCTGCCGCAGCAGAGCATTGCCGTCCGCCAACCGATAGTGGGTGCCGCCGACAAATCCCCACACTTTCATCCCCGCCGCCTTCGCGGCCATCACGCCGCTGACGCTGTCCTCGATCACAAGCGTTCGGCGCGGCTCGGCTCCCATCGCGGCTGCCGCATACAAGAACAGATCCGGCGACGGCTTGCCGTGCTTGACCATCTGCGAGGTATAGAGCCGCGGCCCGAAGCCCGTCGCGAGGCCGGTCAGGTCCAGCGAGAACTTCACGCGCTCGAGGTCGCTCGACGAGGCGACGCAATGCGGCAACTGCAATTCTCCAAGCACCGCCGCGATGCCGGCAATCGGTTTGAGTTGAGATCGGAATGTCTCGCGGACCTGCACCGCAAGATCGGGCAGGAAATTCGCGGGCAATGACTTTCCAACGGCGCGGCAATAGTCGAGCAAGGCTGCGGTGCTGCGGCCGAGGAAAAGTTCGAGCGCCCGTTCGGTGCTCATCTCGATGCCGGCCCGGACCATCGCCTCGGCGAGACAGCGGCAACTCAATTCCTCGCTGTCGACGAGCACGCCGTCGCAGTCGAAGATGACCAGATCGGTCTCGGGAAGCCGCGGATCCATGCCGGCATGAGATCATATGCTCACGCTATGAGCAATAGATCATAGTTTCGCGCGGAATGCCGCGCCTCAAATGGTCGCGGTGCACCGTCAGGGATGCTGTGCGACAAGGCGAAATGCCGCATGACACACCTCTGATCGCGACCGTCGTCGCGGGTCTCGGATTGGCCTTCGTCTTCGGAACCATCGCCCAGCGCTTTCGGGTTCCGCCACTGGTCGGTTATCTGCTTGCCGGCGTCGCCGTGGGTCCGTTCACGCCGGGCTTCGTCGCCGACCAGGCGCTGGCGACCGAGCTCGCGGAGCTCGGTATCATCCTGCTGATGTTCGGCGTCGGCCTGCATTTCTCGCTGAACGATCTGTTGTCGGTGCGCAAGATCGCGGTGCCCGGCGCGGTCGCACAGATCGCGGTCGCGACGCTGATGGGTCTCGCCCTCGCGCTGTTGATGGGCTGGACCGTCGGCGCCGGCCTGGTGTTCGGGCTCGCGCTGTCGGTCGCAAGTACCGTGGTGCTGGTTGCGCGCGTTGCAGGAGCGACGGCTGATGGACACCGAGCGCGGCAAGATTGCGGTCGGCTGGCTGATCGTGGAAGACCTCGCAATGGTGCTGGCGCTGGTGCTGTTCCCGGCGGTGGCGAGCTTCCAGGGCGGCGACGGCGCGGCGCTCGTCTCCGATCCGCTCGCCACCCGGTTCGGGCTCGGGCTGACCGGCGTGCTGGTGCTGACGCTGATCAAGATCGCATTGTTCATTGCGCTGATGCTGGTGGTCGGACGCAGGCTGATCCCATGGGTGCTGCACTACATCGCGCACACCGGCTCGCGCGAGCTGTTCCGGCTGACCGTGCTTGCGATCGCGCTCTGCATCGCGTTCGGCGCGACCAAGCTGTTCGGGGTTTCGCTGGCGCTCGGCGCCTTCTTCGCCGGCATGATGCTGCGGGAATCGCCGCTCAGCCAGCGCGCCGCCCAGGAGACCCTGCCGCTGCGCGATGCGTTCGCGGTGCTGTTCTTCGTCTCGGTCGGCATGCTGTTCGATCCGCTCAGCGTGGTGCGCGAGCCCTGGCCGTTTGTGGCGACGCTGTTCGTCATCGTGGTCGGCAAGTCGCTCGCAGCGCTGCTGATCGTCGTGCTGTTCCGTCACCCGATGGCGACCGCCCTGATGATCTCGGCGAGCCTCGCCCAGATCGGTGAATTCTCCTTCATCCTCGCCGAGCTCGGCGTCGCGCTCAATCTGCTGCCGAAGGCCGGCCGCGACCTGATCCTGGCCGGCGCGATCTTCTCGATCATGCTCAACCCGCTGGTGTTCGCGGTGGTCGACTGGCTGACGTCGCGGCTCGAAAAGCCGGAGACCGCCTCGCCGACGGCCGCGACGTCCGAGGCGATCCCTGTCACCGAATTGCAGGATCATACCATCCTGGTCGGCTACGGCCGGGTCGGCAGCATCGTCGGCGACGCCCTCCATCGGCGCAACGCGCCGTTTCTCGCGGTCGAGGCATCCGACGACATGGTCGCAAAGCTGAAGAAGCGCGGCATCGAAGCCCTGATGGGCAACGCCGTGCGCGCCAGCGTGCTGCGCGCGACCAATCCGGCGGGCGCACGATCGCTCGTCATCGCCATTCCCGAAGCGTTCGAGGCCGGACAGATCGTCGAGCAGGCGCGCGCTGCAAATCCCGCGATCCAGATCATCGCGCGGGCGCATTCCGACGCAGAGGTCGATCATCTGACAGGCCTGGGCGCCGACATCGTCATCATGGGCGAGCGCGAGATCGCCCGAGGGATGATCGAGGAGCTCGACCGGGCACAGCCGACATCCGCCATGCAAAACACAACGGCGGCCAGGGAAGACTCAGCGGCCTAGGTAACGGCCCCAACGGCCAAGGGAGCCCGCGCCGCGCGTGGGATCAATGGAGATCAGGGTATGGCATTCAAGAGCCCGCATGTTTCGCTGGTGTCGTTCTCGATCGAGATCGGCAAGGACGGTACGAGCAATGTGATGCAGATCGAGACTGACTCGCATCTGAACACCCGCCATCCGAGCTATGACGCCGCCGCAGCGGAGCGGCTGGTGCGCGATGCGCAGTCCTATCTCGCCGGCAATGCCGGTCAGGTGACCCGAATCCGGCTGGTCTCCAACCGCGGCGGCCAGACCTGAGGTCAGCCACCGAGGAACGCTGGCGCCAGATCTTCCTGCACGATGATGTTGGCGGCTTCCGTCGTCAGCTCACTGCCGACCAGATCAAGATTCTTCGCAGCCTCGAACAGCATCGAGCGGACGTCATCCGGCGTCAGCACGCCCTTCGCGATCAGCTTGCGTACCAGCGCCTGCAGGATGAGAACGTCGATCTCGCCATGGGCCAGCGGCGTCGGCTTGTCCGTCATGATCGTCTCCGAGGCTGAGGTTCGTCGTTAGCGCGGCGGTGACGCAATATCCTTGTGTAATTGCTCGAACGCGCGGCGCAGGCCATGCAGCTGATCGACCAGATGCAGGATGACGTCGATCCCCTCATCGTTGACGCCGAAGTCGCCCTTCAGGTCCCGGATCAGATGCGCGCGCGCCACGTCGGTATCGGAGAAACTGATCTCGTGCGCGGTCTCGTCCGGAATGAGCCATCGCTGCTCGACCCAGAGCTCCAGGGTCTGCACCTCCAGACCCGCATCGATGAGGAACTGCTGCTTGTTCATGATGCACCATCATCGCGTGGATTGAATCCCTTGCGATCCCAGTTCGACACGAACGCCTCGAGCGCGGGATCGGGTCCCTTGGGCAGGACCACCTTGAGCTTGACGAACTCATCGCCGTGACCGCCGCCGACCTTGGGCGCGCCCTTGCCGCGCAGCCGCAGCGTCGTGCCGGTGTTCGAGCCCTTCGGCACCGTCATGGTGACCGCGCCGGTCGGGGTCGGAACATTGACCTTGCCGCCGAGCACCGCCTCGGACAGCGAGATCGGCAATTCCAGCGAGATGTCGTCGCCCTCGCGCGCGAAGCGCGGATCGGGGCGAACCTCGCCCTCGATCAGCGCATCGCCGGGACCGCCCTTGCCGCTACCGGGCATGCCCTTGCCGCGCAGGCGGATGACCTGACCGTCGACGAGGCCCGGCGGGATCGTGACGTCGAGCGTGCCGCCGTCGGGAAGCGTCAGGCGCTTGCTCGCACCGGCGATCGATTCCGAGAAGTCGACCGCAAGGCTGTAGTGCAGGTCGCGGCCGCGCCGGTTGGCGCGCGCCTGCTCGCTGCGCCGGAGCAGTTCGGCGAACGCGTCGTCCTGATCCATATAGTCGGCATAGCCTGAACTGTCGGCATAGGGATGCCCCTCACCCGCGGTGGCGAAGTCCCGGTAGTAGCGATGCTGCGGGCGCTCGGTGCCATCAGCGTCGATCTCGCCGGCGTCGAAGCGCTTGCGCCTGTCGGCATCCGAGAGCAGATCGTTCGCAGCGGCGACTTCCTTGAATTTATCCTCGGCGGCCTTGTCACCCGGATTGAGATCCGGGTGCAGCTTCTTCGCGAGCTTCCGATAGGCCTTCTGGATATCGGCCGCAGACGCCGTCGGGGCAACGCCAAGAACCTCGTACGGATTTCTCACAACCTGCTCCGCAACACCGTGAGTGCACCTGCAATTATGAGGGCGCAAAAGCAGACGATTTGCAAGTGCGCTCGCGCCAGCCGGCAATGGGCGACGCAACATCCGCTCATGTCACAGGACGCTTTAAGACGTATGTCCGGGATCCAGATAGTTCGGCATGTTCTTTTGCTGCTGCGGGGTCATCTTGGCGGGATCCGGCTTGCCCGGCACGCCCCTTGGACCGAGCAGGGCTCGCTGCATGTCGTCCTCGCTCAAGCGAGGCTTGCCGTCGTCAAGCTGTCCGCTGCCGCCGTGACTCTGTGCCATGACCGACCTCCAGTGATGATCGCTTGCGCACCGGCAGAAGAGAGTGCGCGCTCCGCCGGAACGAGCCGGCGGAGCGCGAGATCATACCCTAATGTTGCTCCTGCCGCTTCTCCTCTGCGGGATGGCCGGCAGGCGCACCATGCGGCGGTGCCTGAACATGCGGGGCGGCCTGCACGTGCGGTGCCGCCGGCTGCGGATGCGCCTCAGGGTGTGCCATCGTCTCCGGCCGTGCAGCAGGCTCCGGGCGAGGCTCAGGCCTTACTGCCTGCTCCGGCCGCGCGACGGGCTTCGCGGCAGGCTCGGGCCGCGGCTCGACCTTGGGCGCTGCGACAGGTGCTGCGCGTTTCTCTTCGACCGCGGGCTTGTTCACCTCGGCGGGCGGATGCGCAGCGACGCCCTTCTCGGGGACCGGAAGCGCATGAGATCCGGCAGGCGCCGGTGCAGCAGGATGCGGCTCGACCTTCGTCTCGGGCACGGGAGCCGCGTGCTTCTCCTCGACCGCAGGCTTGTTCTCCTGAGCGGTCGGATGCGCCGCAGGAACTTCCTTGCCCGGGACCGGGAGCGCGTGGGAGGTCGCAGGTGCAGCCGCAGTCGCAGGCGCGGGTGCAGCTGGGGACCCCGGCCGCGCCGGCTCGCCGGCCGCCGGCTTTGCGGCGGTGGCTGGCACAGCCTCGCCGGGAGCATGCGCGCGGACCACGCCCGGTCCCTTCAACTCGCCGGGACGCGCGGTTGCGCCGATGGCGGGCACGCCGTTGTTGGCGCGCTTGAACAGGCTCGGATCCTGGCTTGCGGTCTCGATCTGCTTGCGTTGCAACGGCGTCGCCGCGAAATGCTGTTCCTTGGCGACCGCGCGATCGGCAGCGGTGGGCCGCGCCTCGATACCGCCGGTGCCGCCATTGTAGCTGACGTTGTTGACGGTGGTCTGGTTGATCGTGACGTTCTTCTCGTAGACGTTGTTGATCTGCGCGCCCTGCAGATTGTTCACGCTGCGATTGTAGAAGAAGTTGCCATGATCCCAGCGGCCGCCTTCATAGCCCGCACCGCCGTAGCCGAAGCCGTAATTGATGCCGCCGTAGAAGCCGACGCGATCACCCCAATAGCCCTGATGGAAAATGAAGCCGCCGCCGAACGCGCCCCAGTAACCGGGCGTCCACAGCAGCCCTACTCGCGGCGGCTGCACCCAGGTGCCGGGCACCCAGTAGTAATCACCGCGATCCTCGTCCCACGACCAATTGCCCGGCGACCACATGTAGCCCGGCCCAGGCACCGGCGGCTGATCGTATGTCGGCAGCGGCGGCGGCGCGGTGTCGACAGCGCTGACCGGCGCGCATG
This sequence comes from Bradyrhizobium uaiense, assembly GCF_010811875.1. Classification (GTDB taxonomy): domain Bacteria; phylum Pseudomonadota; class Alphaproteobacteria; order Rhizobiales; family Xanthobacteraceae; genus Bradyrhizobium; species Bradyrhizobium uaiense. Next base: position 100,338 of record NZ_VKHP01000002.1, read on the forward strand.
CCGCATCCTGCGCGTTTGCCGGCACGGCCGTCGCATAGAGCAGCGCCGTGGCAATCGCTGCACACGACACGGTCGATAGAAGACGAGTGGTCATTGGGAGCCTCTTCGATGAGCACGTTTGTTTCAACGTGAGAACCGGAACAAAAGTTCCGTGCATCGGCAACGGACCGACACACTTCATCGCTAGACCCTTCACCTTACACCAGCCTGAAACACGTCGATGCAAACGGAAACGCAATCACGTTGCCATTCATCGACAGTTCAGAGTGTGTGGTGACGTCGTGTTGCGCGATTCAGTGGAACATCGCGCGGCGCGCAGCTGCATCGTCGAGCGCGCCATACAACGCATAGTCACCGTTTCCGAAAGCGCGAATATAACTTCCAGGCTTTCATGCAACTGTAACGATCCGGGCTCATCGAACCGCACGTCTTCGGCGAGCACGGCGATCGGCCAAGCCGCTGTCGGCATGACGCATGCGCCCGGTATGACGAAATGTCCGCAGCAGTGCATCCGGACGAGTGCCGGGGACGACCATCTGCCGTCGCAAGAGCTTAGGCGCAGCACGCCAACGGTCCCCCGTGGCGATTGACACACCCCTGAAACGACCACACGATGCGGGTTGCGGCAGCGTCAGGCCCGTGGTTTTCCGCCGGCGCAATTGCATCTCGGCTGCCGCATGTTGGATGTCATCGTTCCGCCATCTGTCACCGGCCGGAATGCATGGCATGATTTGATCTCGACGAGCCTGCGTTGCCTTGAGGTGCCACAATGAACATTGAAAAATATACCGATCGCGTTCGCGGCTTCATTCAGTCGGCACAGTCGCTCGCGATGCGCGAGGGACACCAGCAGTTCTCGACGCTCCACATCCTGAAGGTGCTGCTCGATGACCCTGAAGGCCTCGCGGCCGGCCTGATCGACCGGGCCGGCGGCAACTCGCGCGCGATCCTCAAGGCCACCGAAGACGCGCTGGCGAAGGTGCCGAAGGTCAGCGGCGCCGGCTCCGGGCAAATTTATCTGGCACCCGATACCGCACGCGCCTTCGCCGCGGCGGAACAAGCCGCCGACAAGGCCGGCGACAGTTTCGTCTCGGTCGAGCGCCTGTTGCAGGCCCTCGCGGCCGACAAGGACAGCGACGCCGGCAAGCTGCTTGCCAAGGGCGGCGTCAATCCGCAGAACCTGAATGCGGCGATCAATGCGCTGCGCAAGGGCCGCACCGCCGACAGCGCATCGGCCGAGAATTCCTATGACGCGCTGAAGAAATACGCCCGCGACCTCACCCAGGCCGCGCGCGACGGCAAGCTCGATCCGGTGATCGGCCGCGACGAGGAAATCCGCCGCACCATCCAGGTGCTGTCGCGGCGAACCAAGAACAATCCCGTCCTGATCGGCGAGCCCGGCGTCGGCAAGACCGCGATCGTCGAGGGCCTGGCGCTGCGCATCGTCAATGGCGACGTGCCGGAGAGCCTGCAGGACAAGGCGCTGCTCGCGCTCGATCTCGGCGCGCTGATTGCGGGCGCGAAATATCGCGGCGAGTTCGAGGAACGGCTCAAGGCCGTGCTGCAGGAAGTGACGTCCGCCGAGGGCGGCATCATCCTGTTCATCGACGAAATGCATACCCTGATCGGCGCCGGCAAGGGTGACGGCGCGATGGACGCATCGAACCTGCTGAAGCCCGCACTCGCCCGCGGCGAGCTGCATTGCATCGGCGCCACCACGCTCGACGAATATCGCAAACACGTGGAGAAGGACCCGGCGCTGGCCCGGCGCTTCCAGCCGGTGTTCGTCTCCGAGCCGACGGTCGAGGACACCATCTCGATCCTGCGCGGGCTGAAGGACAAATACGAGCAGCATCATGGCGTGCGCATTGCGGATTCGGCGCTGGTTGCCGCCACCACGCTCTCGAACCGCTACATCACCGATCGCTTCCTGCCCGACAAGGCCATCGACCTGATGGACGAGGCGGCGGCACGACTGAAGATGCAGGTCGATTCCAAGCCCGAAGAGCTCGACTCGCTCGACCGCGAGATCATCCGTCTCAAGATCGAGCAGGAGGCGCTCAAGAAGGAGACCGACCTCGGTTCCAGGAGCCGCTTGCAGACGCTCGAGAAGGATCTCGTCGATCTGGAGAAGAAGTCGGCGGACATGACATCGAGATGGCGCTCCGAGAAGAGCAAACTCTCCGATGCGCAGAAGATGAAGGGCGACCTCGAGCAGTTGCGCACCGAGCTTGCCAATGCGCAGCGCAAGGGCGAATTCCAGAAGGCGGGAGAACTGGCCTACGGCCGCATTCCGGAGCTGGAGAAGAAGCTCGCGACGGTCGAAGCCAGCGAGACCTCGTCCGCCAGCGAGACCGTGACCGCCGATAATATCGCGCAGGTGGTCTCGCGCTGGACCGGCGTCCCCGTCGACAAGATGCTGGAGGGTGAGAAGGACAAGCTGCTGCGCATGGAGGAGATGCTCGGCAAGCGCGTCGTCGGCCAGGCCGAGGCGGTCCGTGCGGTGTCGACTGCGGTGCGCCGCGCCCGCGCCGGCTTGCAGGATCCGAACCGGCCGATCGGCTCGTTCATGTTTCTCGGGCCCACCGGCGTCGGCAAGACTGAGCTGGCAAAGGCGCTCGCCGAATATCTGTTCGACGACGAGACCGCGATGATCCGCCTCGACATGTCCGAATACATGGAGAAGCACTCGGTCTCGCGGCTGATCGGCGCGCCGCCCGGCTATGTCGGCTATGACGAGGGCGGCGCACTGACCGAAGCGGTGCGGCGCCGGCCCTATCAGGTCGTGCTGTTCGACGAGATCGAGAAAGCGCATCCTGATGTCTTCAACGTGCTGCTGCAGGTGCTCGACGACGGCCGTCTCACTGACGGCCAGGGCCGTACCGTCGATTTCCGCAACACGCTGATCATCATGACCTCGAACATCGGCGCGGAATATCTCGTCAACCAGCCGGAGGGCCAGAGCACCAGCGCGGTGCGCGAGCAGGTGATGAACATGGTGCGGGCACATTTCCGCCCGGAATTCCTCAACCGGCTCGACGAGATCATCCTGTTCCACCGGCTGCAGAAGAGCGACATGGGCCGCATCGTCGAGATCCAGTTTTCGCGCCTGCGCAAGCTGCTCGAGGATCGCAAGATCGATCTGGAGCTCGACCCGAAGGCGCGCGACTGGCTGGCGGAGAAGGGCTGGGATCCCGCCTATGGCGCCCGCCCGCTGAAGCGGGTGATCCAGCGCAGCGTGCAGGATCCGCTCGCCGAAATGATCCTCGCCGGCGATGTCCGCGATGGCTCGCAGGTGAAACTATCAGCCACCAAGGCCGGCCTCACCTTCAATGGCAAAAAGCCGGAGAACGCGGCAGCGGACGAGTTCGAACCGGTGTGAGCGAAGTCCCGATCGGCCAACGACGCGCCGTCATCGCCGCGTCGTCTGGGCGCATCATAAGCAAGCTGAATGTACAAGCTGAACAAACAAGCTGACCCGCAACCAGGGAGAGCGTCATGACACAGCAGAACATCAAGGACAACATGGAGGTCATCGGCGCCGATGGCGTGCATGTCGGCACCGTCGATCGCGTCGAAGGCAACCGCATCAAGCTCAAGAAGAGCGACAGCGATGGCTTCCACAAGGGCCATCACCACTTTATCGAGCTCGGCTTCGTGGCGGGCGTCGAAGGCTCCAAGGTTCGGCTCTCCGCCAATGCCGCCATCGCGGTGACTCTAGAGGAGGAGAAGTCCGGCAAGCCGGTTGGTCCGTCCGCGGAAGCGTAGTTATCCGGGCTCTTGTAAAGGTCCCGGTGGCATGCTCCTCTCCCCTGTATCTGGACGTCGATCCGGCGTCCGGCCTGCCCTCCGTCGTCGCGGACTAGCCGTTTTAGTTAGGGAGAGATGTGTGCCATCAGCCGTTCCGCAACCGGTCGCTGCGAAGCTGACGCGCGCGGCCATCTTCCTTGCGGTCACGATCAAGCCCAATCCGGAATATGACACCGTGGTGCGATCGCTGTGCGCCGATCTGGCCGCGCTGGTGCGCGCCGTGGGCTTCCGCGATCTCGAGGGCCGGCTGTCCTGCGTCATGGGCATCGGCTCGGATGCATGGGACCGGCTGTTCGGTGCGCCGAAGCCGCAAGGCCTGCATCCGTTCCGCGAGATCAACGGCGTCCACCATGCGGTCTCGACGCCGGGCGACCTGCTGTTTCACATCCGCGCCGTGCCGATGGACCTCTGCTTCGAGCTCGCCTCGCAGATCATGTCGCGGCTCGGCGATGCGGTTGCCACCTCGGACGAGGTGCACGGCTTCAAATATTTCGACGAGCGAGACCTGCTCGGCTTTGTCGACGGCACCGAGAATCCCGTCGATCAGGCAGCGCTAGAGGCCACCATCATCGGCGACGAAGATGCCGCCTTCGCCGGCGGCAGCTACGTGATCGTGCAGAAATACCTGCACGACCTGACCAAGTGGAACGAGCTGCCGGTCGAGATGCAGGAGAAGATCATCGGCCGCACCAAGCTGTCCGACATCGAGCTCGACGATGCGGTGAAGCCGAGCTACGCGCACAACGCCCTGACCACGATCGTCGAGAACGGCGAGGAGCTCGATATCGTGCGCGACAACATGCCGTTCGGCAACGTCAGCAAGGGCGAGTTCGGCACCTATTTCATCGGCTATGCCAAATCCCCGCACCGGATCGAGCAGATGCTGAAGAACATGTTCGTCGGCAAGCCGCCGGGCAATTATGACCGCCTGCTCGACTTCAGCCGCCCCGTGACCGGCATACTGTTCTTCATCCCGTCGGCGACTTTCCTGGAGGACGCCGCGAACGCGGCGCCGGCGGCCTCGTCCGCCGAGCCGACATCGGGTGACGCAGGAGATGACGACACACCGGCACCAAGAATACCGCCGTCCGATGGCTCGCTCGGTATAGGCTCGCTGAAAGGAGAGGCTGGACATGAATAATCTTCATCGGGGGTTGGCCCCCATCTCGGACGCGGCATGGGCCCAGATCGAGGAGGAAGCTGCGCGCACGTTGAAGCGCCATCTGGCGGCGCGCCGTGTCGTCGACGTCGATGGCCCGAAGGGAACGGACTTCTCCGCCGTCGGCACCGGCCATCTCAAGAAAATTCCGACGCCCGGCGACGGGGTCGAGGCGACGCAACGCGACGTCCGCGCACTGGTCGAGCTGCGCGTGCCGTTCGAACTTTCGCGGCAGGCAATCGACGATGTCGAGCGCGGCTCCAATGATTCCGACTGGGATCCGCTGAAGGACGCCGCGCGCAAGATCGCCTTCGCCGAGGATCGCGCGGTGTTCGACGGCTACACGGCCGCGGGCATTCAGGGCATCCGTCAGGGCACGAGCAACCCGGTGCTGACGCTGCCGGCGAGCGTCAAGAACTACCCCGGCGTGGTCGCGCAGGCGGTCAGCCAGCTGCGGCTCGCCGGCGTCAACGGCCCCTATACGCTGCTGCTCGGCACCGAACCCTATACCGCGATCGGCGGTGCAACCGACGACGGCTACCCGGTGCTGCAACACATCCAGCGGCTGATCGACGGCAAGATCGTCTGGGCGCCCGCAATCCAGGGCGGCGTGCTGCTGACCACCCGTGGCGGCGACTTCCAGCTCTCGATCGGTCAGGACCTTTCGATCGGCTATCTCAGCCACTCTGCGACATCGGTCCAGCTGTATTTCCAGGAGACCATGATTTTCCTGATGCTGACGAGCGAGGCATCGGTGGTGCTTGCGCCGGAGGCGAAGAAACCCGCCTGATCTTTCCGGCGTTCACTCTTCCAGGAAGTCTCCGGCTGCGGCCGGAGCTTCCGCCAAACTGCAACGGAGAGGAGGCGCGCAATGGACTACGATCTCTACATCAACCCGAAGAAGGCATCGGTCGGTCTCTACGTCCGCAAGGGCGCCGGTCTTCCCGATCTTGCCGATGCCAAGGACTGGGTGTTCGACGGCACCTCCGGGCAGGTCAATCTGCCGCCGCAGCTCGTGAAGGAGATCGAGGCCAACGGCCACGCCTTCCGCGACATGGATTAAACGCCGCGCTATTTCTCTCCTGTCTTCACCGGCGCGGTCTCCGGCATCAAGCTCATCGCCACGATGCCGACCGCGGCCGCGAGCAGGAGATACCAAGACGGCGCCAGCGGATCTCCGGTGACGTGCAGCAGCCATGTGACCACGAGCTGCGCGGTGCCGCCGAACGTCGCGATGGCGACCGCGTAGATCGTGGCAAACACGCCGCCACGGATATTCTGCGGCAAGGCTTCGGTGAATGCGGCATAGAAGGCCGTGAACGGCAGCGATCCGATGAATGACAGGATGCCGAATCCGAACAGCAGCGACCATGCGCCGGGGTCGCGGACGATCCACAGGAACGCCGGATAGGTCAGCACCAGCACGACCAGCTGCGGCCAGATCATGATCGGCTTGCGGCCGAGCCGGTCGGCAAGCCAGCCGCCCAGCACGGCGCCGATGATCTGCAATCCGTTGCTGACCAGCGAGACGGTGAAGGCGAGCGACGGCGACACATGCAACGTGTTCTTGGCGTAGGTCGTCATGTATTGCGTCACATAGGTCGAGATCGTGCCGCTGGCCAGGATCATCACCGCCAGCACGATCACGCGAAGATGCCGGCGCGCCAACGCGACATGGCTCGAAATTTCGACCTGCCCGGCGACGTGCTCGCCGTGCGAAACTGTTTCCGGCAGCGTGCGGCGCATCCAGATGCCGAACGGCAGGCAGACGGCGCCGAGCAGGAATGCGACGCGCCATCCATAGGCCTGCAGCATATCGGGCGCCATCGTGCTGCTCAGGACGACCCCGACAAGCGCGCCGATCGTCGCCGCGATCTCCTGGCTGGCGGGCTGCCATGCCACCACCAGGCCGCGATTCCGAGGTGCCGCGATCTCGATGAGGTACGCCGTCGTCGGCCCGACCTCGCCGCCGAGCGCAAATCCCTGCACCATCCGCGCCAGGATCACGATAACAGGCGCCACGATGCCGATCGCGGCATAAGATGGCGTCAGCGCGATGGTCAGGATCGCCCCGCCCATCAACGCGAAACTCAGCAACATCGCCGGCCGCCGGCCGACGCGATCGGAGAAGATGCCGAGCACGATGCCGCCGATCGGCCGCGTCAGGAAGCCGGCGCCGAAGGTCGCAAGCGACAGCATCAGGCTGCCGTATTCGCTATGCGCGGGGAAGAAGGTGCGCCCGATCTCGGTCGCAAAGAAGCTGTAGGTGATGAAGTCGTAGAACTCCAGCATATTGCCGATGGTCGCGGCAAAGGCTGCGCGCTTGACATCGAATTCCCTGCTCGCAATCTCCGGCAACACTCTCGGTTCCTTGTCTGGCGGTTCGAAGCGAGTATTATTCCTCGGGGCATGCAAGACAAGGCAAGGCGTACCGCGCGATCCTGAATCAGACGCCGCGCCCGGACCGCCAGGATTCATCGAACCGGAGGAATGATTGCGCGCAGGATGTCGCCCTTCCAGCGTTGCCGGACACTGTCGAACGCCGCGAAATCGTGATCGAACTGCCAATAGGCCCACGCCCAGCCGAATGTTTCAGCGCTTCGTGTCATGAACGACAGGTACTTCGCCCGGCTCTCCGCCGGCGCGCGCTCATAGACGCCGAACTCGCCAAGATAGATCGGGCGCTTTTCCTTCTCCGACCAGAACCGGACCTTGTCGAGATCGGCAGCAGCCCTCGCTTCGTCCTCCGCCGAGCCCCAGCTCAACGGACCGATCTTCGAGAAGGTCGCCGACCACGGTGCACCCTGATGGGTGAATTGCAGCGGCAGGTAATAGTGGAACGTGACGATGAGGTTTCGGTCGCCGGCCGGCAGCGCCAGCTGGTCGATCGGCAGCTCCTCGGTGTTCAGGATGGCGACCACGACATTCCGCTTCGGATTCGTCTCCCGGATGATCGCAAGACAATCGGCGAGCAGACCATTCCACTCGGCCGAGGTCATGTTGCCGCCAGGCTCGTTCAGGATCTCGAACAGCAGCGCCGGATATTTCCCCGCATAGCGCGCCGCGACCTGGCGCCAGAACGCCTTGAGCTTCACCGTGCATTCCGGCACGTCGCGCTGGCAGAGGTCGGTGTCGTGCTCGTCGAGGATCGGAATCAGCTTGCTCGCGAAGACCTGTTCGATCACGGCATCGAGGCGCCGCAACACAGCATTATCCAGAATGTTGCCGGAATCCATGTGCCTGAAGCCGAAGAAGTTGATCCGCACATGCGAAAAGCCGGCCTTGCGGATGGCGGAGAGGTTTTCATGGCGGAACGGTGCATCCTGGTAGCCTTCCCAGATACCGTCATAGCCGAGAATGTTGATGCCGCGCCCCAACGCTGCGACCGCCGGAGACGCACCCTGCCCGGCTGCATTGACCGGCGAGATCAGCACGGCAGCGAGCGCCGCCGCCAGCAGCACGCCGACGGCTCCTTGCAAATGCGACCGGAGCGCTGTCATGGCTGCTCCTGCTCGCGGAGCCGCGCGCGCGGCGACGACATCGGCCGGCAAGCCGCGAGGAAGAATGCGATCAGCAGCACCGACGTGAACATGGTCGAGCGAAGGAAGACCGTCTCGGTGAAATTGGTCTGGCAGTTGAGGAACACAAACCCGACGATCAGCGCGCAGTGCAGACGGTCGATTGCCCGTCCTGCGATCAAGCAGAGCATTTTGTAGGAGAACAGGAAGACGCTCGCCGCGAACAGGAAATAGCCGAAGAAACCGGTCTCGACGAGAATGGCGATGTAGCCATTGTGGTAGTTGTCGAGCACCCAGCCGTGGTTCTGGTTGAAATAATCGTAGATCGCCGGATTGGTCCAGAACCCGTTGATGCCGAATCCGAACAGCGGCGCGTCATCGAAATGGCTGATGGCGTACTGCCAGATGAACGTTCGCTCCGTGAAGTTGATCGTCGTATCGAAGATATGGATCGAGTCGTATCCGGTCGCGTAGAAATACAGGATAAGCAACACGGCCGCGACGCACATGATGCAGGGCAGCACCGCATAGACCTGCATGCACCTGATCGACCACAGCGAGGTCAGCAGCAGCGCGCAGGCGACCAGCGACAGGGCACCGGCGCCACGGGACTCCGAGAAGACGACGCAGGCTGAGGCCAGCGCAAATGTCACGAGGAACGGCAGCCAGCCCCGTCCGGTCATCTTTCGATAGCAGGCAAAGAACATGAGATAGGCCGCGGCGAAGCCCAGGGTTTGCTTCGATTCGAAGACGCCTTGCCATTGCCCGTTGTGCATCCAGGCCTGATCGATCCCGATGTCCGGAAGCACGATCGCACAGAACGCCGAGGCCGCGATCAGCACGAACAGGCCGCGGGTCGTCGATTTCACGATGTCGTCGATGTCGACGCGGGTGATCATGCAGAACGCGCCAAGCGTCGTGATCGCGAGCGCCGCGGCCTTCATGAGGGCTGCGGCGTCCAGATTGGTCCAGAACACGGAAATCGTGGCGAACGCATAGAATGCGATGATCACAAGCGTGTCGAGATTGAAGGCCAGTCGAAGGCAGGCACGGATGAACAAGCTCGCGTAGATCAGCACACCCCACATCGCGAGTGCGATGGCCTGCTGCACCAGGGTTATTTCGGTCGGCAGCAACGCAGCGTGAAAGGTCCCCATCGACACGATCACGTTGATCGTGATCGACCAATTGACGACGGTCCGTGCGAAATTTTCCGCCTCGACGCCTGGCGCCTGCCAGGTCGAGCTATCGAGCGCGCGACCATCCATTCGATTGTACTCCGCTCATTGAAAATGAGCTTGCTGCTCCGGTGGCTCGGAGCGGCACATTGCACTGGGAAGACTTCAGTCTTTGGTCGACGAGGATCGAGTCCGGTTGAAGAGCAGATAGAGAGCGTGCGGATTGGTTGTCAAGTAGCGCCAAAACAACCGACGCGGCTCGAGCCAAAGCCGCCAGGCCCATTCGAGGCCGACGACCTGCATCCATCTCGGGGCGCGCGGCCGCGAGCCGGACAGGAAGTTGAACAATCCGCCCGACGTCTTGATGACGCCGACATTGCCAAGCAGCGGCATGAATTCGTCGACGAAACTCTGCTCGTAGGGCACGCCGAGCGCGACCCAGAGAAAGTCCGGGGCCAGGGCATTGATCTCGTCGACCTTGGCCCGCAACGCGTCGCCGCGCAGATAGCCGTGCGAATGACCGACGATCTTGAGTGCCGGATACGCCCGGCGAACATTGGCGATGGCCGCCTTGTTCTCGGCGTCGTTGGCCCCGAACAGATAGAAGGTCAGCCCGAGTTTCTCCGCCTTGCAGGCAACGTCATGGAACAAATCTGTGGTCGCGACGCGCTCGGGCAGCGGCTTCGACGACCGCAGCCTGGACACCATGACCAGCGGCTGCCCGTCGGCATTGATCAGGTCGGCAGCGCGGAACAGCCGATCGGTCATCGGCTCGGTCGAGCAGCGCGACAGCACCTCGCCGTTGGCCGAGGTCAGATACAGCGGACGATTGACACGCCGGTTCGGATACACCGCCTCGACCATGAAGTCGGCGGTCTGCTCGCGATCGAGCACGGCGAGCCGCAGCCCGCCGATGGTTTCCCGCGGGACGCCCGCAGTCACGGCCCTGCCAACAGGATTGATCCGACGCTCCCGCATGCCGTTCGGCAGGGACGGCCGGTTCGGCGAAGTGTCGCAAATTCGGACAGACGGAACAGCCATATCTGAATCGAGACGCTGGGTCCCCTCGCGATCGACGCGCGCAGGCGAAATTGCATCGGAAATGCGGGCGTTTTGGCTATGACTCAACATTTCAGCAAGGGCTCCAGTGCTTATGTGCCCTTAACTGCAATATCCGGTCCAGGCAACGCGTGTCTCGTCGCAGCCTCGATGAACCGGGGCCGCAAAGAGATCATTAACCATGCTGGTCGTGCGGCACGACATCCTGCGCCGACGGAAAGCAGCGGTCGTTTCAGACGCGGGGCCGCCCGACCAGCAACAATATGCAAAGTTCGAGGCTCGACATTAATACAAATCGTATTCTACCGGTGCGCGCCGTCATCGGCCTTTGCTATAAGGATGAGGGGCCGGCTTGATCGGCGTTTAGAACCCGTTTGTTTTTGGTTTCACATGAATAAGAACGATGACGCGTTCGATGTCAGCGTCGACGACGCATTCGACTTCTTGTCGGAAGAATACGCGACATTGTTTGAGGGCTCGGACGCGACCGCCTTCCAACATCCGCTCTGGCTCGACAACATCTATCGCAAGCTCGCCCCAGCCGCTGCGGCGAAGCCATTGATTGTCGTCGTCCGTCACCGCATGAACAACGCGCTTGCAGCCGTGTTTCCGATGCTGCGCGTGCGGCGCGGGCCGATGCGCGTGATTGAATTCGCCGATCTTCGCGTGTCCGATTATCTGTCGCCTGTCTGCAGCATCGCGACGTTCGCTCGCCTCCTCCAGGATCAGCGCGCTTGCGCGACGCTTCGACAGCTACTGCGGCCGTTCGACCTGCTGCGGATACCCAAGCTGCTCGATGCCAGGATGCCGGTCGAGAATCTTCTCGGCGCGCCTCACCGCAGCCTGATGGATATGAATGCCTATGCGACGGTGCTGACCGCGCCGTTCGAGCAGTGGCAGATCAACGCGTTGGGAAAGTCCTATCAGAAGGAGCTGGCAAAGAAATGGCGCCAGATCCACAAGAAAGGCACGCTCACCTTCTCATGCTGTGACAACGGCGCCTCGGTCGGCGAAGCCATGGAGACGATGCGGAAGTTTCGTGGTCCGCGGTTTCACGAACAGGGTGACGGCGACCTGTTGCAGCGTCCGGAGTATTTCGATTTCTACTCGAGCGTGGCACTTCGCGGCCTCGGCTCCTTCACGCGGCTCTATGCCATGAAGATGGATGGCGAAGTCATCGCGACTGCCCTCGGGCTGGCTCACCGTGACACCCTCCTCGTCGTCATGACCGCGTTCAACGTCGAGGGCTACAAGAGCCAATCGATCGGCGCGTTGACGTTCGAGAGCGTCGCCAAGGATTGCATCGAGCGCGGCTGCCGGGCGCTGGATTTCACCATCGGCGACGAGCCATACAAGATGCAGTTCGGGGGTCAGCCCACTCCGATGTCGGCCGTGACGCAGGCCGGCAGTGCAGCCGGCTCCCTTGCACTGTTTGCCCTGAAGCAGGCGCCCTGGATCAAGCAGGCTGCCAAGCGGCTGACGGATCTCAGGCCGATCCGCACCTCGACGGGCACCCGCTGAGGCGCGGCGCTTCAGCAAATTCCTTGTGAATGATCTGTGCATAGGCGCTGCGCGGTTGTCGAGAGGACAACCGCCTCCGGCTTTTCCAGATCATGCCTTGGAGTCGCCGAGGATCGGCTTCGTTTAACGGAGCGCGCTGCGGACGCGCATGACCCATCCCGGATGAATCCGGTCCACCTGATGCGCGATCGCGCGGCGCAGGAAGTGCAGCTTTCGCTGCACGGTCCAGCGTACATCGGTGTTCGCGGTCAAGGCCTCCCGGTAACGCGCCAGCTCCAGCGAGTGGCGGTCGGCGGCGAGCTTGTCCTGATCGGAATAGAACTGCGCGATCTTCTCCGCGCCCATGCCGTCGGTCTCGAGCCAGCGCGGCACATATTCGGTGCAGAGACGCTCGACATCCACCAGCAAACGGCTCACACCAGTGCCGGCGGCCGGACAATTGGTCTGAAACGCATCGCCGATCAGCACGACGCCCGGCTGCAGATGGCCTTCGGTCACGGACAAATCCATGACCCAGTTCTGCACCTGGCCGACGATCTCGAAATCGCCGAGATGGGGCTGCAGACCCGGCATCAGGCGAAGCAGAGTTCGCCTGGTATCGCGGCGCAGCTCGCGCATGACCGGATCGGTCGGATCGCGGAACATGAACAGGTTCGCCCGCATGCCGCCCGACATCGGAAACAGGCTGAGATAGTCGACGCCGTCAGCCGCCTCCTTACCGTAGCAGGTCAGCGCATCGAAGCCGAACGGCGCGTTATCCGGCCGCGCGATCGTGAAGCCGAACGTCACCGAGTGACGAGCGGCGATCACCTGCCGGCGCATTCCGAGATTGTAGCCGAGCGCACTCGCCATGCCGGTCGCCAGAATGACGAGCCGTGCGACGACGCGTTTTCCGGAGGCCAGCGTCAGCTGCTGACGATCCTCGCTGCAGCCGACGTTGGTCACCTGGTCAAGCAGGAAGGTCGATGTTTCCGGCGTCAGGCCGCGGGCCATGTTGACGAGGTCGGCATAGGAGACCCCATAGGACCGGCCGACACCGATATCGACCAGCCGGCCACCCCTGATGTTGAGCACCCGGTCGTAGGCCGAGGCGACGGCCTCGACGTCGTCGATGAAGCCCAGGCGGCGGAAGATATCGATCTGCCGTCCCGCGACCTTCTCGACGCGGAATTCATCCGGCGGAATCGAGCGCTTGTCGATCAGCACGACCCGGTACCCGGCTCGGGAGAGACCGGCTCGCGCAAGCCAGCCGGCCAAGCCGGCGCCGACAATGGCGACATCAGCTTCGAACGTTTCAGCCTCGCAAGTTGCGATCGGCTGGGTGGTGCTTTCCTCGGCAATCATCATGTCCGCTCCGACGGCTAATGACCGCAGAACTGCAATTTCCTTGCCCGCTCAACCGTCGAGCGGGACGAAACGCGAGGCGTTTCCGCGTTGAGGTTAATGGCGGCCTGTCGACCGCGGTGAGCAAGCTCTCGGCACATGGCTTGCACGACAAACGGCCATGAAACCGATCGTTTGGAGCCTCCGCAGCAGAATGGCGGGGCAATTGCCTGCCCGTGGAGCTTCGACGGATGTCTTCGGCGCGCAAACGAGGCTTCGACCGGCGCGATGCATGCCGTTGGCCGGAGCGCCGGAGCGACATCCAATATGCGCCGTTTGGAGACAGGGCGGACTGCGGCGTTCCAGAATGGGGCAGCCGCGCGACATATTGGCCAGCTCTGCAATCACGCGGAACCAGAAAGCCAGTCGGAAGGAACGGAATCTTAGCAAGAGAACATTAACACTCCTGACCTCACCGATTGCTAAGTCAACAGCCTGACTGGATATTGAGACGCCTCTGGTGATTGCCTCTGTTCTTCAAATGCTACGGCGCGATGTCACGCGCGGCGTTGCCGGGACCATCCTGCTCAAGGTCGGCAGCGGCGGGCTCGCGTTCGCGTTGTTCTCGCTCGCCGCGCGGGCCATGACGCCCGACGCGTTTGGAGATTTTGCGACCTTACTTTCCATCGCCCAGATCGCCTCGGTCGTGGGCCTCGCCGGCCAGGAGCTTCTGCTGGTTCGCTTCCTCAATGAGTACGAGGTGCGCGGCCAGGCGGAGCTCACTAAGGGTGTGCTGCTGTCGAGCCTGAAGAACTCGGCGATCGGGATGCTGATTTCGATTGCCGCGATCGCGGCGGTCGCAAGCATTCGCGGCGAGTGGTGGCTCTTGATCCTCTCGGTCTCGGCATTCACCGCCATCAATGCCGGCCTGATGCTCGGCAGCCAGATCGCCCGATCCCTCGTCAGCATCCTGATGGGCGAAGGCAATCGCGAGTTTTTCTGGCGGGTTGCCGTTGTCCTGGTCTTGATCGCCGTTCTGTTCGGTCACCGGCAGCTCACTCCTGCCGAACTGTTCACCGCGATGAGCGTTGCGATGGCCCTCGGGCTGGTGGTGCAGATCGTGTCGATCATGCGTGTGCTGCCGAACCTGCGTTCGGTCACGGCGCGCTTCGAGACCTCGCGCTGGAACCGGAGTGCATTCCGCTTCTGGCTCGCATCCATTCTAGAGGCGGCAAATCAGTATTTCGACGTCATCCTGGTCTACTGGATGCTGGATCCGGCGACCGCGGGCGTCTATTTCGCCGCCTCACGTCTGGCGAACATCTTCGCCATGCTCTCGGCGGCGCTCTACACGTTCGGGGCGCGCCGGCTTCCCTCGCTGTATTTCAACAAGAATCACCGCGAGCTCGAACATACGCTGAAGCTGATGGCCGAGGTGACCGCGCTCTGCGTGCTCAGCGGGCTCGTCATCGTCTGGGTGGGCGCTCCCCACCTGCTCGGCCTGTTCGGGCCGCACTTCGCCGCGCAGCAGTGGGTGCTGATCGTGCTCGCAATCGGAACGGCCTTCCAGGCGGCGGGCGGACCGTCGGCCGCCGTGCTGCAGCTGACGGGACATGAGCGCGACTATGTTCCGGTCGTCGCCGCCAACGTGGCGTTGCGACTGGTTGGATTTGTCGTGCTGATCCCCTGGCTCGGCGTGCTCGGTGCGGCGATCTCGGCGACGGTCTCCCTGGTGATAGCCACCGTCGCGCTCAATGTGCTGTGCCGCCGGCGCACCGGCGTCGACCCATCAATTATGGTGCTTTCGCATCTCTCGTCGTGGAAGCGCGACACCTACGCGGTCCGCGTTGCCGACAGCAACGACTAGACCGAGCTGGAAGGCCGTCAGCTCGCCAATCCCAGAGCCTTGCCCTGCGCATTGCGCACGGCGGCATCGACCGCCACGCGGTTGACGACCAGCGCGGTCGGGACCGAGCCAAAGCCGGACAGATCAGCCCGCGCCTTGGTGATCGCAGTCGCATTGGTCGCGCCCTCGCGAACCACCAGGATCACCAGATCGGCATGGGCGGCCAGCGCCACCGCGGCCGGCTGGAGGGCAAGCGACGATGCGTCGACGATGATCAGGCCGAAATCGGCGCGGATATCGTCCGGCGGATGGGGCGGCGCCTTGCTGCTGGCACCCAGCAGCTCCACGACCGACGCCAGATCGGCCTTGATGATCCCCGAGCCTTGCGGCGGCGGCGCCTCGGTGCGCCTGGTATCCATCTCGATCAGGACGCTGAGCATGCCGTTCTTCACGGCGGACCGGTTGAGCGACCGTGCAACGGTGCTGCCGCCCACGCCGGCCTCGACCGACAGCAGCAGCGCCACCTTGCCGTGGTCCCCTGGAAGCTGTTCGATGTTCTCGATCAGCAACTGAAGATGCGGGCTGAGATCGGGCTCGGCCGCCGTTGAAATCGGGGTCTGCCAGACGCTCCTGACGGCATCCGGCGACACCATGTCGGGAATGCGGGCCAGCACAGGCAATCCCGGCGGCAGCGCGGGTTGCAGCGGGGGTTGCGGCGCGGGCTGCAGTGCGGGCTGCAGTGCGGGCGCCTCGGCACGACGCAGTGGCAGAACGCTCTTGGTCGGGAGCTGCGGCAGATTGAGACCGGGAACGGCGACGATCGCCGTCGACGTCAGCAGCGAGACGATCGCGAGGGCGGCGAGCAAAAGCGGAAGCGGCGGGAGCGTCGAACGCACCGGCGGCGTCGCGGGCGACGCGACCTTGGTCTGCGAGGCCTGCAGCAGCCGCTGCTCGTCGGTGGTCTTGTAGCGCGACAGGAACTGCTCGTAGATATTCTTGTTGGCGTCGGCATCGCGCTGCAATTCCTGCAGCTTCACCAGCGCCTGACCGTCGACCAGGATCTGCTGTTCGGCCGCTTTCAGCTGATCTTCGACGGCCTTCTGCTGGTCGCGCTGCGCCTCGTATTCCGACTTCGCGGTGTCGATGTTCTTCTTGCGCTCGATCTCGATCTGCCGGTTAAGGTCGCTGAGCTGGCTGAGCGCCATCACGAGGTCGGGATGACGATCGCCGAGCACCCCGCGCTTCTGCGCAATCTGGTCGTTGAGCGTGGAGCGCTGAGCGCGCAGAGCGCTCAGCAGGTCCTGCTTGACGGGCCCGTCGACATTTGCCTTCAGGTCGCGTTGCAACTGCTCGTAGCGCGCCTTGGCTTCTTCGGTACGGGCGCGCGCCGCGGCGACCTGCTGCGTCAGGTCGGTGACGCGCAATTGCTGCGTCGTCGATTCCTTGCCGGCGTTGACGATCCGGTGTTCGAGCTTGAACTTGGCGACGGCATCTTCCGAAGACCGCAACCGGTCGTTCAACGTCTTGAGCCGGCTCTTCAGCCAGTCGGCAGCCTCGTCGGTCGCCACGGTGCGGGTCCCGCGCTGGCTGGCAACGAACGCCTCCGCCACCGCATTGGCGTAATACGCCGCCCGCTGCGGGTCGTTGGACGTGAACTTGATGGCGATAACGTAGGTCAATCCGCGCCGGGAAATATCGAGCCGGTTGCGAAACCGGTCGAGCAGGCGCGTGGGATCGGTCCTGCCGCCCGAGATGTCGCTGTCCTCGGCGACCTTGAGCTGGTCGATCAGCGGCCCGAGAAATCCATCGGATTTGGCTATCTCAACGGCGCTCTGTAGTGCTGCGGCATCCTGGCCGATCCCCGGCAGGACGTCCTGATCGGTGGTGACGCGCTGCTCGCGCGGATCGACGACGACGAGCGCAGTTGCGGCGTAACGCGCCGGGATCAACATCAGCAAGATGATACCGACCGCGAAGATAACCGCGGCGAGCATCAGGATGCGTTGACCTTTCTCGCGGAAAAAGGCCAGCACACCGGGGAGGCTTAGCACGCCCTTGGTGGTTTCAGCGGAGGATTGGCCGGTCGGCACGCCGGAAGCTTCCCACGACGCTGCGGGTTCCGTGGCTTCGGAACGTCTCGGGCCGACGCGGCTACCGAACTTCATGGGTTTTGACTCGAATTCAACTGACAGCACCGCTCAGTGCCGCCCAACGTAAATATCTATGGTTAATCGCCGGTTACCCCCTCTCTGCGCTGCCGTAACCAATTGGTTAACGAGCCGGCTGTACCATCTGTGAGATAATGGCTCTCGATTGCTGACAATGTCTGATTGCTAAATGAGCAGTAACCTCACCACGCGCAACTCGGTGCACGAGCACGCCTTGCGTGATAAGCACGCGCGCAAAAATGAGGGAGACGATTCCACTCCCTCGACGGGTGAGGAATCCGTGCTCCATTACGCGCCAAGTCCAGAACTGAGCACAGAACTGCGGGAGGCATCGACCGCGTCAGGCGATCGACCGAACGCGAGCAGGCCAAAGCTGCGCGTTGTCCTGGTGCAGACCCAGGCCGAGAACGCCGGCGCGCAGGAGATATCGCGGCTGCTCGGCGCCGGCCTCACCGCGCGCGGCTATGACGTCGCCAACCTGTTCTTCTTCCGCAAATCGGATTCCTTCGACGAGCCGCCCAATACGTTCTATTGCGCGCCGAGCCGTCCAGGAAATCCGGTGGCACTGCTGCGGATGCTATGGACGCTCGCCAGCCATCTCAGGACCATCAGGCCCGACGCCGTCCTGACCTTCCAGCACTTCGGCAATGTGATCGGCGGAGGCGTGTCGCGCCTGGTCAGCCGCGCGCCTGTCATCGCCAATCAAGTGTCTTCGGCGCTGTCGATGAGCATGCCGGTGCGCGCCGCCGACATCATCATGGGCTCTACCGGCTTCTTCCAGTGCATCACGCTGAACTCGCGCGACATGGAGCGGGAATACGCGCGCTATCCCGCGCCCTATCGATCACGCATGAAGCACGTCCCGCATGGCTTCGACGACAAGTCGCACAGCCTGCCGAAGGACGTTGCGCGGCAGCAGTTCAAGCTGCCGCCGGACCGTACCCTGCTCGGCTGTGCCGCGAGGCTGCATCCGCACAAGCGGCTCGATGCGGCAATTCGCCTGCTGGCTGCCGATCCATCGTGGCACCTTGCGCTGGCAGGCCAGGGTGCCGACGAGGAACGGCTGCGAGCCCTGGCGAACGAGCTTGATGTCTCGGACCGGCTGCACTTCATCGGCGAGATTCCACCGCGCCAGATGGCCGATTTTCTGGCCTGCCTCGATGTCTTCGTCTTCCCCACGCAGGCCGAGACTTTCGGTCTTGCGGCGGTCGAAGCCGCGAGCGCCGGCATTCCCTGCGTCGTCAACGATCTTCCCGTGCTGCGCGAGGTGCTGTCCTACCAGGGACAGCCTGCGGCGGTGTTCGTCGACGCCTCGAACGAGGCCGCGTTCTCGGCCGCCGTATCGAAAGTCCTGACAGATCGTTTGTTGAGCGAGCAGCTGCGGCAAAGCGCCGTGGGCCTGAAATCGCGTTATTCGTTGGATGCCATGATAGAGGAATACGTCCGCATTCTCGGCAATGCCGTGGGAGCGGACGCGCACTAGGAAGTCGGGCTGGACATGATTATCGAGTTTCGCTGCGATCGCGAGCAGGCGCGGCTCTGGATGCGTCGTGAGACGCTGCGCGTCAACGATCAGGATATCCCCGTTCAATTTGCCTGGACCACGACCCCGGGGTCCCACCCCGCGGGCCTCGAGGCCCTGTTCGAGCTCGAACGCATCGTGCTGCGCAAGGGAAAGGCCGGCGGCGCCGACAGGCTGAAGACGATCCCGGAGCGGCCGCGCGCAGGCAGCCCCGACGTGGTGGTCGACTTCACCAGTGCCGCGCGGGATCCGAAATGCTCCGCCAAGCTCTATCTCCGTCCGCGATTCAACGGATGCGCGGGTGAAAATGCCGCACTCGCGGCCGTTCTCGCCGGTGACCTGCCGGTGATTGAAATCGTCAATGAACTCGATGGCACGATCATGGACCGCGGTCATCCTTCCGCGGAAATCGCAGCCGGCCTGAGTGGCGGGCTCGAAGCAGTGATGGCGCGCACGCTCTCGATGCTGACGCCAATTCTGTCAGGGGCTCCACGGCTGGTGCCGCAACTGGCCGCTCCGGCGAACAGCGGCGCAGCGCCAAATCCGACGCCCTTTGTCGTGCGTGGCGTGGCGACGTCGATCGCGAAGGAAATCTATCGCCTGTGCTGCTACGCGCCGCATTGGCATGTCGGCTGGCGCTACGCCGAAAACGCGGATGTCTGGCGCACCGGTGACCTGTCCGGACCGGCATGGAACGTGCTCGGCGATCCCGGCAACCGCTTCTATGCCGATCCCTTCCCGGTGACATGGCAAGGCAGGACGTTCGTCTTCTTCGAAGACCTCGACCACCGGATCGGCAAGGGCATCATCTCCGCGATCGAATTCGACGGCAACGGGCCGGTCGGCAAGGTGCTGCCCGTGCTGGAAGAGCCCTGGCACCTGTCCTACCCGTTCCTGATCGAGAACGATGGCGAGCTCTGGATGATCCCGGAAAGCACCGCGCATCGGGACGTTCCGCTCTACAAATGCATCCGCTTTCCGGACAAATGGGAGCGGCACGCAACGCTGCTGTCCGGGCTCGAACTTGCCGACGTGACGATCACGCAGCACGACGGCCTCTATTACATGTTCGGAGCCTGGCGCGACGGCACCGGCGGATATTCGGACACGCTGGCGATCTACTACGCCGAGCGGCTGCTTGGCCCCTGGCGGCCGCATGCCAGCAATCCGGTCCTGATGGATCGCGCAACGGCCCGACCGGCTGGAAATTTCGTGGCCGTCGACGGAAGACTGTGGCGACCGGTGCAGGATTGCACCAACGGATACGGCGCGGCGCTTGGACTTGCGGAAGTGCTCGAACTGTCGCCGACGACGTACCGACAGGCGGTTCGACACCTGCTCAAACCCGGACCGCTGTGGACCGGGCGCAAGCTGCACACGCTCAACCGGTGCGGCCAGCTCGAGGTGATCGACGGCTCGCGGGTTCAGCCCAAGACCGCGGCCTTGCTGGCGAGCCTCCGGTCGAGCGACCGCCCGTCGCAATCGGATTGGCATAGCGCGCTGGCGAAGCCGATCGCGCGACGGCTCCACTAGCGCTTCGTCACCCTCGACCCCGCGGCTCAGTTCGCCTCGGCGCCCAGCACGCCGCCGAACTGCTCCCAGGAGCTTCCGGTCCAGCGTTGCAGCTGGAGCTGCGTGTACGCCATGCTGTTGTCGGGACCGGTGTTGATGGTGATGCCCGGCATCAGGGTCGGCAGCACCAGCCCCTTGATGTTGCGTGCCTGCTTGACGATGTTCTCGCGCGACAGGTCGTCGCCGCACTGTTTCAGCACCTGCTCCAGGATCTGGCCCTGCTGGGTCCCGAACAGATAGTTGTTGTCGCCGATATCGGCGCCGGGGAGATACTTCTCGAAGTGGGCGCGATACCATTTCATGCCGGCGTCCTCGGCCCATTTCTTGTCGTTGGGATCCTTGGTGATGGTCGCCACGACGACGCCCACCGCCTTGTCCGCGCCGGCCGGCACGATCGTCGCCGAGACCGAGCTCGACACGTAGTTGACGATGGTGAGCGGCGTCCAGCCGATCTCGCTCGCCTTCTTGATCGCCTGTGCCGCGAATTTCGGCGTGCCGGCGATCAGGAATGCCTGGGCGCCCGACGCCTTCAGCGTGACCACGCGGGATTCGATGGTGGGCTCGGTGACCTCATAGGGAGACGTCACCACCTTCTTGTCGAAATCGGCCTTCAGCGTTTCCCTGAACGCGGCGACGAAATCGCGGCCGAGATCGTCGTTCTGGTAGAGGATCGCAATCTTCGCATCGGGCGCCGTCTGGGTGATGTACCTGGCGTAGATTTTTCCCTCGGTGTTGTAGCTCGGCAATCCCGTGGTGGTCAGCGGAAACTCGGAGAAGTTGGCAAACTTGGTCGCCCCGCTCACGACGAACAGATGCGGCACCTTCTTCGCGGTCACGTATTTGATGGTCGCGCCGATGCCGGGCGTTCCGAGCGGACTGAACAGGAACGCCACCTCGTCGCTCTCGATCAGCTTGCGGGTCTGCTCCACGGCTTTCGGCGGCGTATAGGCATCGTCATAGGTGATGAGGTTGATCTTGCGGCCGTTGATGCCGCCACGGTCATTGACGGAATGCACATAGGCGATCAGGCCCTTGCCGGTGTTGCTGAGCGGGGATGCCGGACCACTGAACGGGAATGTCGCGCCGACCTTGATTTCCGACTCCGTCACGCCCGCCGTTTCGGCACGACTTGGAGTGCCGGCAAAGGCCGCGAGCACGGCAATGGACACGGCAAACGTCTTCAAGAACATGAAACTCCCCTTGAACCCTTATGAATTGAAATTGCTCTCGCGAGTGCCGTGCCGCCTACCAGGCCTCGCCGAACGGCCTGATCTCGACGTTGAACGACCACGCGCTGCGATCCTGATGGGCGGCGTGCCAGACCTCGTCCGCGATCGCCCGCGGCTTGATGAAGAAGTCGTCCGGCCGCTCCGGCCAGCGCTTCCGGGTCCATTCCAGGTCGATCACCGCATCGATCACGAGATAGGCGACGTGAACACCCTGCGGTCCCAAATCACGTGCCATCGCTTCGGCCAAAATCCGCTGCGCCGCCTTGGTCGGCGCGAACCCCGCGAAACCGGCCTTGCCGCGCAATGCCGAGGTGTTGCCGGTGGCAACGATGGCGCCCTTGCCTGCACTGATCATCGCAGGCGCAAACCGCCGTGCCAGGTACAACAGGCCCATCGTGTTGACCTGGAAGTTGCGATTGAGGATCTCCGGATCGATCTCGCGGAAAGTTCCGAACGCGCCGCCGACCGCGTTGTGGATCACGACGGCGGGGCTGCCGAGATCGCGCTCCACGGCCGAGGCCACCGCCTCGACCTGCGCGGCATCGGACACATCGCATCGATAGGCCCTGGCGCCCGGCAGCTGCTTCTCGAGCGCGGCGAGACGCTCCTCGTTCCTGGCGAGCAGTGCGACCCGATAGCCGCCTTCGGCGAACCTCCTGGCGAGCGCCGAACCGGTGCCGGGCCCAACGCCGGATATCAGACAGACGGGTGCGGTCATGCGATCACTCCTCCGCGTTGCGGTCCGCGCCTTTCAGGCGGCCGCCTTCGACAGCAGCTTCTCGACGTATGGTTTGAGGTCCGGCGCAAAATGCTCGTGCTCGACCAGCCGGGCGAAGTGAGCAAACATCAGCGGATATTCGTCCCTTACGCCCTCATGCAGGATTTTCTCCAACCCCTGCTTGCCCAGTTGCTCGGTCCGCGCGTGCTCGTTCATGAACAACGCGAGCTCGGCGGCAAAGCAGATGTCGGCAATCGAGATGCCGTTGCCGACCAACGTCTCCCGTCGCGGCGACAGTGCCTGCTCGATTCCGGAGGCATATATCGCGAACGCGTCCTTGGCGCGGGCATGAATGGCCGCGTCGACCGTGCCGCCCGACAGCGCAAGCAGATAGATCTGCGAGTCCCGCGCAAACACCAGACTGACGTCGAGAAAGCTGTCGATCCTCGACGCCTCGTAGGCGTCGTGCCCATAGAGCGGAAACTTCGCTTCGCCGAGCCGCGCCACTGCCCGCATGATGCTGTTGGATTCGAATATCCCGACCTTGCCGTCGGCACCGAACGCGGCCGGCACGTTGCCGAACGGCTGCGCCGCCATGAACGCATCGGTCTTGAACAGCTGCGCGCCGGTCAGCCCAACCCGGCCGGTTCGCGCCAGCGACGACAGCGCGGTGCGTTCCTGCTCCGTCAAGGGATGGGCATCGTAATCCCACAGCCAGTCGCGCAATTCCTTGCCGGAAGCGCCTCGGACCTCGACGTCGACGCCGCAGAACCGCGCCGCGATGGTCGCCTTCCACACACGCGGGTTCGGCAGATAGGAGAATATACGCAAGGCGGCCATCGTGGCTGCTCCGGGTGCTGTTGCGTCAGGCGGCCAGCTTCAGGATCTTGACGACGTCGCCGGGTTCGCGGATCGGCTGCGGGTTGGCGCGTGTGAAGATCGACAGCATCGCGTTCCGTCCGATCAGCTCGAAACGATCTTCGCCGACACCGACATCGGCAAGCCGCCGCGGCAGGCCGAGCTCCGCGATGAACGCCGCAAACGCCTCGCCGGCGTCGCGGCCCGGCGCGCCGAGCGCGGCCGCGATCGATTGCTGGGCGGTTTCCGTCGCGGGGCGGTTGTAGCGCAGCACGCTCGGCATCATCACCGCCGTGCAGAAGTAATGCGGGACGTCGCAGGTGCCGCCGAGCACATGGCCGATGGCGTGGCTCGCGCCCATCGGCACCCGCGACTGCAATCCGAACGCCGACAGCCAGGAACCGAGCTGGCAGCTCAGCCGCGCCGCCTCGTCGTCGGGACTATTCCTGGTGCGCAGCAGGCCGTCGTGCAGATAGCGCAACCCCTGTTGGCACACCGCGTCGACCAGCACGTTGGGCCGGCTGGAGCAGATCGCCTCGATGCCATGATCCATCGCGCGCGTGCCCGAGCCGAGCCAGAGCTTCTCGGGCGTGTATTTGGTGATCGCGGGATCGAGGATGATGCTGCGCGGCATCATCATCGGATGGTTGAATATCTGCTTCAGCTTGCGGCCGGTGTCGGTGACCAGCGCGCCGGAATTGTACTCGCCGCCCGAAAGGGTGCTGGGGATCGCGATCATCCGGACTTTTGGGTTGCGGAACGGACCGAAGCGACGGTCCGGCGTGGTCTCGAAACCATCGAGCCCCGCCGGCTCGAAGATCTTGTGCTCGATGCACATCAACACGATCTTCGCCGCATCGACCACCGAGCCGCCGCCGATGGCGACGACGAGGTCTGCCTTGGCCTCCGTCGCATGCCGCGCGATCTGTGTCACCGCGTCCCTGGTCGTGTGCTGCGGCACGCCGTCGAAGGTCGCGACATGGCGATCGCCGAGCGCTTTGCGTATGTTCTCGATCTCGTCGGTCGTGGTGTTCAGCGTCCGGCTCGCGATCAGATAGACATGTTTCGCGCCGAGCCGCTCGGCCTCCTCGCGCAGCGCTTCGGCCGCGGGCTTGCCGTAGATCACGGATTCCATGGCGGGGTATTGATGGCTGCCGACGACGTGCATGCTTCACTCCCTTGATGTTTCCGCGAACGCTTGGCGGCTTCAGGCCGACAGTTTGGTGAAATCAGGCGGACGCCGTTCGGCGAAGGCGGCAAAGGCCTCGCGCGCCTCGGGCGTCGTCAGCCGCTCCTTGAACAGCACGCCCTCCGCGGCGATCTGCGCCGCGATCCGCTGCTGCTCACGCATCAGCTGCTTGGTCAGGCCGAGTGAACCCGCCGGCCGCTTGGTCAGCGCGATCGCCGCGTCATGCGCCTTCTTGCGGAGATCCGCTTGCGGCACCACGGCATTGGCGAGACCGGATGCCAGCGCGCCCGGCGCATCCATCGGCTCACCGAGCGCAAACATCGCATAGGCGCGCGCGTGCCCGATCCTTAAGGGAAGCAGCCAGCTCGACGCTGCCTCCGGCACCAGCGCGAGATTGACGAACGGCGTGATCAGCCGGGCGTTCTCGGCAAGATAGACCAAATCGCAATGCAGCAGCATGGTGGTGCCGACGCCGACCGCGTTGCCCTGCACGGCCGCGACCAGCGGCTTGCCGGCCTTGCTGATGGTCTCGATGAAGCGATGGGCGGGACTATCCACCGCGCTTTCGCCGCGCGCCTGGCTGGCGAAATCGGCCAGATCATTGCCCGCGGTGAAGCTGTCGCCGTCGCCCTGGAACAGGATCACCCGGACGGATGGATCCGCCTCGGCCTGCTTCAGCGCATGCGACATGGCGTCATACATGGCGCCGGTCAGCGCATTCTTCTTCTCGGGCCGCTGCAAGGTCAGCGTCATGACGCCGGCGGCGATTTCGACTTTGACATGCTCGGTCATGGCAATCTCCTAAGCAACCGCGCGGGCCGGCCTGGTTTCGAATTTGCCGTCGAGAAAGCCGGTCAGCCGCTGCCGGATGATCTGCTCGGCCTCGGCCATGATGCGGTCGATCAGCTCCTTGACGGTCGGGATGTCGTTGATCAGGCCGACCACCATGCCGCAGCTCCAGGCACCGGCATCCATCTCGCCGTCGATCATCACCTTCGGGTAGACGCCGGCGACCTGCTCGTGGATGTCCTCGATCTTCAGCTTGCCGCCCTTCTCGCGCTCGATCTCGAGCAGCTCATCGACACCCTTGTTCTTCAGCACCCGCTCGGTGTTGCGCAGCGCGCGCATCACGAGGCGGGTGTCGAGCTCGTCGGCATCGAGCAGTGCCTGCTTCACATTGGGATGAACCGGCGCTTCCTTGGTCGCGATGAATCGCGTGCCCATGTTCATGCCGGCGGCGCCCATCGACAGCGCCGCGACGAGGCTGCGTGCATCCGCCATGCCACCGGAAGCGACGAACGGGATCTTCAGCTCGTCTGCCGCGCGCGGCAGCAGGATCATGTTGGGGATGTCGTCCTCGCCCGGATGGCCGCCGCACTCGAAGCCGTCGACGCTGACCGCGTCGCAACCGATCTTCTCGGCCTTCAGCGAATGCCGCACCGAGGTGCATTTGTGGATCACCTTGATGCCCGCAGCCTTCAGCGCCGGCATGTACTGCTCCGGGCTGCGGCCCGCGGTCTCCACCGCCTTGACGCCGCCTTCGCGGATCGCCGCGATGTATTCGGGATAGGGCGGCGCGGTGAAGCTCGGCAGGAAGGTGAGGTTCACGCCGATCGGCTGGTCGGTCATGTCGCGGCAGCGCGCGATTTCCTTCGCCAGCAGTTCCGGGGTCCGCTGGGTCAGGCCGGTGATGATGCCGAGGCCGCCGGCGTTGGACACCGCCGCCGCCATCTCGGCGAAGCCAACATAATGCATGCCGCCCTGGATGATCGGATGCTGGATGCCGAACAATTCAGTGATTGCTGTCTTCACAAATCTCTCCCGCGTTCCGATCAGTTGATGATTTCGAACAGGCCCGCCGCACCCATGCCGCCGCCGATGCACATGGTCACCACGCCGTATTTCGCCTTGCGCCGGCGGCCTTCGATCAGTAGGTGGCCGGTGAGCCGCGCGCCGGTCATACCGTAGGGATGGCCGATCGCGATCGAACCGCCGTTGACGTTGAGCTTGTCCGGGTCGATGCCGAGCTTGTCGCGGCAATAGATCACCTGCACCGCATAGGCTTCGTTGAGCTCCCAGAGATCGATGTCGTCGATCTTCAGATTATGCCGCTTCAGCAGCCGTGGGATCGCCGCGACCGGGCCGACGCCCATCTCGTCGGGTTCGACGCCGGCGGCAACAAAGCCGCGGAAGATGCCGAGCGGCTTCAGGCCCTTCTGCGCGGCGATCTTGTCGCTCATGATCACGCAGGCCGAGGCGCCGTCGGAGAGCTGGCTGGCATTGCCGGCGCTAATGGTCTTGCCTTCGAAAACCGGCTTGATCTTGGCCAGTCCGTCCGCCGTGGTGTCCGGCCGCGGGCCTTCATCCTTGGCCAAGGTCACCTGCTGGAAGCCGACTTCCTTGGTGTCCTTGTTGACCACGGCCATCCTGGTCGTGATCGGAATAATCTCGTCGTTGAAGCGGCCGCCCTGCAACGCAGCGCCGACCCGGCGCTGGCATTCGAGGCTGTATTCGTCCTGCTTGTCGCGGCCGATCCCGTAGCGCTCGGCGACGACCTCGGCCGTCTCCAGCATCGACATGTACATCTCGGGCTTCATCGCCATCAGTTCGTCGTCGACGGCATGGAACCTGTTCATGTGCTCGTTCTGCACCAGGCTGATCGACTCGATACCGCCGCCGATCGCAATCTCGACGCCATCTGATATCACCGAGCGTGCCGCGACCGCGATCGCCTGCAGCCCGGAAGCGCATTGCCGGTCGATGGTGGTGCCGGCGACTGTGACAGGCAATCCAGCGCGGATCGCGCCCTTGCGCGCGACGTTCATCACCATGGTGCCCTGCTGCATCGCGCAGCCCATCACCACGTCCTCGACCTCGCCGGGCGCGATGCCGGCGCGCTTGACGGCCTCGGCCATGACGTGGCCGGCCAGGGTCGGGCCGTCGGTGTTGTTGAGCGCGCCGCGATAGGCCTTGCCGACCCCGGTACGCGCGGTGGAAACGATGACTGCTTCGGGTGATGACATGCTTGCCTCTCTGAGCCTAGGCGACCGCATCGAGCTGCGCATAGCGCAGCACGTGGTAGGCGGGATCGCCGAACTGGATGTTGATCGAGGAAATCCGCTTGAAGTAGTGGCCGACATTGAGCTCGTCGGTCATGCCCATGCCGCCATGCAGTTGCACGGCCTGGTCGGCCACGAACTTGCCGGCATAGCCGATCTTGGATTTGGCGCCTGAAGCCAACCGGGAGACGCCGGCCTCATCGTCCCTGAGACTGAGGCTGAGATGCTGCATCAGGGACAGCGTCTCCTGATGCGCGATGAACATGTCGACCATCCGGTGCTGCAGCACCTGGAAGCTACCGATCGTGACGCCAAACTGCTTGCGCGTCTTGGAATAGTCCAGCGTCGCGGCGTTCAACTCGCCGATCGCGCCGACCGCCTCGGCGCAGAGCGCGCCGATCGCACGGTTGCGGCAGGCTTCCAGCGTTTTGACGCCCTCGCCTTCCTTGCCGAGCAATTCACCCCGCACGCAGCGCAGGCTGATCTCGGCAGCTCTACGGCCATCGATCGTCTTGAAGCTCTGCAGATCGAGATTGGCGGCGCGGCGATCGACCACGAACAGGCTGACGCCGCCGCGATCGTGGCGATGGCCCGAGGTGCGGGCGGAGACGATCAGGTAATCCGCCCACGGCGCGGCCATCACTGCCGTCTTCTCGCCGGTCAGCACATAGCCGTCGCCGTCCCGGCGCGCCGTGGTGGTCACCGTTGCGAGATCGAACCGCGAGCCCTTCTCGGTCCAGGCCAACGCCCAGAGCTTTGACCCTGCGATGATGTCGGCAATGAAAGCCTGCTTCTGCGCGTCAGACCCAACCTGCTCGACCAGGCCGCCGGCAACCACGACCGTCTCGACGAACGGCTCCACGACGAGATGCCGGCCGAACTCCTGCATGATGATCATGGTCGATAGCGGCCCACCGCCGAGCCCGCCAACAGCCTCAGAGAACGGCGCGGCCAGCAGGCCGAGCTCCGCAAAAGCGGCCCATTGC
This sequence comes from Bradyrhizobium uaiense, assembly GCF_010811875.1. Lineage (GTDB taxonomy): Bacteria > Pseudomonadota > Alphaproteobacteria > Rhizobiales > Xanthobacteraceae > Bradyrhizobium > Bradyrhizobium uaiense. The sequence continues at coordinate 129,053 of NZ_VKHP01000002.1, forward strand.
TCGCGGCCAATGCCGTCCTCGCTCGCAACGATCTTGCGACGGGCGTCGAAATCATATTGATCCCGCAGCAGCCGCTGTACGCTGGACCGCAACAATTCCTGCTCTTCCGTGAACTGGATATCCATCCGATCCTCGTTGCCTTGTAGCTAAAGACCAAGCACCGCTTTCGCGATGATGTTGCGCTGGATCTCGTTCGATCCGCCGTAGATTGAGAGCTTGCGCGAGTTCAGATATTTCTCCGACGCCGTGTGGCCGTAGTCCGGGCCCGGCATGAAGTGGTTGGCGCTGATCGGATGCTCGCGGATCGCAAGCCCGTAATTGCCGATCGCCCGATGCGTCAGCTCGGTAATGTTCTGGAAGATCTCGGTGCCGCGGATCTTGAACAGCGATGCCGCAGGTCCGGGGTCGATGCCGCGCGCCATCTGGGCGACGACGCGCAACTCCGTCGCCTCCAGCGCCAGCACGTCGAGTTCGACGCGGGCGATGTCCCTGATGAATTCGAGATGCGCCGGATCGTCTTCCGGAATCTCGGCCTTCACGATCTTTTTCAACCGGCTGATATAGCGCGTCGAACGACCGATGCCGGCCATGCTGGTGCGTTCATTGCCGAGCAGGAACTTGGCGTAGGTCCAGCCCTTGTTCTCCTCGCCGATCAGGTTCTCGGAAGGGACGCGGACATCCTCCAGGAAGACGTCGTTGACCTCGTGCGAGCCGTCGATGGTGATGATCGGGCGCACCGTGACGCCCGGCGACTTCATGTCGATCAAGAGAAACGAGATGCCGGACTGCGGCTTCGCCGTTGGATCGGTGCGGACCAGGCAGAAGATCCAGTCGGCATGCTGCGCCAGCGTGGTCCAGGTCTTGTGACCGTTGACGACGTAGTGGTCGCCGTCGCGCACCGCCTTGGTGCGAACGGTGGCGAGGTCGGAGCCGGAGCCCGGCTCCGAATAGCCCTGGCACCACCAGTCCTCGCCGGAGAGGATGCGCGGCAAGAACTTCTGCTTCTGCGCGTCGTTGCCGAACGTGTAGATCACCGGCCCGACCATGGTGACGCTGAACGCCAATGGCGGCATCGTGCCGGCGCGCGTCGTCTCCTGCTCGAAGATGAAGCGGCGGGTGATCGACCAGCCGGGCCCGCCATATTGCTTCGGCCAGAGCGGCGCGATCCAGCCCTTGTTGTGCAGGATGCGGTGCCACAGCAGCATCTGCTCCTTGGAGAGATCGGTCTCCGGATTGGCGACGCGCATCTCCTCCGGGTAGTTGTCCTTGATGAACGCGCGAACCTCGTCGCGAAACGCCGCATCGTCAGGGGATAGCGCGAGCTCCATTTCCGATGCTCCCTACCACTTCTCGCCGAAGGGCCGGATTTCCAGCTCGAAGGTCCAGGCGCTCTTCGGCTGCTGGTAGAGTTGCCAGTATGACGCAGCGACCGAGGCCGGCGGCATCAGCAGATCGGGATTGTCAAGCGCGTTCGGGCCGAGCGCCTCGATGCGGCGTTGCCGCACCCATTCGGTGTCGACGCCGGAGTCGATAATCAGGTGCGCGACATGGATGTTCTTCGGCCCGAGCTCGCGCGCCATCGCCTGCGCCACCGCGCGCAGGCCGAACTTGGCGCTGGCAAAGGCGGCATAGCCACTGCCGCCGCGCAACGAGGCGGTTGCGCCGGTGAAGAAGATGTTGCCCTCGCCGCGTGCCGTCATCAACCGCGCAGCTTCGCGTCCGGCCAGGAAGCCGGAGTAGCAGGCCATCTCCCAGACCTTGCGGAACACGCGCTCGGTGGTCTCGAGAATCGGGAAATTGACGTTGGCGCCGATATTGAAGATGCAGACCTCCAGCGGCGCATGTTTGTCGGCGTCGTTGAGGAACGCAGTGATCTCCTCCTCCTTGCGCGCATCGAGCGAGCGCGCATGGATTTCGCCGCCGGCGGCCTCGATCTCCTTGACCAGCGGCGCGAGCTTGTCGCCGTTGCGGCGGCCGGCAAACACCGTAAAGCCCTCGGAGGCGAACTTCTTGGCGATCTCACCGCCGATGAAATCACCGGCACCAATGACGGCCACCGTCTTGTTTCTCTTCTGCATGGTGTACTCCGGTCTTGTTTGAGTGAACTGGCTTGCGGCGACGGCTCAGCCTCAGCTGCGCAGCGACTCCGCCAGCTTGTGCTTCAAGAGCTTGCCCGTCGATGTCGCGGGCAGCGCATCCATGAGGATAATCTCCGACGGACGCTTGTACGAGGTCAGTTGCGGAGCAACATGGGCCATCAGATCCTGCACCGTCGCCGTCGAGCCCTTGATCAGCTGCACGAAGGCGACGACCTCCTCATTGCCCTCGACCGACCGGCCGACCACGGCGCACTGCACCACGGCGTCATGCGTGCTCAGCACGGCCTCGATCTCGGCCGGATAGACATTGAACCCGGAGCGGATGATCATCTCCTTGGTGCGCCCCACAATGTAGAGGGCGTCATTCTCGAAGCGGGCCAAATCGCCGGTATTGAACCAGCCGTCGGGATCGATCGCCTTGGCCGTCAGATCCGGCGCGCGGTAATAGCCGCGCATCACGTTGGGGCCGCGGACGTGGAGCTCACCGACTTCGCCTGATGCAACCGGCTTGAGGTCGCGGCCGACCAGTCGCGCCTCGATGCCCGCCATGACGGTGCCGACCGCATGGTCGGCCCGCGGATTGTCGGGCCGGACGCCCGAGATTCCCGGCGAGCATTCGGTGATGCCGTAGCCGTTGAGCAACGGCAGGCCGAGTTCCTGCTCGACCCGCGATTTGAGCTCGAGGTCGAGCGGCGCGCCGGCCACCGAGATCACGCGCAGCCGGCCGCGATCGAGCTTGGGCAGGCCGGCGTTGCGGCGGTATTCGAGCAGGCGCTGGTAGGTGGCGGGCACGCCGTTGAGGATCGTGATGCCTTCCTCGGCCATCGCCTTGACCAGCGCGGCCGGATCGTATTTGGCGACCAGGCGCACGGTGGCACCGACCATCAGGGTCATCGTCAGCAGCGAGATGCCGACGATGTGCGAGATTGGCAGCACGCAATACTGCACGTCATCGGCCGACATCTTGCGGAAGCCCGCGGTGCCCCGGGCGCTGAACAGCAGATTGCGATGGGTCAGCATCACGCCTTTCGGCGTGCCCGTGGTGCCGGACGTGTAGATCAGAACCGCGACCTGGTTGGCGCCGTCGGCCTCGACCGGCTCGGCCACGGTTGCCAGGTTCAGGCCGGTGACGGCGATGCCGCGAAGCGGGCCGACATCCTGCACGGCAGCCTCGTAGCGCGCAGCATGGGTGGCCGCCTCCTGCGAGACGTCAGCGGTGAGCAACACGCGGCGGGCGCCGCTGTGATCCCTGATCTGATCCAGTTCACGCGGCGACAGCCGCGGATTGACCACGATCGACCAGACATCGAGCCGGCTCGCCGCCAGCAGCAGGCAGGCCAACGGAATCGAATTCTCGCTCACGATCATCATGCGGTCGCCGGCGCGGATGCCCAGCGCCTGCAACGCCTCGGCGACGCGACCGACAGTCTCATCGAGCTCGCGATAGCTCAGCCGCATCTTGTCGTCGATCAGCGCCGGATGATCCGGCGTCGCCACCACGTGGTGATCGATCACCTCATGGATGCGGTTCGGCAAGCCTTCCACACTTCCTTCAACAATCTGGGTCGACGCCTGCACTGAAACCTCCCTGTCGCAGCCCTTTGGGCTTGTTGTGTTGAGGAATTTCCCGCTCAGGCGGTCCTGCGCCGCACCGCGGCCAATTGCGCGACGATCTCTTCCTCGACCTCGCGCACCTTGTCCTTACCGAAGAAGATCTCGTTGCCGACGTAGAAGGTCGGCGATCCGAACGAGCCGCGCGCGACCGCGTCGCTGGTGTTCTCGATCAGCTTCTTCTTGACGTCATCCTGCTGGGCGCGGGCGATGATGCGGTCGATATCGAGGCCGGAGGACAGGAACGCCTCGCGGAACACCTGCGGATCGTCCATCTTCTTGGGCTCGGACCACATGTGGTGATAGGCGGCGCGGAAATAGGGCTCGAACAACCCCTCGAAATCGGCCGCGATGACGCCGCGCATCAGCATCAGCGTATTGACCGGAAAGAACGGGTTCGTCTTGAACGTCGTGATGTTGTGGCGGCGCAGGAAGCGCTCGGTTTCGAGCGCGTTGTATTCCGGCTTGTTCTTGATCCCCCGCAGCGACTCGCCGGGCGACATGTTGCCGGTCGCCTTGTAGACGCCGCCGAGCAGCACCGGGATGTAGTCGAACTTCACGCCGGTGCGCTTCTCGATATCCGGCAGTGCGAGCTCGGCGAGATAGGCGTTCGGACTTCCGAAATCGAAATGGAATTCGACCTTGAGCGGAGCAGCCATGGAACGCCCTTCCCTTCGATTGGCAACGGCCGTCAGCCTGGCCGGGTTGATCGTGCCGCGACCATAAGTTCTATTTTAGAACTGTCAATATGATATTTGTCATCCAATGGCTGGCTTGCAGCCGATTTACAGGCATCCTATTGAAATGACGTAAGTTCTGTTTTAGAATTTGATTTGCGTGACTGCAGGAGACGCTGATGAAATGGGATACCCTCGAGGAGGAGCCGTGCTCGCTGGCCCGCACGGTCGCGGTGATCGGCGACCGCTGGAGCCTCTTGATCCTGCGCGAGTGCTTCTTGCGCATCCGCAGGTTCGATGACTTCCAGGCATCGCTCGGCATCACACGGCATCTGCTCGCCGACCGGCTGAAGAAGCTGGTGCGCTTCGGCGTGCTGCGCAAGATTCCCTATCAGGAGGCGCCGAAGCGCTACGAATACATCCTGACCCAGAAGGGCCTCGATCTCTATCCGATCATCATGTCGATCGTGCACTGGGGCAACGTCCACATGGTCGACGCGCGCGGCCGGCCGTTGCTGCACGAACACAAGACCTGCGGGAAGATGTTCGACCCTGTCATGGTCTGCTCGGAATGCGGCGAGCCGCTGAGCGCGAAGCACGTCCACGTGCATCCGGGTCCCGGCGCCCGGCGATCGTCGCCGGTGCACGCCAGCGCGCGGGAGCGCACCAAGAGAAGCGCGGAGTCGGCCTAGACTGTCCTTGCAGGACCGGCGCCTCGAGCGGCGGGTTCACAGCCGCTGATTTCAGTGTGACGGCGCAGCCATCAACTCGACATTGCCGCCAAGCAGGCAACCGACAGCACGACCGCCGGCGAAGCCGATGCGGACGCGGATTTCCGACAGGCGCCCCATCGCCCTGCCCTGCAGGATTCGAATCTCCTCGTCATCAGGAGCGACCAGGCCGTTGTCGAGCAAGCCGAATGCCAGCGCCGCGGCCGCAATGCCGGTTGCGGCGTCTTCCCGATAGCCGGACGAGCGCGGGAATTGCCGCGCCTCGAACAGGCGAGCGTCGCGGTCGATCACCGCGAAGGGATAGAGCCCGGTCGATCCGATCCGGCCGCAGACGGCTTCGACGTTCTCGGCTGAGGGATCGAGCGCGTTCAGCGCTTCGGGCGAGCACATCGGAATCAGGGTCTTGATCCGCGACGTGACCGCATTGCAGGGCTTTGCGGCGCCGATCGCGTCAGGCCCGACCGCGAGCGCCCGCAGCACATCGTCGCGTTGCACATCGGTGAGCGGAACGGTCTTGCCGGCCGGCTGGGTGATCTGGACACTCGGCTCGCCGTTGTGATCACGGCTGATGAAGCCGGTGACGGGACCGCTGCGCGTCGAAATCCGGATCGTGTCGCCCGGCAACTTCCCCTGACGCGCGAGCAACCACAGCGCACCGATAGTCGCGTGGCCGCACATTTCCATTTCGTGGTTCGGAACGAAGAAGCGGAACGTGGCGTCGAAATCGTCACTCTGCGCCGGCAACACGAAGCCGGATTCGTGACCGTGGCGGCGTGCAACGTCCTGCATGTCGGACGCGCTCATGCCGCTTGCATCGACCACGATCGGACAGGGATTGCCGCCCTGCCCATCCACCGTGAACACGCTGACCAGTTCGGCTGTCGTCATGATGTCATCGGCCCCTATTTGACCAGCATCGCGCCGGTTTCCGGATGCTGCAACCAGCCGAGCAGCGCGTCGTGGAAGCGCGCCGGCGCCTGGATCTGCGGCGAATGGCCGAGGTCGGGGAATTCGATCAGCTGGATATGCGGAATCCGCTTGGCGGCCTCCTTGCCCAGCACCGGATAATTGCCGAGCGTCTTGCGGATGTCCGGCGGCGCAGTGTCCTTGGCGATCGCAGTGGTGTCCTTGTCGCCGACGAACAGCAGGGTCGGCGGCTTGATCTGCTCGAACTCGTAAAACACCGGCTGGGTCGCGATCATGTCGTAGAGCCGCGCCGAGCTCGAGGCCACCGCGGCGCGGCCCTCGCCGCGATACATGCCCGCCAGCATCTGCACCCAGGTCTCGTAGGACGGATCCCAGGTGTCGGCATAGTAGGTGGCGCGCTCATAGGCGCGGATGCTGTCGGCGGTGACGCGGGTCTCGCGCTGCATCCAGCCGTCGAGGCTGAGCCACGGCACGCCCTTGGCCTTCCAGTCCTCGAGCCCGATCGGATCGACCAGCACCAGGCGATCGGTGGCGCCCGGATACATCAGGGCGTAGCGCATCGCCAGCATGCCGCCGGTCGAGTGGCCGACCATGATCGCATGGTCGATCCCGAGCGAAGCCAGCAACGCACGGCTGTTGCCGGCGAGCTGCTGGAAGGTGAATTGATAGCGTTCCGGCTTACTGGATTTGCAGAAGCCGATCTGGTCCAGCGCGATCACGCGATAGCCGGCGCCGCTGAGCGCCTTGATGGTGCCGTCCCAGGTGGCGGCACAGAAATTCTTGCCGTGCAGCAGCACCGCGGTCTGGCCGTTCGGCGTCGCCGGCTTGACGTCGAGATAGGCCATGTCGAGCTCCTGCCCCTGCGAGCTGAAGCGATAATGCTCGACCGGATAGGGATAGTCGAAGCCCTGCAATTCCGGCCCATAAGCGGGCTCGGCGGCCGATTGCGCCAAGGCGGCGGACGAGCCGAGCGCGACGGTCGCGGCGACGGCGAAAAACAGGGTTTTCAGGTGCATCTCGACAGGTCCGAACATTCAGAGGGCGATCCCGTGATGCCGTAGCCGAACGAATGGGCGCCATCCAGCGCCGACAGATGATTTGTTCGTGATCGGCCGTGAATCTGCGACGGATGCGTGAAACTACGCCGGATCGAACGCCCGGATCGGCGGCAGATTGCCGTTGAAACGCTCGACCTCGACGGTCGTCAGCTGCCCGGTGCAGCCCTGCGCGAAGGATGACGTGCCGATGTCGCGCGTCAGCACGTTCGGATTGCCGTGCACGCAGAGCGGCGCCTCCTCCTCGGGGTCCATCGGATCGTACCAGGCGCCGGTCGGCAGCTGTACCACGCCGGGCGCGATGCCGTCGGTGACATGAACAGCGGCAAGGCAGGCGCCGCGCGCGTTGAAAATGCGGATGATGTCGCCGTCGGCGATGCCGCGCGGCTTGGCATCGCGCGGGTTCATGCGCGCGACCTCGCGGCCGCGATGCTTGGCGTCGAGCGAATGGCCGCCGAAATCGAGCTGGCTGTGCAGCCGCGTCACCGGCTGGTTGGCGACGAGGAAGCACGGCGCGTCTGATGTGGGCGTATCGGTCTTGTCGAGCCAGACCGGATGGCCCGGACAATCGGCATCGCCGTGATTTGATATTTTCTGCGAGAAGATCTCGATGCGCCCGCTCGGCGTCGGCAACGGCCGCGCGATGGGATCCTCGCGGAAACGGCGCAGCGAGCCGCCATCGTCGAGATGCTGCGGCACGACCAGGCTGCCGCGCGCCCAGAATTCCTCAAAGCTCGGCGACTCGAGCCCGCGCGCGGCGAGCGCCTTGCGGGTCGGCTCATAGAGATGTTCCAGCCACTCGCGCGACGTGCGCCCCTCGGTGAAGGGCTCGCGGGCCCCCAGCCGCTCGGCGAGATCGGCGAAGATCTCGTAATCGTCGCGGGCGAGGCCGAACGGCTCGGCGATCCGGTGCATCGCGACCATCAAGGGATCGTTGCTGGAATAGCCGATGTCCTCGCGCTCCAGCGTCATGGTCGAGGGCAGCACGATGTCGGCGTGACGCGCCGTCGCGGTCCAGGCGAGCTCGTGCACGACGAGTGTATCGAGCCGGGCAAAAGCCTTGCGCAGGCGGTTGAGATCCTGGTGGTGATGGAACGGGTTGCCACCAGCCCAATAAACGAGGCGGATATCCGGATAGGTCCGCGTCTCGCCATTGTAGCGATAGGTCGTGCCGGGATTGAGCAGCATGTCGGCGATGCGCGCCACCGGAATGAAGTCGGCGACGCCGTTGCGGCCCTGCCCGAGCGTCGGCCCGGGCACCGCATTGACTCGGCGGCCGTAGTAGCCGATCGCGCCGAGCGAATAGGCGTAGCCGCCGCCGGGCAGGCCGATCTGGCCGAGCACGGCCGCCAGCACCATGCCCATCCATACCGGCTGCTCGCCATGCTCGGCGCGCTGCAACGAATGCGAGACGGTGATCAGCGAACGCCGCCCGGCGAGCCGGCGCGCGAGCGCCTTGATGGTGTCGGCATCGATGCCGCAGATCGCTGCGGCCCATTCGGCGCTCTTCGGCACGCCATCACTCTCGCCCGTGAGATAGCGTAGGAACACCGGCCAGCCCTCGGTGTAGCGATCGAGGAAGGCCTGATCGTGCAGGCCTTCGCCGACCAGGGTGTGGACGATGCCGAGCATCAGCGCAGCGTCGGTGCCGGGTACAGCCGTCAGCCATTCGGCGCCGGCCTCGACCGGCAGATCGTCGCGCAGCGGACTGACCAGGACGAACTCGCAGCCGCGGCGGTGCGCGGCTTCCATCGCGCCGCGCTCGACATGCTTGCTGATCGAGCCGCCGGCCACCATCGAGTTCTTCAGCGCCATGCCGCCGAACGCCAGCACGATGTCGGTCTCGGCGGCGATCTGCTCCCAGGTGACGTTGCGCTTGGTGATGTCCTCGTAGCCGGCGAGGATCTGCGGCAGCAGCACCGAGGACGCGCCCGAGGAATAGGTATTCACCGAGCGGACATAGCCGCCCATCGCGACGTTGAGGAAGCGGTGCACCTGGCTCTGCGCGTGATGGAAGCGGCCCGCGCTCGACCAGCCATAGGAGCCGCCGAACACCGCACCTGGCCCGATCGTGTCGCGGATCCGCGCCAATTCGCCGCCGAGCAGATCGAGCGCCTTCTCCCAGCCGACCGAGACGAACTCGTCACGGCCGCGGCGATCGTCGGGCCCGGGGCCGCGCTCCAGCCAGCCGCGGCGGATCGCCGGCTGGCCGATGCGCGCCTGGTGGCGCAGCGCACCGGGGAAATTGTTGATGATGCCGTTCGGATCGGGATCGCCGCCATAGGGCCTGACTTCGAGGCCCGCCTGGCCGAGCCGCGCCGAGAACACGCCCCAATGCGAGGTGTGCGGCTTGAAACCATCGGACAGATCGAGGCCGGGATCGGGGTGGCCAATGGTCTCAGACATTCAGCGGCATCCTTCGCAGCGGGGATCGAGCCCATGTCACAAATCTGTCGCCAGTATAACGATCCGCGCCCCGATGTCTCCGGATTCAGGGTTGCGGAAAGCGCAGGAACACATGGCGAGTGGCGCGAAGCTCGCTCGAACCCGGCCCGTACCATCATCGGCGGCAGAAGCTCACATCGCTGCACCCGGCGCCGTGCATACGGCGGGCGTCGGAGCACAATTCACAATGCAAAGTTGCAATGTGGGCAAACAAAGCTATACCTCCGGCACTTCATCAACATAAGGAAGCTGCTCCCTTGCTTAAGACAATTTGTTGCGGTCTTGCGTTGGCCGCCATCTCGTTCACGTCAGCCATGGCCGGCACCTGTGCGGAGAACTATCAGACCAGCGGCGTTCCGCTCGTCACCGGCATGACCTACAAGACCGCGATGGATTTCCCGTCGGTCAATCCGGCCGCCGCGCTCGACCGGGTCTCGCGGGCGGTGCTGGCCGAGGGCTTCGTGGGCGTCAATATCGAGAAGCAGCTCGGCACGCTGACCGCGCAGCAGGAAACCACCGGCTCCGGCCGTCCCCAGACCTTGCGCGTTGTAGTGCGACCCAATGGCAAGGGCAGCCGCGTCGATGCGGTCTTCATCGTGCCGCAGGGACAGGTTGCCCCCAACATGAGCGAGAACCTCTGCCGCGTCGTCAACGCGGCGGCGCGCTGAGCGAGGCACATCGGCGCGTCCGGGACATCCTGAACGCTTCCCATCGCGAGAAGCGTCCCCGAACTGATCCATGGCGCCACCGCGCCATGGCAACGCCGACGCGGCGGCTAGCTCCTCACCACGCGCACGGTACCCGCGCCCGCAGATGCCGCGCCTTGCCGGCACCACCGCGGGTGACGGCGGAGGAACTCCCCGCCACAGAGGCGCGCCGCCAAAATATCGAAAACAACCCCATGCACAGTCGCGGCGGGCCGCCACCGCGCGAATGACGCGCGAATGACGACTTGACACGTCGGGCAACTCAGCGGCACACTTCCAACATTCCGAAATCGTGCAAACGCGTGTCGTCCCGCCCCGGCGGGCGCGCCGGTTTGCGGCCGAAACCACACACCCACCATTGACCATGCACCGGCTCGCCGCGGCGAACGATCGCTGGCGCGTGGCCGCGCGCCTGCCAGGAGAACCCGACATGGACACCGCTCCCGACCTCACGACGGCAACCGCGATCGCCGCACCCGGCCCCACTGAGGCTGCCGCAGCGCCGCGCGTCAAATTCTCGGCGCAGGGCTTCTGCATCGACCATCCCGATCCGGAGCTCGGCGCAGAGCTGATGGTGGAAGCGCTTGGCGTGCCCGACCGCGAGGCGAGCCTTACATCCGGCCGGCGGTGAGCGATCTCAAAGAGCAGATCGCGGCAGCCAAGGGGCTCGATGGAGGCAGGGGCGAGACGGATACCGTTCGCGGAAGCAACGACGATCCGGCAATACACGCCGAGTACAAGCAGCAGCAGCTCAAACGCGACGAGAAAAGCAAGGGCGCTTGATCATTGGGCCCTTGAGCCAACGAATGGCACTTCGCGCGGCTCAGGTTACGCCGACAGTGCACTTAATTTCCATTCTCGAAATGACCCGCGGCGTTGCCGCGCCGGATAACGCGGTGCGTTGCAAGACGCGCAGGAGCCCTCAGCGAGCGGCGTGCTCCGGCTCCTTGACGCCCGACCTGTCGAAGGGATAAATGATGATCGTCATACATAAAACAGCCTCGAACCCCCCAGAAATCCCAGCCACGCCGGCAGGAGCCCTACAGGAGCACCATGCGTCGAATTGTTGTGACGGGCCTGGGGACGGTATCCCCGCTGGGCTGTGGCACCGAACTGGTCTGGTCGCGGCTGCTGTCGGGGCATTCCGGGCTTCGCGCATTGCCGGAATGGGCGATGAGCCTTCCGGCGCGCGTCGCAGGTCAGGTGCCTGACAAGGCCGGGGATGCCGAGGGCGGGTTCGATCCCGATCTCGCGGCGCCGCGCAAGGACCAGAAGAAGATGGACCGGTTCATCCTGTTCGCGCTGCTGGCCGCGGCGGAAGCCGTGGCGCAGGCCGGCTGGATGCCGGCCGAGGCGCGGGCGCAAGAGCGCACCGCGACCGTGATCGCAACCGGGATCGGCGGATTTCCCGCGATCGCGGACGCCGTGCGCACGGTGGAGAAGAGCGGGACACGCCGCCTGTCGCCATTCACCGTGCCCGCCTTCCTGGCCAATCTCGCGGCCGGGCACATCAGCATCCGCTACGGCTTCAAGGGCGCGATCGGCGCGCCGGTGACCGCCTGCGCGGCGAGCGTTCAGGCGATCGGCGATGCCGCGCGCCTGATCAGGACCAATGAGGCCGATGTTGCGATCTGCGGCGGCGCGGAGGCCTGCATCGATCCGGTGAGCCTCGGCGGCTTTGCCGCCGCGCGGGCGCTGTCGACGTCGTTCAACGACACGCCGGCGCGCGCCTCGCGGCCGTTCGACCGCGACCGCGACGGCTTCGTGATGGGCGAAGGCGCCGGCGTGCTCGTGATCGAGGAGCTCGAACATGCCCTGCGGCGCGGCGCGCAGCCGATCGCCGAGCTCATTGGCTACGGCACGACGGCGGACGCCTATCACATCACCGCGGGGCCCGAAGACGGCGACGGCGCCCGCCGCGCGATGCAGGCGGCGCTGGCGCAGGCCGGCTTGCAGCCCGGCCAGATCCAGCATCTCAACGCGCATTCGACGTCGACGCCGGTCGGCGATCTCGGCGAACTCGAGGCGATCAAGCGCGTGTTCGGGCGCGAGGGCGGGGTTGCCGTCAGCGCGACCAAGTCGGCGACGGGGCACCTGCTGGGTGCTGCCGGCGGCGTCGAGGCGATCTTCACGATCCTGGCGCTGCGCGACCAGGTCGCGCCGCCGACGCTCAACCTGGAGAACGCCGATCCGGCCGCTGAGGGTATCGACCTCGTCGCGAACGTTGCGCGACGAATGGCGATCGAACACGCGATCTCGAACGGCTTTGGATTCGGCGGCGTCAACGCCAGCCTGGTGTTTCGACGCTGGGCCTGAGGCGGCCGGCTTCGCCGCCGGTCATCCGCCTCACCCCTTCGCCACGCTCGCATCGATCAGGAGCTTGGCCGCCGCGAGCGCCGACTGCGCCGGGCCCTCCTCCGACTGCTGGCCGGTGCTGTAGATGCCTTCGATCAGCAGCAGCAGGGCATCGCCGAGCACGGCGGGCTGGCGCGCGCCCATGCCGGCGGCGAGCTCGCGCAGGCGCTTGCGGAACACCTTCTTGTGCGCTTCGGCGACCTGCCGCGCGGGATTGTCGCGCGCAGGATATTCCACGGTGGCGTTGCTGAGGCCGCAGCCGCGATAGCCCTGGCGCACCGCGCGCGTCGACAGCACGCGGATATAGGCGAGCACATGCTCGCGCGGATCGCTGTATGACTTTCCGCCGGGGTTCTCGAACTTCTCCCAGAAGTCGAGGTCGTAGTCGCGCATATAGGCGGCGGCGAGATCGTCCTTGGAGGCGAAGCTGCGATAGAGGCTCGGCTTGGTGACGCCGGCGCGCTCGACCACCTCGTCGACGCCGACGGCGCGGATGCCCTCGCGATAGAACAGCTCGCTGGCGGAGGCGCGGATCCGGTCGGCGGCCCTGGGGCCTTTTCCGTTCCGATGGGATCGGAACGCGGCTCCAGCTTCCTGTTTTGACGCGTTTTCCTTACGCGAACCGGTAGCCACTTCGCTCGAAAACGCTTTGGCCGGGCGTTCCGCTTGTGGTTCGACGGCTTTCTTCATGACGTTCTCCGGATCCTCTCCGCAGGGGGCTCTTGACAATGTTACTAACCGGTACGTATACACGCCGCATCGCAATACGTACCGGTTAGTAACATGACCCAGACCCCGCTTCAAGCCGCCCCCGTGTCGAGACGCCCGTTCGGGCAGAACTATGCGTTCGTCGTCGTCGCCGTGATCTTCCTTTCGCTGCTCGCCTCCGCCGGCCTGCGCGCGACGCCGGGCGTGCTGATGCTGCCGCTGCAAGCGGCGTTCGGCTGGGATGTCGGCGTGATCTCCTCGTCGGCCGCGGTCGGCATCTTCCTCTACGGCCTCGCCGGCCCGTTCGCCGCCGCCGTGATGCAGCGCTTCGGCATCCGCCGCACGGTGCTGGGCGCGCTGCTGCTGATGTCGGCGTCAACAGGCGCGAGCTATTTCATGACCGCGCCGTGGCAATTGTTCCTGACCTGGGGGCTGCTGTCGGGCATCGGCTCGGGCGCGGTCGCCAACGTGCTCGGCGCCACCATCGTCAATCGCTGGTTCACCACCAATCGCGGCCTCGTCATGGGGCTTTTGACCGCGTCGACCGCGACCGGCACGCTGATCTTCATGCCGGGCCTCGCGGCGCTGGTGGCATGGGGCGGCTGGAAGCCCGTGGTGCTGACGGTCGCCGCATGCTGCGCGGCGCTGATCCCGCTGGTGTATTTCCTGGTGCCGGAGCGGCCCGCGTCGGTCGGCCTGCGCTCGTTTGGCAGCCGGCACGACGATCAACCTGCACCGCCGGCTGCGGGAAATCCGTTCGTCGCCGCGCTCAGCAACCTCGTGCGCGCCGCCAGGACGCGGGCGTTCTGGTTCCTGTTCGCGACCTTCTTCATCTGCGGCTTCACCACCAACGGTCTCGTCGGCACCCATTTGATCGCGTTCTGCGGCGACCATGGCATCGTCGAGGTGCAGGCAGCAGGCCTGCTCGCGTTGATGGGATTCTTCGACCTGTTCGGCACCACGCTGTCGGGCTGGCTCACCGACCGCTTCGATCCGCGCAAGCTGCTGTTCCTGTATTACGGGCTGCGCGGCCTGTCGCTGATCTACCTGCCCTATTCGGACTTCTCGCTGGTCAGCCTGTCGGCGTTCGCGGTGTTCTATGGCCTCGACTGGATCGCGACCGTGCCGCCGACCGTGCGCATCGCCAACGAAGCCTTCGGCGACAAGAACGCGCCGCTGGTGTTCGGCTGGGTCGTCGCCGGCCATCAGCTCGGCGCCGCCTGCGCCGCGTTCTTCGCCGGCTTCATGCGCTCCAGCCAGGGCGACTATCTGCAGGCCTTCATGATCGCGGGCCTGACCGGCATCATCGCTGCCGTGCTGTCGCTGATGATCACACGGCGCCCGGCACAACCGGTGCTCGCCGCGGCGTGAGGCGGCGGGGACGGTGTGATGATGCAGGAAATCTGGAGGAAATGGCGCTCCCCAGGGAGAATCGAACCCCTGTTTCAGCCTTGAGAGGGCTGGGAGTTTTTCTCGGCCGGTTCACATTTGTTCGCCATACAAGCAGGCACCGGTCGGCGTCGCCAACGACGTCAACGACAAACCTGCCGAAGGAACGCTGATTTTCGAGCAGGCGGTGACACAAGCGCGGGAACAAGTCACCCGGTCCAGAATAGAAGCGGCGGCCCAAGCTGCCGGACCGGCACCCACCGTGCGGACGGCTGTAGAGACATACATCAAGGAGCGGGTTGGCCGCGAGGTTCGATCCGATGCTGGTCAAAGCCGGCGTGTGGGCTAAGTCGCCGGCGCCGGCATCCGCTTGAATGACAGCACCACCGACGCACAAACGGCCGAAAAGTCCGCAGTAATCGGACGCCAAAGCCGCGTTGGAGCGACGATCCAGACCGATGACGACACTCTGGCGTGACGGCGAGCGATCACGAAGTGATCCAGCCTCCCGAGAAGGGCAGGATGTGGCCGTAGAGAAAATCGCTCTCGGGGCCTGCGAGAAACAGCACGGACTGTGCGAGTTCGCGGCCCGTCCCGAGCCTTCCGGCGGGGACCTCAGCCAACCGCTGTCTAAAATCCTCGGTCTCCCGATAGGCCTGAGGCCAATAGGTTTGGTTGTCGACGTAGGTCTGCGCGGTGCCGTTCACCTGGATATGCGGCGCGACCTCCTGAGCGAGATTGCGCATGTAGCCGAACTGCGCCCCCCGCGCCGCCCCGTACAGCGCCACGCCGCCCTTGCGTCCCTTCACGGCTGCGGAACTGCCGACGACGACGATCTTTCCGCACTTCCTTTCGAGCATTTGAGGCAGCACAGCCCTTGTGAGGCGGTGAAGAGGATAGAAAATCGCGTTCATCAATCGGACCATTTCTCGATCCGGCTGGTCAACCGCCTGCGCAAAGCCAAATTTCGTTGCTAGGTTCGCGATGAGGATATCGACGCGCCCAACCTCCCGGACGAGGTCGTCCGCGGCGGACGGCGAGGTCAGGTCGCGGTCGTCCGCGAAGACAACCGCGCCCTCCTCCTCGAATAACGCAGCGATATCCGCCCCGTTGTATTCTCTGAAGTCCGTGACGATGACCCGCTTGCCGGCCAGCCTGCTTCCCACCGCTCGCTCCCTATCGTTTCATCTTGTTTCGTTGTCTTCAGTTCGACGGAAAGGAGCCCGTTGCGGACGCCACGCTACTCCGCGGAAAGCGCGAAGATCGCGAAACCCGGGTTGTCGCTGATCCAGCGCCTTTCGACGGACCAGCCGGCCCGCGCAGCCATGCCCGCGAAGGCCGCCGGAGAGTACTTGTAGGAATTCTCCGTGTGGATGGTTTCGCCCACAGCGAAGTCGAACGTGCGGCCCAGCAACGCCGCCCTTTGGCGGACGAGGCTGACGAGATGCATTTCGATGCGGCTCTCTCCCGCGTTCCAGATCGCGGCGTGACCGAACGATCCGAGGTCAAAGTTCGCTCCTAGTTCGCGATTGAGCCTGGCCAGCAGATTCTTATTGAACGCCGCCGTTACGCCTTCCGCGTCGTCGTACGCCGGAACCAGGACGCGCGGTGTCTTGGCGAGATCCGCGCCGACGACAAGTTTTGAGCCTCGTCCAAACAACCGCCGTGCACGCCTCAGGAAATCGACCGCGGCGGAAGGCGAGAAATTGCCGATGGTGGACCCGGGGAAGAATCCCGCAATCGATCGGCCGTCGATCATGGTCGGCAGTTTGAGATTGCGCGTGAAATCGCCGAGTACCGGCGTCACGTTTAGCTGGGGATATTCGCCACGGATGGCCTGCGCAGCGGCCGACAGGGCGCTCTGGCTGATGTCGATAGGCACGTATGCGGACAAGAGCGGCAGCGCATCCAATAGAAGACGTGTCTTGACGCTCGCGCCGCTTCCGAACTCAACCAGCATGGATCGGTCCTTGAGGACGTGGGCCATGTCTGCGGCGATCGATGCCAGCAGCGAGATCTCCGTTCGCGCGACGTAGTATTCCGGTTGATCGCAGATCAATTCGAAGAGCCTTGATCCCTCCTCGTCGTAGAGGTACTTGCTGGGTAACGTCTTCGGCACCGACAGAAGTCCAGCGAGCAGTTCCGCGTGCCCCGGATCCTCTTCCAGAGTACGCACCAACGCCATTGCACTGCCAACCATCATACATTCCTTCCGATTTCCTGATCGACGCGCGCCGTAACCCCGCGGGCGAGACTACGATTGCATCGTGCCTTGGACCGGCGTCTCGACAATCGCGTCCAGGCGATCGGGATAGAAAGCGAGATGATCCCTGATGACTGCTACTGCCTCGAAGGGAGCCTCGTACGCCCAGGCGGCATCCTTGGAACGCTCGCCGCCAGCAGGAACGCTGAAGTAGTTGCAGTCACCCTTGTAGGGACAGTAGGTGGTGTCTGCGCTGCGTTCGAACGCGGCCATATCGACGTCGGCCCTCGGAATGTAGAGGACCGGCGGGTACTTCGCCTCACGCAAAATGAGCGTCCGCATCGAGTTAGCGACGACCTTTCCTGACACCGACACGACGACGTTGTTGGGATTCTTATCGATCGTGATGGGATGCTCGGCGCTGGGCAACTTGACGGTTTTCATTATATTGACCTCCGTTACTGTAGATTTTCTGGATCGCGCGCGAGCGCGCGACCGGAGACGACGATTCGCCGATTCAGGCGGCGGGCCTCTTATGGGGAGGTGAAGCTGCGGTGATGGAGGACGGGACTTTCGTCGGTCCGTCTGCTTCAGCTTGCGGATTTGCCGCCGTCGACATTCAGGATGTGGCCGGTCACGAAGCTCGCATCGTCGGAAGCCAGATACAGAACGGCGCGGGCGATCTCGTCAGGCTGACCGATCCGCTTCTGGGCGTTGAGCGTGGCCAGATAGGCCTTGACGTCTTCGCTTCCCGTGAAGCGATCGAGCATCGGGGTCTGGATTGGTCCGGGCGCCACCGCATTGACGCGAATACCAGAGGCACCGAACTCTAGCGCAACCGACTTCGTCAGGCCTTCGACCGCATGCTTGCTCGCAGCATAGATTGATGCACCGGCGCCGCCCTCGTGACCAAAGGTCGAAGAGATGTTGATGATGCTGCCGCTACCTTGCGCCTGCATGACTCGCAACTCGTGCTTCATGCTGAGGATCGTGCCGAGCACATTGGTGTCGAAGGTCGCGGCGTAGCTTTCCGCGGTCTGTTCAGTGGCGGGTCCGGGCTTGCCTTCGGTGCCGGCGGCATTGACGGCGACATCAAGGCGACCGAAGCGCTTGACGGTCGCGTCGACCAGTGCGCGGACATCCTCTTCGAGGCGCACATCGGCGCGAACGAATTCGGCTTCGGCGCCTGCCGTTCGCAGTTCGGTCGCGAGGGCCGAGCCGGCGCCTTCGTGGCGGCCGGAGGCCACAACCTTCGCTCCCTTGCGCGCAAAGGCGAGCGCGGTGGCGCGGGCGATGCCCGTCAGGGCGCCGGTGATCAGGACGACAGGGATATCGACTCGGGAATTCATGAAAACCCTCCTTGGAGTGCGGTTAGCTGGTCATGTTGAGCTAGCGGAGGCTACCGCTGACCCTATGCTGAAGTAGTCCGCCGGCCGGATCGACAGCGTTATCGCGCGTCACGCATCCAAGAACAGAGAGTCGTGGGCCAGGAAGAGTTCTGGATACTGGTAGAAAGAAGCGTGGCTGGAATCCGGATAGATGATGAGCTGCGCGTTCGGCAGGTGTTGTTGCAGAGTGAATCCGTTGATTGTGGGAATGATCAGGTCGTTGTGACCATGCACGACCAGCGCCGGATGATGAATCTCACTCAGATAGTCGAGAACACCATCGACCTTCTCGTTCGACTTGATGATCGCTTGGTATTGGGTTGCGGCGGATGTCTCGCTGACCTCCGGGCTACGGTCCCCGCGGCGGTGCTTGCGTTCGAGATACCCGAGACCGACCGCCCGGCCGGCTGCAGAGGGCGAGAAATGCGCGGCGATCCAAAGATGTTCGGGCGGATCATAGGTCGCGGAAAATATCTCTGCCGATTTGCTGGCCGCGGTGTCGGCACCGCGCGGGCCGGTGCCCACCAGTACCAGCTTGCGCACTAGATCCGGCGCTTGCACGGCGATCTCCTGGGCGATCTTGCCGCCGATCGAGTATCCCAGGACGTCGGCCTTGCCGATCCCGAGTGCCTTGATGAAGGCGATCGCGTCCCTTGCCGTATCAGGGAAAGTCGCAGGCACCTCGCCCGAGCTCGCGCCGACACCCGCGTTGTCGAACAAGATCACTTCGCGGCGCTCGGCCAACCCGTCGGTTATCACCGGATCCCAATGGTCCATGGTGCCGCGGAAATGGATGTTCATCACGATCGGCACGCCGCCCGTCTTCCCAAAACGTCGATAGGCGAAGCGGATGCCGTTCGCTTCGACGAATTGGGTTGGCGCGGTGTAGTGGTTGTGAGTGGTCATCTTGAAGCTCCCGGTTCGGGTGAGGCTTTAACTGGCCGTCCTGCCGCCGTTCACGCTGATGATATGGCCCGTGATGAACGAGGCTTTGTCTGAAGCCAGGAACAGAATCGCGTCCGCCAGCTCTTCGGGCTTGCCCGCCCGGCGAAGCGGAATCGAAGCAAGCAGTCCGGACTTGCGGTCAGGCGAGCCGGTGAAGCGATCGAGCATGCTGGTCTCGACCGGCCCGGGTGCAACCGCATTGACACGGACACTGAAAGCAGCAGCCTCCAGCGCCCCGGATTTCGTCAGGCCTTCGACGGCGTGCTTGCTGGCGACGTAAAGCGACGCGTTCGCCGCACCGCGGCTGCCCATCGTCGATGAGATGTTGACGATGTTGCCGAAACCCTGGGACTTCATCACGCGCAGCTCGTGCTTCATGCAGAGGAGCACGCCAAGGACGTTGGTGTCGAAGGTCGCGGCGTACGTTTCCGGCGTCTGCTCGGTCAGGGGGCCCGAAGTACCCTCGGTGCCCGCGTTGTTGATCGCTACGTCGAGACGGCCGAACCGTGCGACGGTCTTGTCGATCAGCGCGCGGACATCGCCTTCCTTGCGTACATCCGCGTTCATGAACTCAGCCTCGGGACCGCAAGCACGGAGCTCCTTGACGAGTTCTGCTCCGGCTTCGTTTCGCCGCCCGGCGACGACCACGATCGAGCCCTCCTTGGCAAAGGCCAAAGCGGCTGCGCGTCCGATGCCCGTCAGTCCCCCGGTGATCAAAACAACCCAGCCAACCATGCTGAACTCCTTGATAAGCTCGCGATCGAAGCTGGCCTCCCCTTGAAGGGCTAGGGCAAGCTCATGTTTCCCCGATCAGGAGTGCAGATTCATAGGCAGCCTGAGATCTTCCGTCCTGAAACTGCGGTGAAGCCGTCCGAAATTGTTCTGAAATCTGGGCGATCCCGGCTCTTGCTATCGCCTTGCAAGGGCGATCAGTCGGGTGCAATCTTGCAGCAACGCTGAAGAGTTCGTTCGCTGCCGGGGTAAAAAGTGAATATTCGCCCTCAAGACGTCAGATCGGGCGGCCCGAACGCTCCGGATCTGGTCCAGATAGCCGATTTAACCCTCGATCTTCGGCAGGAGGAGCTGCGCGATGGGACCGGCGCCCGCGTCGATCTGCGAAACCGGTCTTTCGGTGTGCTCCGCCATCTGGTGAAGAATGCAGGGCGGGTTGTTTCCAAGGATGAATTGTTGACCACTAATTGGCCGGGCTTAACGGTCACGGAAGATTCTCTTACCCAGTGCATCTCCGACATCCGCCGTTTGCTCGGCGAGTCCGGGCGCGATCTTGTTCGCACGGTTGCCCGCCGCGGCTACATGATCGTGTTGCCGGAGCAGCCCATCGAAATCGGGCGAAGCTCCTCGACGGATCCAACAGTCGCTGTCTGGCCTTTCGAGACGGACGCCAGCAATCTCAACAGGTTCGCTGACGGTCTCACTCGGCAGATTGTCTTAGCGCTTGGGCGCTTCGGTGAATTGCGCGTTCTGGCTCGAAGCGTCATGCAATCCTATAAGGATCGTTTTGAAGGCACGGCTGACTTCGGTCGCGCCCTCGGCGTCGATTATTTCGTCGAGGGCGATCTGCGGTCGGACGGCGCTTTGACTCGCGTCGACGTGCATTTGACCGATGCACGGACGGGCGCGCAGCTCTGGACCAAGACCTTCAAGGTAGACGTAACCCCGGCAAATCTGCTCGCCGTCCAGGATGAGATATCCGGGCAAGCAAGCGCCATGATCGGCAGCTATTGGGGCGCGATCGGTGCCGCTGAGTACAGGCGCATCCAGAACAAGCCGAGCGCGGAGCTGACGCCGTATGAGTGTATTGTCCAGGGCGTGATCGGAATTCCTACAGACGCAACCGTTCTTGAACCTGTCGGCAAGGCACGCGAGTGCCTGGAGCGCCTAACGCGCGAGCAACCGCGAAACGCGGCCGCATGGGCAGCGCTTGTCCTCGTCTTCAACAATCAAAGGACGTGGGGCTTTCCCTCTCCAACCGGAGAGGTTGGCAGCATCGAAGACCGCCTTTACTTCGCCGACATGGCGGTTGAAGCCGCAAATCGCGCGGTCGAGATCGCACCGAACGACGCGTTCGTTCGCGGCCTCGTCGCGCGGGCGGCGTGGATGGCCTGCCAACCTGACCTGCTTCGTATCGAGACGATGCGTGCCATCGAGCTTAATCCCAATGATCCTCAGAATCTCGGGCCGCTCGGCAACCTCATGGCGTATGCGGGCTTTTGGGATGAAGGTGTCGCTCTTGCCGAAAAAGGCATCGCTTTGACTGCTCCCAGCACGCCCCGCTGGTGGTGGTGGGCGCCCGCCAAACGAGCCTTTGCATACGGAAACTACGCCGAGGCCTTTGATGCCTTTCGCCAGTCCTATGTGGAGCAGCTATGGATCAGCCATCTTCACATGGCCTATACGCTGCCGTTCCTTGACCGGACGAATGAAGCGAAAGCGCATGTCGCAACCTTGCTTAGAATGAGACCCGGCTTTACGGTCCGCGAAGCGGACGCCTATTACAAAATGTGGTGCTTCGCGCCGTCGTATCGCGGGAAGATGTGCGATGCATTGCGAATCGCAGGACTTCCTGGCGAAGGGCGTGCTCCCTGAGCCCCCGGAATTTCCGCGATGGCGGCCACCTGTGCAATTGGCGCTTGACTACAGCGACGTACGCTATTGAGCCGCTATTGGCGGCCAAGCCCACATCAAGCGTGCCACAGGGCGGAACCTCCATTCTATGGGTACACGCCTTAGCACTACTTTGGCAGAATCTATTTGTACCGGTGTTTTTCAAGGATTTGTTTTCGGCAGTGTGGGCACCGCTGAGACGGCGGCCGAAGGATGAGACCGACGATGGCGTGACGTACGGCGGGCATGG
>NZ_VKHP01000301.1 GCF_010811875.1 Bradyrhizobium uaiense
CCGCCGATTTCCACCATGCCCTGATGCGCGAGGTGATGACCACCGAGCTGCTGCGCGTCAAGGTGCTGATCGGCACCGCCGTCATGCTCGGCGCCATCAGCCTGCTGGTGTATCTGTTCGCGCCGGAGGCGGTCAGCCGGGTCTGGCACGGCAACCTCAGCCCGGTCTACATTTTCTACGTCACCGGTCCGCTGATCCTGTTCGAGATCTGGGTGCACGGTGCGATCACCTGGTACATGCGCAAGGACCGCGACCTGCCGGTGATCCGGCGCTACATCGGCGTGCTGGTCGAGACCTCGCTGCCGACCGTGGTGCTGGCGTTGCATATCGACAGCATGGGACGCCAGGAGGCGCTCGGCTTCGTGGCGCCGCTGATCTATTTCGTCTTCATCATTCTCTCGACGCTGCGGCTCGACTTCTGGCTCTCGACCTTCACCGGCTTCGTCGCGGCGACCGAGCTGTTCTACATGGCGGTGTTCTTCCACGCGGCGGATGGCGTCGCGGCCGATCAGGGCATCTACTATCACGCCGCGCGCAGCACGATCATCCTGATCTGCGGCGTGCTGGCCGGGGCGGTCGGCCTGCAGTTGCGGCGGCAGTTCGCCGCCAGCATTGCCGCTGCCACCGCGCGCGATCGCATCACCAATCTGTTCGGCCAGCACGTCTCGCCGCAGGTGGTCGAGCGCCTGATGGCGGAGGGCACCTCGACCGGGAGCGACATCCGTCGCGTCGCGGTGATGTTCGTCGATTTCCGCAGCTTCACCGCGGGCGCGCGCACGCGTTCGCCGCAGGAAGTGGTGGATCGGCTCGACGGCGCCTTTGCCGTGCTGGTCGATATCCTCGATCGCCACGGCGGCATCGTGAACAAGTTTCTCGGCGACGGTTTTCTCGCGCTGTTCGGCGCGCCGTTCGAGGCGGGCGATGCCGCGCATCAGGCGGTCGCTGCCGCTCGCGAGATGCTGGCGGTCAATGAACGCACCAACGCGGCGTCGAGCTGGCCGCTGCGGATCGGCATCGGCATCCATGTCGGCGAGGTCGTCGCCGGCAATATCGGCTCGCCGCGGCGCAAGGAATACACCGTGATCGGCGACACCGTGAACTTTGCCGCGCGGCTCGAGGCGCTCAACAAGGAACTCGGCTCGCAATTCCTGATCTCGGCTGCCGTGCGCGATGCGCTCGGTGACGACTGCAAGGACGCCGTCTCGCGCGGCGAGATCCCGGTGCGGGGTTACGAGCACCCGGTGCCGGTCTGGCAATTGGGATAGGCCGCAACATCATGAGGCAAAGGTATCAAGGTAGCTATTGACGTGCTGTCATCTACTCATATAGATGACTAGATGAATTCAACTCTCGACGACCGCCTGCCGCGCTACCAGCGTCTCCGCGATGATCTCGCGGCGCGCATCAACCGCAATGAATGGCGGCCGGGCGATCCGATCCCGTCGGAGGCCGAGCTCGGGGCGCATTACGGCGTCGCGATCGGCACCGTACGCAAGGCGATCGATCAGCTCGTCAGCGACGGCGTGCTGGAGCGCCAGCAGGGCCGCGGCACCTTCGTGCGGCGCGCGCGGTTCAATTCCTCGCTGTTCCGCTTCTTCCGCTTCCAATCCGAGAGCGGTGAGCGCCGCGTGCCGCAAAGCCGCATCCTGCGGCGGAAGACGATGCCCGCGACAACAGCGGTGGCGTCGGCGCTGCGCATCGGCGTCGGCGAGCCCGTCATCAGCCTGTCGCGCCTGCGTTTGATCGACGACGTGCCGCTGCTCGCGGAGGAGATCTGGCTCGAGAGGTCGCGCTTCGAGGCGATCCTGTCGCTCGACACCACGGAGTTCGGTGACCTGCTGTATCCGCTCTATGAGGATCGCTGCGGCCAGGTCGTGGTCTCCGCCGATGAAATCCTCACCGTCGAGATCGCGAACGAGATGCAATCGCGCCTGCTGCGGCTGGAAGCCAACGCGCCTCTGATCATGATCGAGCGCCTTGCCTTTGATCTGGAGCGGCGGCCGATCGAATGGCGCCGCTCACGCGGGCCGGCGGATCGCTTCCGCTACCACGCCGAGATCAGATGAGCGCGGCAATCAAATAAAGCAACACAAGACATTTCAGGGAGGAATGATGGCAAACTGGTACAGCGAATGCTCGCCGCTCGAACGGCGCACCTTCTGGGCAAGTTTCGGCGGCTGGGGGTTGGATGCACTGGACGTCCAGATGTTCAGCCTTGCGATTCCGGCGCTGATCGCAGCCTTCGGCATCAGCAAGGCCGACGCCGGTCTGCTCGGTTCGGTCACGCTGTTCTTCGGTGCGTTCGGCGGCTGGCTCGGCGGCGCACTCGGTGATCGCTTCGGGCGGGTGAAAGCGTTGCAGATCACGGTCGCGACCTTTGCGCTTGCGACCTTCGCTTGCGCGTTCGCGATGAGCTACGCCCAGCTCCTGGTCCTGAAGGCGATCCAGGGCGTCGGCTTCGGCGCCGAATGGGCCTGCGGCGCGGTGCTGATGGCCGAGATCATTCGTGCCGAGCATCGCGGCAAGGCGCTCGGCGCGGTGCAGAGCGCCTGGGCAGTCGGCTGGGGCGCGGCGGTGCTGCTCTCGGCGCTGGTCTTCACCTATGCGCCGGCCGAGATCGCCTGGCGCGTCCTGTTCGCCGTCGGTCTGATTCCGGCGCTGCTGATCCTCTACATCCGCCGCGGATTGAAGGAGCCGCCGCGCGCCGCATCGCGTGCGGCCGAGCCGCCGTTCTTCGCGACGCTCGCCGGCATCTTTCACCGCGATGTGCTGCGGTCGACCTTGATCGGCGGCCTGTTCGGCATCGGCGCCCATGGCGGCTATGCGGCGCTGACGACATTCCTGCCGACTTATCTCCGCGAGGAGCGGCATCTCTCGGTGCTCGGCTCCAGCGCCTATCTCGCCGTGATCATCGTCGCCTTCTTCTGCGGCTGCGTGGTCTCAGGGATCATCAGCGACCGGATCGGACGGCGGGCCAACGTGACGCTGTTCGCCGCCGCCTGCGTCGTGACGGTGCTGGTCTATATCTTCGCGCCGCTCTCCAATTCGCAGATGCTGGTGCTTGGCTTCCCGCTCGGCTTCTTCTCGGCCGGCATTCCCGCCAGCATGGCGGCGCTGTTCAGCGAGCTCTACCCGGCGGGCGTGCGCGGCACCGGCGTCGGATTTTGCTACAATTTCGGCCGCATCGTCTCCGCGGCGTTTCCGTTCCTGGTCGGCTACCTCAGCGATCACATCGGCCTTGGTGCGGCGATCGGGATCGACGCTGCGTTTGCCTATTCGCTGGTCCTGGTCGCGGTGCTGATGCTGCCGGAAACCCGCGGCAAAGTTTTCGAGCAGGCCGCCGCCTCACGCGCGTGATGATGAGGAGCGATCATGACATCGTACGAACATGGGTTGACGCGGCGCCAGTTTGCCGCGGGAGTAGCTGCCGCGCTGTCGGCAGGCGGATTGGCGAGCAGAGTGAGGGCTGAGGTGCCGCAACTGGCGATCGATACCCACGCCCACGTCTTCCATCGCGGGCTGAAGCTCGCGCCGGGCCGCCGCTACGCGCCCGACTACGACGCGCCGCTTGCGCTCTATCTGCAGCAGCTCGACCAGAACGGCATCACCAATGGCGTCCTGGTGCAACCGAGTTTTCTCGGCACCGACAACTCCTATCTGGTGGAATGCCTGAAGGCGACCAATGGCCGCCTGCGCGGCATCGCCGTCGTCGATCCCACCATCGCGGCTGACGAGCTGCACGCGCTCGATCGCGCCGGCGTGGCCGGTATCCGCCTCAATCTGGTCGGCCAGACGCTGCCCGATCTGACGTCGGGTGAGTGGACGGCGCTGCTGGCGCAGATCAGAGCGCTCGACTGGCAGGTCGAGATCCAGCGCAACGCCAGCGATCTTTCGACGCTCGCGCCAAGATTGCTCGATCAGGGCGTGAAGGTCGTGCTCGATCATTTCGCCTTGCCCGATCCAAAGCTCGGCATCGACGATCCCGGATTCCAGTCGGTCCTCAAGCTTGGCACGACGCGAAATGTCTGGGTCAAGATCTCGGCGCCGTATCGCAACGGCGCCGCCGGCGAGGCGTTCGCGAAGCAGGCCTATCCGTTGCTGCGCAATGCCTATGGCGTCGATCGGCTGCTGTGGGGGAGCGACTGGCCGCACACCCAATTCGAGTCGACGCAGGGTTACGCCAAGAACCGCAAATTCCTCGACGAGCTCGTCACCGATGCCGGTGAGCGCGCGCGTGTGCTCGCATCACCGCGCGAGGTGTTTCGGTTCTAGCTCGCGGGCGATTGCACCGAGTGCTCTGATGGGCGTCATTGCAGCTGTGCTACGATGGCGCCATCGGTCGCGGATGACCGGAGCACAAGGACACGCAAGATGCAGCGGCGCTATATCACTGTCGATGTTTTCACCGACCGCGCCTTCGGCGGCAACCCGCTCGCCGTGGTGCTCGACGCCGAGGGGCTGTCGACGGCGCAGATGCAGGCGATCGCGACCGAGTTCAACTATTCCGAGACGACCTTCGTGCTGCCGCCGCAGGACAAGGCCAACGACGCCCAGGTGCGCATCTTCACGGTGCGCTCGGAAATTCCGTTCGCTGGCCATCCCAATGTCGGCACCGCGTTCGTGCTGGCGAGCCGCGCGGCGAAGCCGCCGGAGGAGCTGAGGTTCGAGGAGAAGGCGGGCCTCGTGCCGGTCAAAATCCTGTCGGACGGCGGCAGGGTTGTCGGTGCCGAGTTGACGGCGCCGCAGCCGCTGCAGCGAACCACCGAAGTGAACGCCGCCGCTGCCGCCGCGTGCCTGTCGCTGTCGGCGGATGACGTGACAACCGATCGGCATTTCCCGCAGGTGGTCTCGGTTGGCCTGCCGTTCCTGGTGGTGGAGATCGCCTCGCGCGAGGCGGTCAGGCGCGCCCGGCCCGATGCCGCGGCGTTCGCCAGGGTGCTGGCCGAGATCGGCCGCGACGTCGTCTATTTCTACACCCGTGACATTCCGGCGACTGAGCAGCCGCTCGACCTGCAGGCGCGCATGTTCCATCCGGGCGCCAGCGGCCTCTCCGAGGATCCCGCGACCGGCAGCGCGACCGCGGCCTGCGCGGCGCTGCTCGCCGACATCGATCCTATCAGCGATGGCGAGTTGCGGCTGCGGATCGGGCAGGGCGTCGACATGGGTCGGCCAAGCTTGTTGTTGACGCGGGTGCGCAAGCAAGGTGGCGCCATCGTCTCAGTGCATGTCGGCGGCGGCTGCGTGAAGATGCTGGAGGGGACGATGAACCTCCGTGGCGCGGAGAGCTAGGCGTGTCCTTACGCGACATCTGCTATCCCCCAACAGCGCTGAAGGCGCGGACATTGCACGGCGCCTGAGAAGGGGCCATACACCGACATGTCGACGGGCCTGACCTTTTTCTTGACCTGGTGGCCCTGAGCGAGGCGCGTTTCTCGAAGGCGCGAGCCAATCGACGAAATTGCTCCGATATCCGACAGCTCTCCCGGCAGGGCCGTCGTTGATGTCGGCACTCGCCTGTCGACCACACGGCGATGTGAACGGTCCACGCCCGGTACCGAAACAAACGCCTTGACTTAAGAGCATATGCACCTATTCTCGTCTTTATAAGAGCATATGCTCTCATATAAACAAAGGAGCGTTGCCATGAGCGAAGCAACTATTCTGGTCAGCGGGGCAACCGGACGAACCGGAGGTGCTGCCGTCGACGAACTGCTCAAGATGGGCAAGACGGTGCGCGCCTACGTGCGTTCCGACGGTGAGCGGGCCGCGGCTCTGAGGCAGCGTGGGGTCAACATAGCTCTCGGCGATTTCACGGATATCGACGCCATTCGCGCGGCCATGGAAGGCATCCAGTCCGCATATTTTCTCCATCCGATCGCGCCGGGGATCATCGCGGCGGCCGCCTATTTCGCGCAGGCCGCGAAGGAGGCCGGCGTCACCGCGATCGTTAATATGTCTCAGATTTCGGCACGCCGGGAATCGGCAAGCCATGCGGCGCAGGATCACTGGGTTTCGGAGCGCGTGTTCGACTGGTCGGGCGTGGCGACGACGCATCTGCGCCCGACGTTCTTCGCCGATTGGCTGGTCTACCCGCATTTCGGCAAGGAGATCTGGGCAAAGAAGAAGATCGAATTTCCGTTCGAGAACGGGCGCCACGCGCCCATCGCCAGCGACGACCAGGGCCGTGTCATCGCCCACCTCCTGGCCAAGCCAGGAGGTCACGAAGGCAAGATTTATCCGCTGCACGGCCCGGTGGAGATGAACCACACCGAGATCGCCGCCGAGATGAGCGAGGTGCTCGACAGCAAGATCGAATACGCGCCGACGTCGATCGCGGTGTTCAAGGAGAAGATGGAAAAGGTCTACAAGTTTCCTCCGTTCCTGGTGCAGCACCTGGTCGAAGTCGCCCAGAATTATCGCGAGGGCATCTTCTCGGGCGCCAACGATGTCGTCGAGAAAATCACGGGAACACCGCCCCTGACGGTCCGCCAGTTCATCGCGCAGAACCGCGCCGTGTTCGCCTGAGTACGATCGAAGTCAACATGAGGTTTGACGATGTCCTACCCACAAACCGAGCGACACCCGTTTTTGGATGATCTGACCGCTGATGCAGAGCTCGTCAGCTCCGCGCTGCGCGGTCCTGTCGCCGGACGCGATGACATCCGCCGCGTCGTCGACGCCGTCGGAACGTTTTACGCGTCACAAACGCCCACCTTTGTGCAGAACGTCGGCTCCCGGCTGTTTCTTGAATACGAGGCCGTTCTGAACAGCGGAGAGAAGCTGAGTGCGGCCGTCATCGTAGACCATAACCCGGACGGATCAGTCCCGCGCGTCAGCGTGCGAATGAGCCCGCTTGGCGCAGTGCTCGCACTCGCCACTGGTCTGCGCGAGGGGCTTTCGCAACAGCTACGGCAAGATCTTTTTCTCTGAGTTGAACACGGGCCGGCAGCGCGAATGAGTCGCACTGGCATCCAAATCTGGAAAGGTAGAATGTCATGGATATCAAGAATGCAACCGTCTTCATCACCGGTGCCAATCGCGGCCTGGGTCTCGCCTTTGCACGCGAGGCACACCGCCGCGGAGCCGCCAAGGTCTATGCGGGCATGCGCAAGACCGATGGATTCAATGAACCCGGCATCATCCCCGTGAAGATCGACGTCACCGACCCGGCATCGATCGCAGCTGCCGCTGCGTTGGCGGCCGATGCGACGTGCGGGCCGATTGCGCCGCGACATCGGCCGAGAGAGGCCCGTCGATCAGAGCGGCGATACCGGCGTTGTTGATCAGTATCGGCTTTCGGCTTCGTCGACAGGATCGGTTCGAAGGCCCGCCATCATCAACGTGCTCTCCGACATCGTGTGGCTGCCGCGGCCGATTCTGGCGCCCTATGCCGCGTCCAAGGCGGCGGCCTGGAGCTACACCAACCAGCTCCGCTTTCATCTGCGCGAACGCGGCGTTCAGGTTCTCGGCCTGCATGTCGGGTTCGTGGACACTGACCTGACCAGCGGAATTGACGTCCCGAAGGCGAGCCCCGAGGACGTGGTACGCCAGACCTACGACGCCCTCGTCGCCGGCAAGAGCGAGGTCATGGCCGACAAGGGAACGGCGGTGCTGAAGGGCACGCTTGCGGCCGAGGAGCCCGGCTACATCACGCCGCCGCAAGGGTTTTGAGAAGGGTTTTGAGAATATCGCTGCGCCCGCGCCGTGCCTATATTCGCGGCGCGGGCGATAGAAAACGAGAACGACAAGGAGTGTTGCCGGTGAACAGGCCTCTGGGAATCGATCAATGCAACTGCTCTGCCATGAGGAAGGCCAACCGGCAGATGTCGCGCTTCTATGATGCTCACCTCGAACCGGTTGGCCTGCGCATCACGCAGTTCCTCACCCTGGCGGCGCTGAACGAACTCGGCAGCGCCGCCGTCAACGCGCTCGCCGAGCAGCTCGACATCGAGCGGACCGCCATGGGCAAGATGGTGGGCTTCCTGGAACGCGACGGCCTCGTTCGGATCCGGCCCTCGCCAACCGATGGGCGAAGCCGCCTGATTGAGCTGACCGATGCCGGCCGCCGTCTTCACGACAAGGCCGCTCCGCATTGGCAGCGTGCCCAGCGAGAGTTCGAGCAGCTGAACGGGGCGAAAAATGTCGCGGTGCTGCGAGGGGCCCTTCGCGACATGGTCGTTGGCGACATCAAGCCGAGCTCATCCGAGGACTGAGCGCTGCTATCCGACCGCGAGCGCGCGGCCGCGATGCGTGGCCATCAAAAGTCGACGTCTATGCCTTTATGAGTACACGCCTAAACCTGCGGCGCCGCCAGGTTCTCGATCTTGACGCCGTCGCGCTCCTCGATGATCTCGGCGATCCAGCGGCGATGGCAGTGCTCGTGGTCGCGCTCGTAGCAGAGGATGCAGACCGGGCCCGACTTCTTCACCAGCGCCGACAGCTCGTCGAGCTCTTCCCTGGCCTGCACCGTCTTGAGATGCGCCGAATAGATCTTGTGCAGCAGCGCATATTGCCCGCTGCGCGCCGCCTCGCGGCCGCTCTTCGGCGTGCCGAGGCCGCGGAGATGGACGTAGCCGATGCCGCGCTCGTCGAGGCCGGCGGCGAGCTGGGTCTTCGAGAAGCCCGGCCGGCGCGAGGAGGCGACCGCGCGGACGTCGACCAGGAGTTTCACGCCGGCATGCTGGAGCTCGTCGAGCACGGCCTTGGACGGTGTCTGCTCGTAGCCGATGGTGAACAGCTTCCGCGCCTTCGCCATCGGTTCTCGCTCACTTCACCCGTTCGATCAGTTCCATCGCGCCCGCCGGCGCGCGGATCTTGCCCTCGTGGATCACGTAGGCGAACACGTCGCGCGGCGCCTTTTTCGGTGCTGATTTGTCGACCTTCGGCAGGTCGTCCGGCTCGCCGCCGCCGGCCCAGTCCTGAAACCGCTTGGCCCAGGCATCGAGCTGCTTCGGCGGGTAGCAGGTCTTCAATTCGTCATTGCCCTTCTGCAGCCGGGCATAGACGAAGTCACTGGCGACGTCGGCAATCGCCGGATATTTGCCGTGCTCGGCAAACACCACCGGCACCTCGTGCTCGCGAATGAGGGCGACGAACTCGGGCACGCAAAAGCTGTCATGGCGCACCTCGACCACATGGCGCAGCGCGCGGCCGTCGAGCTTGCGCGGCAACAGCTCGAGGAACTTGCCGAAATCGGCGCCGTCGAATTTCTTGGTCGGCGCAAACTGCCAGAGCACCGGTCCGAGCCGGTCCCTCAATTCCAGCACGCCCGAATCATAGAACCGCTTCACCGAATCGCCGGCCTCGGCGAGCACGCGGCGGTTGGTGGCGAAGCGCGGCCCCTTCAGCGAGAAGATGAAGCCGTCGGGCACTTCGCTGGCCCATTTGCGAAAGCTCTCCGGCTTCTGCGATCCGTAATAGGTGCCGTTGATCTCGATCGAGGTCAGCTTGGAAGCTGCGTAGGACAGCTCCTTCGCTTGCGTGAGCTTCTCCGGATAGAACACCCCGCGCCACGGCTCGAAGGTCCAGCCGCCGATGCCGATGTAGATGTTGCCTGCGTCTGTCTTGGTCGTCTTCGCGTCGGTCTTGGTCGCTTTGGTGGGAGCTTTGGCCACGACTGCACTCATCGTGAGGAGGGAGGGGATCGAGATTAGTCAAAATAATCGTGATTGGCCAGTTTGCCAGATCTGCGCGGCGATGCTTATCGTGCTCGCCGGTGTTGGCTAGGATGCAGAAAAACGGGAGAACAACAATGCGCATGCTGGTTGCGGCCGCCTTCTTGATCACGTCCTCCGCTGCCATATCGTCCGTTGCCATACCCTCCGTCGCGATGGCCGACGAGGTCGACGACGCGCACAAGCTCGCGATCACCGGCCGCGACGCCTACTGGAATTGTCTCGCCCGCGAATATCCCCGCGACAGCAACAAGACGATGTCCGACCAGGAGTTCACCTCGCTGATCGCCAATGTCTGTCCCTCGGAGCGGCAGAACTTCCGGGTGTCGCTGATCGACTTCCTCTCGCTGCAGTTTCCGAAGCAGGATGCCGACGCCAACCTGACCACCGCCAACCGCGCGATCGAGCTGGCGCAGAAGGACATCGTGACCGCCTTCACCCGGCGCAAGGCTGCGGCG
>NZ_VKHP01000302.1 GCF_010811875.1 Bradyrhizobium uaiense
CCGCGACCATCGCCAGGAAGAATGCGATCACGGTTCCGAGCGTGGTGGCGATCAGGAATGGCGGGTTGTTCAGCTCCGCAAACGGGGTCTTGGACATGATCCCGAACAGCAGCGCCGGCAACGAAACGTAAAGCAGGAAGAAATTCATCCAGGCAAGCCCGCTCTCGGGCAAACCCTTCGCCTTGCCGCACGCGTAGCCGATGAAGATCAAGCCGAAATACGGCAGCGCCAGATTGAGGATATCGATCATTCTGAAAGTAGTTTCTCGGCCGGATTTCGGGGCGTTTTTGCAGGGCTGGAATCGGTAAAGCGGGGGTTAATTCGAGGCTTAGCCCCTAGCATCGGCCACAATGTTGGTCTATCGACGAACCATGATCAAAGCGCGCACCGCCAAATTCCAGATCGGGCAGATCGTCCGTCACCGGGTGTTCTCCTTCCGGGGCGTGATTTTTGATATCGACCCGGAGTTCAACAACACCGAGGAATGGTGGCTGTCGATCCCCGAGGACATGCGGCCCCACAAGGACCAGCCGTTCTACCACCTGCTCGCGGAAAACTCGGAGACCGAGTACGTCGCCTATGTCTCGGAGCAGAACCTGTTGCCCGACGAGTCCGGGGAGCCGATCCGGCATTCGCAGGTGGCTGAGATCTTCATCAAGGACAAGTCGGGCGGCTACCGTCCGCGCAATCCCTCGCTGAACTGACGCGCGGCTTCTGTTCGCAACTGCCACGGCGTTCGCGCTGGCGCATCTCACCTGCTCACACGCCCTCGCGTTTGGCGAGCGCCGCCGCGATCGCCCAGACCACAAAGCCCGCCAGCGCCAGGCCCGCGCCGACGAGGCCGGTCGACGTCCAGCCATAGCCGGCCGCAACCGCCATTCCGCCGAGCCAGGGGCCGAGCGCATTGGCGACGTTGAAGGCGGAGTGATTGAGCGCCGCAGCGAGGCTCTGCGCCTCGCCCGCGACATCCATCAGCCGGGTCTGCAACACCGTCGCAAGCGCGCCGCCGAGCCCGATCAGGAACACGTCGGCACTCAGCGTCCAGAAATTCGTCGCCGCCAGCGGATACAGCGCCAGCGTGGCGGCCGACCACAGCAACAGCCCGCCCGCGGTTGCCATCAGCGCGCGGTCGGCGAAGCGCGGCACGATGATGTTGCCGGCGGTGAGGCCGGCGCCGAACACGCACAGCGTGACCGGCACCAGCGCGGGCGATGTGTGCGTCACCGCCAGCATGGTCGAGGCGAGATAGGTGTAGACCGAGAACAGCCCGCCGAAGCCGATCGCGCCGATCGCCAGCGTCAGCCAGACATGCTTGCGCCCGAGCGCAGACAATTCACGCAACGGGCTCGCGTTGGTGTTGGCCACGTCACGCGGTGCGAAAATCAGCACCAGGATTGCGGTCAATAGCGCGAGGCCGGCAACGATCGCGAAGGCCCAGCGCCAGCCGATCACCTGCCCGACCCCATTAGCCAGCGGTACACCGATCGTGGTCGCGATCGTCAGGCCGAGAATCACCCGGCCGACCGCGGCGGTGCGCTTGTCCATCGGCACCAGGGAGGCCGCGACCAGCATCGCGATGCCGAAATAGGCGCCGTGCGGCAGCCCGGCGAGGAAGCGCAGCGCCAGCATGGTGTGATAGTCGGGCGCGAGCCCGGACAGGCC
The DNA here is from genome assembly GCF_010811875.1 of Bradyrhizobium uaiense. GTDB lineage: Bacteria > Pseudomonadota > Alphaproteobacteria > Rhizobiales > Xanthobacteraceae > Bradyrhizobium > Bradyrhizobium uaiense. The sequence continues at coordinate 1,663 of NZ_VKHP01000302.1, forward strand.
GTTCATCAGCGCGAAGAAGCCCATCAGCGCGATCAGCAGCGTCCGCCGCGTCATGCGCGCCGACAGCACGGCGATCACGGGCGCACCCACCACGACGCCGAGTGCGTAAGCGCTGATCGCGTGGCCGGCCTGGGGCTCGCTGACGTTGAGATCGTGGGCGAAGAACGGCAGCAGGCTCATGGTGGCGAATTCGGCGATGCCGATCGCGAACCCACCCATCGCCAGCGCGAGATGCACGATGCCCGGATGAAACGCCCCGGGCACATTGTCCTGGTTGACGCGGATACCAGCACCGACCGCAGGATCGGCGACCGCCGGCTCCGAAGGCCGGGAGAGCGGTTCCCGACGCTGCGTGCTCACTTGCTGGGACATTGCGCGACTTCCATGACTGCGAATGGCGGCCAGCGATCACGAAGAACCGCGCGCATTCGCGCATCGAAGGCGCGCTCTCCGCGCTTTCGACTGGCCTCCCGTATCGGATTTATGATTGGGCTTCGACGCCGGACTTGTCCGGACAAGGCACTGGCGACACGCGCTCGACTCGCGACGCAATCGCAGTGCCCTTCAGCAAACATCGCACACGATCTGCACGATCACCAGCGCGGCAGGCTGCCATCAGCCAGTCCGTATCGCATGACGAAAAAGGCGCCCTTGCGGGCGCCTTTGGCTTGCGATGATCTCGCGTTTTCCTGAACGCTTGATTGACGTTTTACTTGGCCGCTGGGTTGGCCGGAGCCGGCGTCGCGCCGCCTGCGCCTTCCAGCTTCTTGCGCTGCTCTTCGGCGCGCTTCTGCAACTCTTCCTGCAGCTTCTTTGAGTTCTCCTCGAACACCTTCGGATCGGTCGGCGGGCCGTCATAGGCCTTGGCGAATTCAGTGTTGAGCGGCAGCGGCAACGTCAGCGGTGCGCCGTTCGAATTGATCGCCTGAACAACGAGGTTCTGGCCCTTCTTCATGTTGGCGATCAGCTCGGGGGTTGCTTCATAGTCGGACATGCAACCGTTCTGGAAGCAGATCACATAGGGCGCCTGCTGCGGCGGATTGCCGTCGACGATGATGCGGGTGCCGTGCACGAGTTGCATGCCGAGCGGCAGCGTGACGCGCAGGATCTTCTTCGGCTCGCCTTCCGGCTCGATGATCACGGCGGCGATCACCGGCTGGCCGGACTCGATGCGGCCGTCCTTGCCGGTGAAGCAAACCTGCTTGGCATTGGCTTCCTGGCCCTTGAGGCAGAACTTGGTCCAGGGGGCGTAGATCAGCTGGATCTGCTGGTCCTGCGGCGGCTGCTGGCCGGCGGCCGCAGCGGGCGGCGCACCTGCGGCCGGTGCCTGGGCTGCGGGTGCCGGGGCTGCCGGCGCCGCCTTCGGAGCTGCCTTGGGTGCCGCCTTGGGCGCTGCCTTCGGTGCCGCAGGCGCCGGCGCTGCCGGCTGCTGGGCCTGAGCGGCAGGAACCAGGAGCGCTGCAGACAGAGCCGTCGCCGCCATCAGGGCAACAATTCGCCCATGCGGCCGGACCGGGGCGGCCAAGATACGGAAATTCATTGCGGAAAACCCTTTCTGAACGGCAGCGCCCGAAACCGCTGCAGGCGCCGACACATAGCCGTTTGGGCGGCTGTCTCCTAGTCAATTGAGGCGGATACGTGACTGGCGTTCCCGCCGATCCAATTGCACGCCTTCAATACAGCGGCGCGCGGAAAGATCAATGCCGACAACCGCATTTGCGGCTGTGGGACGGCGAGTTTCAGCGCCCTGTGATAAACCTCCCGATGTGACGTTTCGCGAATCAAATCCCGCGCCTCACACACCTGTTCCCGGGCGCGTCGGGCGCGGCGCGTTGGCCGCGATCCGGCTCGGCTTGGCAGTCGGCTCGGCATTCATCTTGGCATCGCTGACGGGCGGGCTTGCCGCTGCGGCCGGCGCCGAGAGCCACGCCATCGCGATGCACGGCGCCCCTGCGCTGCCCGCCGACTTCACCCACCTGCCCTATGCCAATCCTGACGCCCCCAAGGGCGGCCGGCTGGTCCAGGGCGTGATCGGCACCTTCGACAGCCTCAATCCCCTGATCATCAGGGGCGTCGCGGTCCCGCAGGTCAGGGGCTACGGCTATGAGCGCGGTTATGTCTACGAAAGCCTGATGGCGCGCGGCAATGACGAGCCGTTCACCCTGTACGGCCTGCTCGCGCGCAGCGTCGAGACCGACGATGCCAGAAGCTATGTGACCTTCCACATCGATCCCCGTGCGCGCTTTTCCGATGGACAGCCCGTGCTGGCCGATGACGTGCTGTTCTCGCTGGCGCTGTTGCGCGACCACGGCCGCCCGATGCACCACCAGTATTATTCGAAAGTTGCAAAGGCCGAGGCGCTCGACCCGCTGACGGTCCGGTTCGATTTCGGCGGCGTGGCGGATCGTGAATTGCCGCTGATTCTCGGCTTGATGCCGATCCTGCCGCGGCACGCCATCGACCCCGAGAAATTCGAGGAAACGACGCTGGCCCCGCCGATCGGGACCGGCCCCTACCGTGTGACGGCGGTCAAGCCCGGCGCCAGCGTGACCTTCACGCGCGACCCCAATTACTGGGGCCGCGACCTGCCGATCAACCGCGGCTTCTGGAACTTCGACGAGATCAGGCTCGACTACTACCGCGAGGCCAACGGGATGTTCGAGGCCTTCAAGCGCGGCCTGTACGATTTCCGGACCGAGACCGAGCCGCTGCGCTGGCACGATGGCTACGACTTCCCGGCGGCGCGCAACGGCGAGGTGATCCGCGACGTCATCAAGATCGGCACACCCAGGCCATCGGAATTTCTGGTGTTCAACAGCCGACGGCCGAAATTCGCCGACGTCAGGGTACGTCAGGCGCTGGCGATGCTGTTCGATTTCGAATGGATCAACCGCAATTATTATTTCGGGCTGTTTTCGCGCGCTGGCGGTTACTTCGCCGGCTCGGACTTGTCGGCCTATGGCCGCCCCGCCGACGATCGCGAGCGCGAACTGCTCAAGCCATACCTGTCGCACATCCAGCCTGACATCCTCGACGGCCGGTATCATCTGCCGGTCACCGACGGCTCGGGGCGTGACCGCACGATTCTGCGCAACGCGCTCGCGCTGCTGTCCGATGCGGGCTACGCGCTCGACGGCACGGTGCTGAAGCAGCGATCGACGGGGACGCCGCTCCGGATCGAGATCCTGGTCACGACACGTGAGCACGAACGGATCGCCCTCGCCTACCAGCGCGACATCAAGCGCGCCGGCATCGAGGCCGCGGTGCGGGTGGTCGATGCGGTGCAGTTCGAGCAGCGCCGGGTTGCCTACGATTTCGACATGATCCCCATTCGCTGGGACCAGTCGCTGTCGCCGGGCAACGAGCAGTGGTTCTACTGGGGCAGCCAGGCCGCCGATGTGCCGGGCACCCGAAACTACATGGGCGCCAGGGATCCGGCGATCGACGCCATGATCGCGGCACTGCTGGCGGCGCGGGAGCGGCCGGCCTTCGTCTCGGCGGTGCAGGCGCTGGACCGGGCCTTGATGTCGGGCTTCTACGCTATCCCCCTATTTAACTTGGGAGAGCAATGGATTGCGCGCTGGAATCGGATAGAACGGCCTTCGACCACGGCGTTGACGGGCTACCTGCCGGAGACTTGGTGGCAGAAGCCCAGCGTGCAATCCAAGTAAATTTCCATACTGATCTGCCAGGTGATGCGACCCGACGCGACATGACCCGGTCTGATCGAAGCGATGCAACCGACGTTGAACCTGTGAACCAGTCGATCACCTCGCCAACGCTCGATACGCTGTTCAAGCGCACTTTGGCGCGGCAGCCCGAGGCGCTGGCACTGGTCGACCCGCTTAACAAGCAGCGCATCACCGGCCAGACCCGCAAGCGCCTGACCTATGCGCAGGCCGACCGCGCAATCTCGGCGATCGCAGCCCATTTCGTCGAGAGCGGATTGCCGGCCAATACGGTGATCGCGGTTCAGCTTCCCGGCACGATCGAATTCGCCCTGACGGTGCTCGCCGCCTATCGGGTCGGGCTGGTGGTTGTGCCGTTGCCGCTGCTGTGGCGGCAGGCCGAGCTCACGTCCGTCCTCAACCGCACCGCGGCGCGGGCGATCGTCACCTGCGGCAGGATCGACGGCGTGTCCTATGCCGACATCGCGATGAACGCCGCGGCGGAAGCGTTCTCGATCCGCCACGTCTGCGGCTTCGGGAGCGATCTGCCCGAAGGCATGGCATCGCTCGACCAGGCGATCCTGCAGGACTCCCGGACCTCGCGCCCGATGATCCAGGACGGCCGCAAGCCGGCGCTGATCTCCTTCGACGTCACCAGCGACGGCTTTCGTCCGGTGCCGCGGGCGCATTTCGGCCTGATCGCAGGCGGACTCGCGATGTCGCTGGAGAGCGACCTGCCGCAGGGCGCGACCATCCTGTCGGCGTTCGCGCCGATGTCGTTTGCCGGCATCTGCGCGTCGCTGGTGACCTGGCTGCTGTCGGGCGGAACGCTCGTCGTGCATCACCCGTTCGACGAGGAAGCGTTCGAGACCCAATTCAACGATCACGGCTGCGACACGCTGATCGCGCCCGCGCAACTCGCGCTGCGGCTCGACGAGCGCGGCCTGTCGGAGCGCCTGCCCACCCTGCGCAACGTGATCGGCCTCTGGCGCATGCCGGAGCAGGTTGCCTCGAGTGCGCACTGGACCTCCGGGCGCGTGACACTGACCGACGTCTATCTGTTCGGCGAGGCCGGGTTGTTCGGCGCCCGCCGCACCGCCGAGGACGGATCGCCCGCCCCGATCAAGCCCGGTCCGCACAGCGCGCCGCGCGAGGCGCCCGGCGCATCGATTGCCGGCGAGATCCTGCTGACGCCGAAGGGCACGCTCGGCCTGCGCGGCCCGATGGTGCCGGTCGCCGCCTATGCGCCGCCGCCACCTCCGGGCGACAGCCTGATTGCGCCGCCGCCGCGTGATTTCGTCGACACCGAATACGCTGCGCGGATCGATCGCGTCACCGGCGCCGTCAACATCACCGCCCCGCCTTCGGGCGTCATGACCGTCGGCGGCTACCGGTTCCTGGCCCAGGAGCTTCAGGAATGGTCACGCCGCCTCGGCCAGGGCGCGCTGTTGACGGCATTGCCGGACCGACTCAGCGGCCACCGGCTGGCCGGGCGGGCGCAGGACAATGCCCGCGCCCGCGACGCCCTCACAGAACTTGGCCTTAACCCGTTGATGGTCGAAGCATTTCGCGACCGAAGCGGCACCGCGACGAGTTAAAATCTTATCATTGCGTTAGTCTTAGCATTGTGTTGACGCCGCATTAAGCCATGCGAACTAGCATCGTAGCCGTTTGCTGATCTTAAGCATTGGTTTCGAGCGTTCGAATGTCTCAACAAGGTCCGGTCCTCATCGTATCGGCGTCGGCAAAGCCGCCGTTCGCCGCCGTTCTCGATGAGACGAAGCTGTTTCCGGTCGTGGTCACGGACTGGAACGAGGCCGGACGGGCCATCGAGCAGGTCAAGCCGGCAGCTGTCATTGCAGCCGCCGAGGGCGTCGACTTCGTCACCCTGTCGGGTCTGGCCAAGCGTGCGGCCGCCCGCGCACCCTATCTGCCACTGATCGCGGTCGATCCCGCGACCACCTTGCCCGACACCGCGATCGCGTTCTTCCAGAAGAAGGGCTTGCCGGATCGCCTGATCGCGCGGCTCAACGCGTGCTTACGTGTTCGCGCGCTGCATGCAACCGTGATGCGCCGCCTGGTGCCTCCGGCGCCGATCGCGCTGTCCGACATCGATCCCGTCGGCGAGGCCACCACGCTGCTGATCGGCCGCGGCGGCGCCTACCCGACGCTGTCGGTCGCGCTCGGCGAACGCGCCGGCGTGGTCGGTGCGCTCAGCATCGAGGCCGCCGCCAAGCATCTTTCAAGCCGAGACATCGATGGCATCGTACTGGCCGAAGGATTCACGCCGCGCGTGATGGATGCCTTCCTGACCGTGCTGACCGAGGATGTCCGCTTCCGTCCATTGCCCGTCATCGTTGCCTCGGGCGAGCTGACGCCGCGCTACGAGCTGCCCAATCTCGAGATCGTCACCGCCGGTCCGACACGTGTTGCCGACATGGCGTTGCCGATGATCCGCCAGCACGCCTTCGAGGCGCGGCTTGGCCGCATGCTCAAGGCGATCGACGCCAAGGGCCTGATTGATCCGCGCACCGGCCTGCTCACCAAGGCTGCGTTCGAGCGCGACTTCGCCACCGCCGTCTACCACACCGCCGAGCGCGGCGGCGCGCTCTCGGTGGCGCGGTTCACCTTCGACAACACCCAGCCGCGCGCGCAATTCGACGGCGCGCGGATCATCAGCCGATTGATGCGCCAGGCCGACTTCGGCGCCGTGCATGACGACCGTTCGCTCGTCGTGGCCTTCGCCGGCACCGACCTGCGCAACGCGCAAGCGATCACGCGCCGATTGGCGAGCGTGATGCGCCACACCCAGAACGGCCGCCGCGATAGCAGAGCCGAGCCCGCCGTCAGCGTCGCAACGCTGATGCCGGGTGATTCCGCGCTATCGCTGCTGGGTCGGCTGTTTGGGATGCCGGAGCGGGCGGCGTCGTAACAAGCTGTGCACCAGCTTATGAGGTCGCAAATCTTTCGAGCATCGTCCGCAAATCGCCGGGGAATCAGTAACCGGACGGCGGCTTCGCGGGGGCCCGGGTGAACACTGGTCGCAGCCCAGCATCTGGAGCAAACGGACTTGGATAAACGTTCCGCGGGTCACAGAGCTGACAACCGTTTGGCCCCCATGGCTGCGTGGCCGCCGCACCGCACAGCGGCAGCGCCATGCGTGCCGCGACAGCTGGCGGAACAGCCTGTTGACCGCCCTCGCAATAGTAGGCACCCGCAGTCTTGCTCGCCGATAGTGCAAGCAACGCTGCGACGAACAGAGCTCTCATGCTCGCCTCCAAGCTCTTCGGACCCAATCAGCAGAAAAGCAATTTGAGAATAGTTCGGGCCCGAGCAGTCGTATAGTCGCTCGTCGAGCCCGCCGGTGCGCCTCCCGCTCGCAGACCCTCACCCGTCCGGCCACACGGAATAGACGCACCGCCGCCTGCGGCTCACTGGCCGGCACGCGGCGATTGGCGAGCGTGATGCGCCACACCCAGAACGGCCGCCGCGACAACTGCGCGGAGCCGGCCGTCAGCGTCGCAACGCTCATGCCGGGTGACTCAGCAACGTCCCTGCTGGGTCGGCTGTTCGGGACGCCGGAGCGCGCGGCGGCGTAACAAGCGCAATGCCGCTTGTCAGTTGCTGCGATCGCCGCCCGGGCATTGCCGTCAGGCGAAGCCACTCATCTCGGCGGCTCCGCATGCCTCGGCCGAAAAGTGCGAAGCGGCTTTCCGAGACGATCATGCTTAAACAAAAATCTAAAGCGCGATGGATTCAAGCTGATCTCATCGCGCTTTAGGCATGCGGCTGCGTCAATTGGGCCTGCATGGCAGCTGCGGCAGGCTCCGTGATCAGCGTTCCGCCGTGGCCGTCGCCGGCCGCGACGAAACTGTTGGCGGCGTACTGGCCAAGCAGCGCAATCTGGGCCATGTGCGTGCCGTCGCCGACGCTGAGGGTTCCTCCTGTGCCGCTGCTGTTGGCCGAGAAGCCCACGGTGGTGGCGGAGCCGAAGCCGATGTCCCGCAGGTCGAGTTGATCCTGACCTCCGAAATCCGACACCGTTCCGCTGAACGCCGCAGATTGGTCGAGTTGCAGCGTGCCGGTGTTGCCGGCAAAGATCGCGTGCCCCGCATAGGCGCCGGTAAGCTCGAGTGTTGCGCCTTGCTCAACGGTTACCGGATCGACCACCGTGAACTGTAGCCAGCCGGTCGTCGTGTTGTTGTTCAGCAAAAGCTGCGCCCACAGCGTGTCGGTGTTGCCGGTCGTGCCCTCGTTGAACACGGTGTTGGCGACATCGCCGGGAGCCACGTTGATCGTGTGGCCGCCGGTTTGCGCCACACCGTTTACGACGAACTGGCCCGTAGCAGGAGTTCCATCGGAATCCCACAGCTCGAGCTTCTGATACCCGACATTGCCGGGATCCAGGATCGTCACCAGGTTGGATAGCGCAATGGTCTGGCCAGGGGTCGCGGTGCTGAAGTTGTGCACCGTGACCGTCGGATTCGGCACCGAGACCGCAAACTGCTGCCAGCTACCCGCCGTGCCGTTCTGAACCAGCCGCGCCCATAGCGTATCGGTGCCGGCTGAAGTACCGGCATCGAACACCACATTGGCACCCGACGGCACATTGATCGCATGGCCCGCGGTCTGCGCCACGCCGTTGATCAGGAACTCGCCGCCGGCTGCCGTGCCGTTCGAATCCCACAGCTGCAGCTGATACGAGACATTGCTCGGATCGGACACGTTCACCAGGCTCGAGAGCGCAATCT
>NZ_VKHP01000303.1 GCF_010811875.1 Bradyrhizobium uaiense
CCGCAGCCGGCCTCCAAAATGACGCGCCACTTCAGTTCGCCGTTCGGCGTTTCGTGGGCCATCGTGTTGTATCGAAGTCGAATGAGATCGCTCATGGCTCCCCGTAGCATGTTTCCTTATCAAGGACACTGCGGCATCAGCCGAAGGGCAATCGCGATTGATTGCGGACAGCATGTGAACCCTGTTCAAGCCGGACCAACTGCCGAATTATTCCAAGGGCAGTGCCGATCTCGACGCGCCGGGAGTCATCCGGTCAGACCATTTACCAATGCGCGTCAGTAGTTCTACGGAGAAGGAGGGTTGATCGCTTGAGGCCAGGCGGGCCACCGCGTATCGAAGCAAGCCGACACCCCGGCCTCTCGCGATGCGGTTTCCGCGTGGCGTTGCTACTTGCGACCGTTCGCCAATCGGGGATAACGGCGTCGCGGAGCAGGCGCCGGTCAAATGTATACAAATGTTTTTGAGGGGGCAAATTGGCTGCATTTGCAAATTGGCTGCATTTGCAAGACATCTCTCTCAGCGCGTCAGGGGCAGAAGGGATGCAAACGCATTTCGGATGGAAGCAGTTCCAAGGGTCAGAACCTCGCGGCGCACTCGACACAACGGCAAGTTGTAACGACTGTGATCGAGCAGCGGATGTCCTGCAGGTGCTCGCTATTATGACGATTCAACAAAAGGTCTGACGGCTGGTTGGAGGTTGTTGACTCGGCTGTCAAGTTACTGGATGTTGCGGGGGTTTTTCATCGAAGTTTTTTTAGAGGCGTGCTGGAATGAATATTGCTGTCCCGGTGCACAGCACCGATCGCAAGATTGAGCTTGCCAGTGGGGCTTCTTCGACCAGCGTTGAAAAGATTGCGCAAGATCCTGACGCGCAATCCGACACCAATCCGACAGACAGCAAGCCAAAGGAATCTGCCGCAACATCGGGAGAGCAAAAGCGTGCTTATCCGGCACCGGCGTCAACGCCGACGTTGGATGGCGCGAAGGGTGTGCGGTTCGACTTCAATGACGGTGCGCGAATTGTTTGCCCGCATGGCGAGCATCCCTGGAAGGTGAGGATTCGCGATCTCGACACCGGTAACGTGCTGTTCGAGACGGAATTCGCCGGCGGCTATGTCAACAGCAGCAAGCGCTACTACATCCGTTTCGGAATCGAGGTTTCCCAGCAGGGCGAAACTGTCCTTGACCATGAATACTCAGCGAAAGATCGCGCTGTCCTGATCCAGTTTCCGGTCGGGACGCTCGGCGACACGATGGGATGGTTTCCCTACGCCGTGAAGTTCAAGGACAGGCATGGCTGCAAGCTGAGCTGCGCCATGGGGGCGCCGCTGGCTGAGCTGTTCCGCGACGCCTATCCGGACATCGAGTTCATCACCCACGAAGAGGTCAAGCCGGAGCGATATTACGCGACCTACAGCGTTGGCTTGTTCTTCGACGACAAGGATTGCGTCTATCAGCCGACCGATTTTCGCCATGTCGGGCTACACCGGACCGCGGGTTATATTCTGGGTGTCGATCCGACCGAGCAGCGGCCGCGCATCGTCATCAAGGACGATCAGAGGCCGATTGCCGAACCTTACGTCTGCATCGCGGTTCAGAGCACGACGCAAAGCAAATACTGGAACAACCCGCATGGCTGGCGTGAGATCGTCAATTTCCTGAAGGCGGCCGGCTACCGGGTGGTCTGCATCGATCAGAAGGCCACGCACGGCACCCAGTTGATCTGGAATCACATTCCGAACGGTGCCGAGGATGAGACCGGCGACAAGCCGCTGGCCGAGCGGTTTCGCTACCTGAAGCACGCGGACTTCTTCATTGGCCTGTCGAGCGGCCTGTCTTGGCTTGCATGGGCCTCGGGGACGCCGGTCGTGATGATCAGCGGGTTCACCCATCCGACCAACGAATTTGAAACACCGTACCGCATTGTCAATTTTCACGCGTGCAACAGTTGCTGGAACGATCCGCGGGTGCGTTTCGACCACAAGGATTTTCTGTGGTGCCCGCGGCATGCCAATTCACCCCGGCAATTCGAATGTACGCGGCTGATTACGGCCGATCACGTCAAGCAAATTATCCAGCGAATACCGGGATTTCCGGTTCGCGCCAAGGTGTAGCGCGTAGACGACGTCGATGCCCGACGACGCGGCATCGGCGACCCAATCCGACAAATGAATTTTATCCTGGCCCAGGGGCAGAGCCATGCAGACGATTTCCGGCGGCGTGACCGTTACCGTATCTTCCGGCACTGAAAGCGGCGATACCGTCCTGAATGGCGGCGTGCTGATCATCGATCCCGGCGCCAGCGCCGTTGGCACGCAATTGAGCGGCGGCTTCATATTCGACTCCGGGACCACGACCGGGACGATCGTCTACAATGGCGGCCAGGAGCAGGTGGACTCCGGCGGCGTTGCTTCGGGCACGACCATCTCTCAGGGCGGTGCCGAGACCGTCCTGAGTGGTGCGACGCTCATCAGCGGCGTTGTCGACGCCGGTGGCTTTCTGGCGCTGGGATTCAACCCCGGCAACGGTTCGGCCGTTTTCGCCGGCGGGACCGCAAGCGGCACGGTCGTGTCGGGTGGTGGTGTCAGCATCCAGACGGGGGGGCTGGCGGTCTCGACGACCGTCACCGGCGGCGCGGGCTCCTACGGCAACGTCGCGATTTCCTCGGGCGGCTCGGCGACCAACACGACGGTCGGGATTTCCGGCGGCCTGTTCATTTCGAGCGGCGGCAGCGCCACCGGAACGACGTTGTCGGGTGGCTACGAGGTGATTTCGAGCGGTGGCGTCGACAGCGGCGCCATGATTCTGTCCGGCGGCAACCAGAATATCTCGAGCGGCGGTCTCAGCGTTTCGGCCACGGTTTCCGGCGCGAACAGTTCCGGGTTCTTTGCCGCCCAATTCGTGTCGAACGGCGGCGTCGCGAGCGGGACCACAGTCGGCAGCAATGGTGTGCTGGACATCGCGGGCGGCGGCACGGTGATCGGCGAGACCGTTCTGAGCGGCGGCCACGTCACGCTTGAAAACGGCGCGCTCTTCACCGTTTCGGCCGGCCAGACGCTGCACGACGTCTTCATCAAGTCGGGCGCCATCGAGACCATCGCCTCCGGCGGTATCGAGACGGCGCTCGGCAGTAGCAGCAACAACGTTGACAATGGGCAAGTCAACGTGCTGTCGGGCGGCACGCTCGACCATATGTCCGTCAACAGCGGCGCGGTCCTCGGCGTCGCCGGTACCGTCACGAGCAATCTCTTCGTCGCTAGTGGTGGCGTGGTCAACATCTTGTCGGGCGGCCTCATCACCGGAAGCGGCGGCGGCAGCGGCGGCCTTTTTACCGGCGACTCCGGAACCATCAACGTTCTGTCCGGCGGCCAGGCCGACCATGTCGTCGTCAAGCAGGGCGGTGCGCTGAACGTCTACGGCACGACGCTGAGCAATGTCGGCATCTCGGCCGGCGCGGTCGAGACCGTCTACTCGGGCGGCCTGATCAGCGGTCAGTCCGGGTCCGGCACGGGCGTGTCGGCCGGCGCCACCCTGAACATCCTTGCTGGCGGCTCGGCCGCCTTCTTCGCCGTTTCGAGCGGCGGCACCGCAAATATCGCCGGCACCGTGCTCCGCAATCAGGCGGTCTACAGCGGTGGCATCGAGAACGTGTTGTCGGGGGGCGTCGTCACCGGCTTCGTCGGCAGCGGCACCGGCATTTCCGGCGGCACCGTCAACGTGATGTCGGGCGCCGAGCTCGATCATGCGGCGCTTCTTTCCGGTGGCGTGCTCAACATCAATTCGGGCGCGACTGCGCATAATCTGACGTTTTCCGGGTCCGGCACCCTCAATGTGGCGGGCACCATCACGTCCAGCGCCACCGTCGTTTCCGGCGGCATCGAGAATGTGCTGTCGGGCGGCATCGATATCGGCACCACGATATCCAGCGGCGGCCAGCAGAACGTCTACGCCCATGGCACGACGTCGAACACGCAGATCCTGTCCGGTGGTGCCGTCACGATTTCCGGCGCAGGCACGGTTGACCTGAGCGGAGGAGCGGCCGAGTCAGGGTCGGTGATTTTTGCCGGCGCGGGCGGCAAGCTTGAGATCGATGGCACGGCCATGCCGGGCACCGTCATCTCCGGATTCGCCATCGGAGATACGATCAATCTGACCGGTGAGAGTGCCGCAAACATCACCGGCATCACCCTGAGTGCCGGCAATGTTCTGGCGGTCGCGACCAGCGACCATGGAACGCTCAACCTGCAGCTTTCGCCCGGAGACACGTTCAGCGGCACGTTCAGCAGCGCCACCGACGGCGCGGGGACGGACATCACCTTCATCGATAGCTCGGCCATCAAGGTCAGCGCCGGCCAGACCTCCAGCGGCCTCGTGATCAGTGCGGGGCAGACGCTCGACGTTCTCTCGGGCGGTGCTGCGGTCGGCACCGTGCTGAGCGGCGGCACCGAGAACGTGTTCGGTACCGAACAGGGCACGACGGTCAGCAGTGGCGGCCAGCTCAATATCGACATCGGCGGCGTCGCGCATGACCTGACCGTGTCGAGCGGCGGCACGCTCAACGTTGCGGGATCGATCACCAGCAACACGTTCCTGTTCTCCGGCGCCACCGAGAACGTCCTTGCCGGCGGCAACGCCAACGGCGTCACCGGTTCGGGCACCAGGGTTTCCGGCGGCACGCTCAACGTTCTGGTCGGCGCTACGCTCGGGCATTCCACGGTTTATGCGGGCGGCACACTCAACGTGTCCTCGGGCGGCGCGGCGTCCTTCCTCGCCGTGTCTTCGGGCGGAACGATGAACATCGCCGGAACGGTGACAAGCCAGGTTACGGTCTATTCGAGCGGCCTCGTCGAGATTTTTTCGGGCGGCGTCGAGACCGGTGCACCCGGCAGCGGGACGAGTGTCTCGGGCGGCACAGTCAGCGTGACCGCGGGCGGTCAGTTCTCCTTCTTCACGATCAATAGCGGCGGTCTGGTCGCGGTCGACAATGGCGGGACGATCCACGACATCAGCGTCAGCAGCGGTGGTGTCCTCAATCTCGCGGGGTCTCAGACCAGCAACGCGACGATCTACTCCGGTGGCACGGAGAACGTATCTTCGGGCGGCAGCGTGCAGAGCTTCGCCGTATCGGGAGGCGCGCTGAACGTACTTTCAGGCGGCAACGCCCAGTTCTTCACGCTGTCGGGAGGCGCGCTCAACGTTTCCTCCGGAGGCCTGTCCGAGTTCTTTACCCTGTCGTCAGGAGCCTCGGCCGCTATCGCAACCGGCGCCACCGTTCACGATCTAACCGTCTCGAGCGGGGCAACGCTCGGCCTTCTCGGCACGGCTACAAGCAACGTGTTCGTGACGGGCGGCGGCACGCTGAACGTCTCTTCCGGCGGCGCCATCAGCGGATCGATCAATCCGTCCGGTTTTCCCACGGTCAACGTCAACGGCACCGTGAATGCATCCTCGGGCGGCACGGTGAGCGAAGCTGCCGTCAACAGCGGTGGCATCCTGAACCTGCAGGCCGGCGCGTCCGCGCATGATGTCAACGTGAACTACGGTGGCCGGCTCAATCTCGCGGGAAGCACGACCAGTAACATCAACATCTTCTACAGCGGCCTGGAAACCGTTTCGTCCGGAGGCGTGGCGAACGGCACCAATATCAACGGCGGCGGTGAACTCGATGTTCTTTCCGGTGGGGCGGCAAACGCCACGACGGTCAATGGTGGTCTGCTGAAGTTGTTCTCAGGCGGGTCGCTCAGCGGCGTCTTCGTCAACAATTTCGGCGCCGTTGAGCTCGTCAGCGGGGCGTCCGTTTCGCAGCTTTCCAACACGACGTTCGGTGGCGGCACCAACCTCGAGGTGGGTCCCGGCGCTGTCGTGAGCGGCTATCCGGTGAGTACCGGCCTGATCCTCGACGTGCTGTCGGGCGGCCTGACCTCCGCCATCACCCTCACGGCGAATGGGATGGAGAGCGTGCTGTCGGGCGGCACGGCGCTGGGCACTATTGTCGGTGATGCCGGCTTCCTGCAACTCGGCATCCCGCCGTTCCAGGGACAGGGCGGTGCGGCCGGCGGAACGGCCAGCAACACGACGGTGTCGGGCGGTCAGATCAACGTGAACTCCGGTGGTCTTGCGGTGTCCACCACGCTGGCCGGCGACGGCGCGCGTGGCGGCGGCGCACTAGTCGCCTCGGGCGGCGCAGCATCCGCAACGACGATCTCCAGCTCAGCCGGCATGACAGTGCTGACCGGTGGCACGGCGACCAGCACGACGGTGCTGAGCGGCGGCTACTTCCAGCTCGGCCAGGGGCCGTTCAACGGCATTCCCGGATCGGCCGGCGGCAGCGCGACGGGCACGATCGTGTCTGGTGGATTCGAGGCCATCTCCAGAGGCGGCGTCGACTCCGGCGCCACTATTCTGTCTGGCGGCAACCAGGTGCTCTTGGTGGGTGGCCTCAGCATCGGCGCCAAGGTCTCCAGCGGCGGTTTGCTGACAGCCATGAATCTCGGCGCGACGTCGAACACGCAGGTCTCGTCGGGCGGCACGGTCATGATCTCGGCCGGTGGCATCGTCGATCTGAACGGCGGATCGACCGAAAGCGGCACGGTGATCTTCTCCGGCGCCGGCGGCAAGCTCGAGATCGACGGGATTTCGATGCCGACGACGGTCGTCAACGGCCTGGTCATCGGCGACACCATCGATCTGACCGGCGTCAGCATGGCGGAGATCACTAGCGTCGGGCTCGGCGCCGGCAACGTGCTGAAGATCGCGACCAACGATCACGGCACGCTCAACCTTCAGCTCGATCCGGGCCAGAGCTTTGCCAACCAGTTCGGCCACAGCGCGGACGGCAGCGGCACTGACATCTACCTTGTCAGCAGCGGTGGCGGTAATATTACCGTGAGCAACGGCCAGACCAGCACGGGCCTGGTGATCAGCAACGGTCAGACGCTGACGGTACTGGCCGGCGGCACGGTGACCAACACCGTCATCGACGGTGGCGTCGAGAACGACAGCGGCACGGCGATTGGCACCATCGTTTCCGCCGGCTCCGAGGTGGTCTATTTCGGCGGCGTGACGTCGAGCGCGACGGTGGAGACGGGCGGTAGCATATATCTGTCCGGCGGCAGCGCCTTCAGTGCAACCGTCGCTTCTGCCGGCTACATGGAGATCGATGGCGGCAGTGCAACCAGCACCACGATTCTGTCCGGCGGCTTCGAAGCCGTGAAGAGCGGCGGCGTCGATTCCGGCGCCGCGATCCTGGCTGGCAACGAGTCCGTTTCGGCAGGCGGCGTCAGCATTTCCGCGCAGATCGCCGGATCCAACAACAGCAGCTACGGCGTATTGACGGTTTCCTCCGGCGGAGCGGCATCGCAAACCCAGGTTGGCAGCTTCGGCGGCCTCACCGTGCTCAGCGGCGGCACCGCGACGGGTACTGTCGTGTCCAGCCAGGGATTCCTTGACCTCGGTCTGACGCCCTTTGGCAGCAATGCCGGCTCGGCCGGCGGCAGCGCCACCGGAACGATCCTGTCCGGCGGTTACGAGTCCATCATCAGCGGCGGTGTGGATAGCGGCGCCCAGATTCTGTCCGGCTCCAACCAGAACGTCCTCGCCGGGGGCGAAAGCATCTCGGCAACCGTATCCGGCGCAAACTCTCCCGGCCTGTTGGCGATATTGACGGTTTCGGGCGGCGTTGCCCTCAATCCGACCATCGGAAGCGGCGGGCAATTGGCGATTTTCGCCGGTGGTACCGTTTCAGGCGAGAACATTCTCAGCGGCGGCGGCATCTTCGTCGGCAGCGGCGGCACCTACACCGTATCCTCCAGCGGCCTTCCGGGGCACGATATATCTGTTTCAAGCGGCGGTTCGCTGATCGTGGACGGCACGACGCTCAGCCATGTTTTCATCGGCTCCGGAGGGACCGAGACCGTCTCCTCTGGCGGTTATGCAACAGGCAACGCCAGCACTTTCACCGGCGATAACGGCACGATCAATATTCTGTCCGGTGGCAAGGCCGACCATATCCTGGTCAGCAGCGGCGGTGTCCTGAACGTCATGTCGGGCGGGCTGATCAGCGGCGGCACGGGTAACGGGACAGGTGTGTCCGCTGGCGGCGTGGTGAATATCTCGGCCGGCGGCTCGGCTACCAATATCGGCGTATCGAGCGGGGCGATCGTCAATATTGCCGGCACGATGCTCCACAACATGGGTGTTTACGGCGGCGGTACCGCGAACGTCTTGTCCGGCGGCGTCGTCACCGGCATCCCCGGCAGCGGTACGGGTATTTCAGGCGGCACGGTGAACGTCAGTGCGGGTGCCGAGTTCGACCATGCCGCTCTGCTTTCCGGTGGCGTGCTCAACATTTTGGCCGGGGCTTCGGCACACAACCTCACCTTCTCCGGATCCGGTGCGATCAATGTGGCCGGCACGATCACATCCAACGTCACGGTTGTATCTGGCGGCATCGAGAACGTGCTCTCCGGCGGTGTTGACATCGGTACCACCGTGTCCAGCGGCGGCACCGAGATCGTGTTGTCCCACGGCACCACGTCGAACACGCAAATCATGGCTGGTGGTGTGCTGACGATTTCCGGCGGCACGGCCGATCTCGGCGGCGGCGCCGCCGAAGCCGGATCGGTGGTGTTTGTCGGCGCCAACGGCAAGCTCGAGATCGACGGCACGGCGATGCCGACCACGGTCATCTCCGGGTTTGCCGTCACGGATACGATCAATCTGACGGGCGTGAGCATGGCGGAGATCACGAGCGTCGGTCTCGGCGCCGGCAACGTCCTTGACATCGCGACCAACGACCACGGCACGCTGACGATCCAACTCAATCCAAGCCAGACCTTCAGCACGCAGTTCGGCAGCGCCGCTGACGGCGGCGGCACCGATATCTTCCTGGTCGCCAGCAGTGGCGGGACCAGTGGCAACATCGTCGTCAGCAATGGCCAGGTCAGCTCCGGACTGGTGATCAGTGGTGGCCAGACCTTGACCGTGCAGTCGGGCGGCACCGCCCTGAACACGGTTCTCCAGGGCGGAATCGAGTTCGACAGCGGAGTGACGATCAGCACGATCGTGTCGAGTGGTGGTCAGTTGCAGGTCTCGTCCGGCGGCGATGCGACCAGCACGACAGTGTCGAATGGCGGCTCGGCCACGGTGCTTTCGGGCGGCCTGGCCGACAATCTGTTTATTTCCAGCGGCGGCACGCTCAATGTGCTTGGCACCGTCCAAAGCCAGACGACGGTGTTCGCGGGCGGCATTGAGAACGTCTCTTCGGGTGGTCTGATCACCGGCGCGACCAGCTCGGGAACCTTTATCTCCGGCGGCACCGTGAACCTGCTCGCAGGCGGTACGGCGGCGCATCTCATCGTTTCCAGCGGCGGCACGTTCAATGTCAGCGGGACAGTGCTGAGCAGCGTCGCTGTTTCCAGCGGTGGTGTGGAGAACGTCTATTCGGGCGGCACGATCAGCGGTTCTCCGCAATCGGGGACCGGGGTTTCCGGTGGGACGCTCAATCTGCTGGCCGGCGGAACGGCAACCTTCGTGGGCGTGACCAGCAGCGGTGTCTTCAACGTCTACGGCAAGGAGCTCGGTCAGTCCTACGTCGCGAGCGGCGGCGTCGAGAATGTCTATGCCGGCGGCATCGTCAGCGGTGCGGCTGGATCCGGCACCGGCATTTCCGCGGGCGGCACGTTGAATGTCTCGTCGGGTGGCGCCGTCTCCTTCATCGGCGTTTCGAGCGGCGGTGCCTTGAATGTTTCCGCCGGCGCAACGGCGCACGACATCGCCCTGTCGGGTGGCACGCTGAACCTTGGCGGCACCGTCACCAGCAACGTCTTCATTTCCAGCGGCGGCATCGAAAATGTGCTGGTGGGAGGATTGGTCTCGGCATCCTCCAACGGAGTCGGGACCACGGTCTCCGCAGGCGGCACCCTCAACGTGATGGGGACCACGTCCAATACGGTCGTGGTGTCCAGCGGCGGCATCGAGAACGTCTCGTCCGGCGGCGTCATCCAGGGCACCATCAGCGGCACGGCCGGCACGGGAACGTTCGTTGCAGCCGGCGGAACGCTCAACGTGCTGGCCGGCGG
>NZ_VKHP01000304.1 GCF_010811875.1 Bradyrhizobium uaiense
CAGACCGATGCGCCCGGCTTTGCCTTCGTTGTCCGTTCGATGACAATCGATTTTCTAAGACCGGCGATCTTGGACGACCTGCTCGACGTCGTCACGGTCCCGCAAGAGGTGAGGGGCGCGTCGATCGGCTTGCTGCAGGAATGCCGGCGGGGAGACGATCTCCTAGTCACGGCGCGTGTACGCGTGGCGTTTATCTCAGGCGGAAAGGCGCAGCGCATACCGAAGTCGCTGAGGCTTGCAATGGAGAGGGCCTAGATAAATCTGCCCCTCGTTCATGCTGT
Organism: Bradyrhizobium uaiense; assembly: GCF_010811875.1. Classification (GTDB taxonomy): domain Bacteria; phylum Pseudomonadota; class Alphaproteobacteria; order Rhizobiales; family Xanthobacteraceae; genus Bradyrhizobium; species Bradyrhizobium uaiense. Next base: position 282 of record NZ_VKHP01000304.1, read on the forward strand.
GGTCTTCCAGCGACCCAATGAAATCAAGGCGTTAGACTTCTGTTGCGATATCGTCAAACCAGAGTTCACCATGCACACCTTACCTTGTGCTCTCCACCGGGCTGCGGCGCCCGATTTTGAGACGTTTCCCGACATGCTCTGGTCCCGTTCCTTTTTCGAGGTCTCAGTCGTTTCCGGCAAGTAAGAGTCAATGACAGCAAGGCTGAATACGCCGGAAAAGGACTGGCAGCTCATATCGGGCGATTATATCGTTGAAGCGAATTGCCCCGCCGGGAAGAAGATCAAGCAAGCTCACCGCAAGCCAGGTTCGGCTGGAAGGCCGCGTTGCGATGACTGCAAGGAGCTCGGCTAGTCCGAGGCGTCCGCCGTCCAATTTCCACCCTACGATGGACTGCAGCACACGGCGACAGACCCAACGCGTTGACAATTTGCGGTAGGTCAGTCTCCCCGCCTTTTCTGACGGTGGAGCGATGAAACATGCACTGGATAATCCGCACCTTGCCCCCCCCCGTGCAGAACGCGAGGCAAATTGATCGGCCCGGCACCACAGCAAGGGGCGCGTCGGCTGGAGCATCGTGGCCGCAACTGGTAGTATGGCTTCCTTCTTCCGCATCTCCTCATCAGTTCCGGCAAGGTCCTTCGCTAGAACATTCATCTCGAATGCGCCCCGCAACCCGAGAGCTCTTAACATCGGAAGCTTGTCGGTCAGGTAACCCAGGCCGGGGCTTAGCTTACGATGTCGACGACATAGTCAACCGCGAGGTTTGACCGTATCAAAAGCTGTATCGGATCGCACCATGCCAGCTGTGAGATCGTGGTAATGTCGGCATCGCCAATTCGATCGGCAATCAACTGATCCACGCCGGAAAAAGCGTAACGTCCTGATCGTCCGACGTACCAACGCCCAATCCCAGGCCAAGCTTGTCATTCCTCCGCCTTGATTAACCCTGACGTGGCGTCACTGCCGCGCACCGCTGCGCGGTCACCGCAAAGATAGGTGTGCAGCACCTGCACGCATGCATCCGCATTCTTGTTGTTGTTCCTCTTGTGGGGCGGAACGAGGGTGATATCAGCTTGGCGATAATACAACGTGTGCTTCTCGAGCATTTCCTTGAAGGTCTTTTGCGGGTTATCGGTCAGCAGCGATGGACGGCTCTTGTCCTTTGAAAGGCGCTTCCGAATCTCGGTCTCGTCGGTCTGCAGCCAGATCGAAACCGCTTTGTCGCCGACGAGGTCTCTGGTCTCGTTACGCATGAACGAGTCGCCACCGATCGCAAGCACCGCGGGCCCTTTCTCAAGCGATTGCGCGATCACCTCCGCCTCTCGCTCCGTGAACCACGGCTCGCCGTTGGTCGCGATGATCTCCGATTTCGATATGCCGGTTGCCTTCTCAATCTGTTTGTCGGAGTCGATGAAAGGCAATCCCAGTCGGCGCGCGAGTGCCGAGCCGATTGTGGATTTGCCGGCGGCTGGAAGTCCGACGAGCACGATCGGCCGTGCGCCGAGGGCTGCGAAAATGTCTCCTGCGATGGCTGACCTCTCCGGCCTTCTTGGTTGTTCTGCAGCGCGCAATCCGAAGACTGCGCTGGCGCCACGTCCGATATTCGCTTCGATCGCCCAGTGGCGGATGTCTTGGGCGCCGTCGGGGATTGCGACCTCCTTGCAAACCTCACGCAGGCGCTGCAGGAGTCTTTCGGCCTTTTCATCCAGTGCGTCGCCGCTGCTCGCCCGCTGCAACTCCTTATAGGTGTCGTGATTGGCAAGCTTGGCCTTGTAGCTCTCCCGAGTATGGAATTCTACCTCGAAGCGGTAGTCGCCCTGAGTGGCGAGCACAGTCTTGACACCGACAAAGGCCGGATTGCGCATCCTGAACCAGTTGGTGGTGCTGATCTCGGAGTAGCCTTGCCCGCAAAAGGCCAGAATGGCCTTCTTGACGGCGCGCGCAAAATCCTTGTCGGGGACTTCAAACACATGACGTACGGCATTGCTGATCAGCTGCGAGTCGCCGCCGGAGCTAGCGGTCATCCCGGTGAGCTGGTCTGTCATCGATCCATTCGATCTCAAGCGACGATCGAAATGGGGCAACTTTATCTCGATATCCGCTAGCCTGAGAGAATCGACGACGTTGAGTGTCGTTGTGGTGATTTCCTGCTCTTCGCTTTTAGCGCGAGACGCTTCAATCTTGGCGCGCTCCACAGCCTCCTCGCGGGTCAGCGTGACCTTCATGGCGGAATCCCCAGCTGTGGGCTGCCGCCGATAAGGTTCGGGCAGAATGCGGTTCTCCACGGCAAGCTTGATCGAGGTTTCCATGATTGAAGCCGCCAGCGTCGGATTGTCCTTCAGATCCTCAAGGGTCGCATCGACATCGAACTTCCCCTGGTTGAGAGGCGCCGCGATGCTCTTGAGGTAGGGTACGGACGTGAGGCCCGGCGTCTGTTGCAGGAGGCGCTGGAGCTCACCGCTTTTCTTCAGAAAGAGGCGGGCACCCGTGTCGGACTTGTAGGCGTCGGTGCCGACCTTGATGCCAAGACTCAGGAGGTTGTTTGCGCTTTGGATCAGATCGTCCGGATTGTACCCATCTGGTCGGGGATCGATGCGCGCGGGATAATGGTCGAGCAATGCCTCGATGCGGTCGCGTGGCTGAGAAGCGGCCGAATAGTGTTCCGCCAGGTCCGGGAAAAGCTCGCACAGCTGTCCGCTCAAGATCGGATTTGCGTCGCTCCCGCTTTCGACTGTTTCGGGCAGGACCTGCTCATCCGTCATCGCTGCCCACGCCTCAAGGTCAGCAACGAGCAACTCGGCCACCTCACGGGCGAGCGGATGGTCCGCGGTCTGTCTATCACCGCTCGCCCTCTCGAGCATGTCTTGAATATCCTGGCCGCTCACCCGCTCCTGGTTCAATAGGTCACGGATATCTCGCCTGAGCTCGTGGTGAACGCCCTCGTAGATGCCAAAGATCGCCCGCTCGGCAAACCAGCGCCGCGCCTGATCGGATTGAGCCAGAAAGGCTCGCTGCAGGGTGCTATAAGTCCCCAAGACACCTAGCGTGGCGGCGAGGATCTGGCGGGCACGACTGAATTGGTAACGATCCTCCTCGATCGCTGGGGTATGCGACTTTGGCGGCTTGAGCGAGCGAAGTCCGCGAGCCTGCTCCTTTTGATCGAACTCGCGTACATGCTCATAAAGCTGCGGCCGGTCGCCGACGATAGCGACGGTATCCCCATCGAAATCACCGTCGAGCTTCTTCTGTTCGGCGGGCGGGACGGCGACCAACGACCCCGCAGCGAACACCTCGGTCGCCTGCAAGATGCCGACGCAGTCCACCAGCGTGTCCGCCTTTACGCGGTCCTTGCTGTTGGTCCAGCCCGAATGGCACTTGACGTCCTCGGCAGACATCACCAGTCCACGGTCGGCGTAGTTGGTCGGCCACATGTTATCCGGCACCACGATCAGAATGCCTTTGGCAAAGAGGCTGGGATCCTCGGCCGCTAGCTTCTCTCCTGACTTTTGTGCGACATTAAAGCTGTACTGGATGGCCACGCAGCTATCGAGAAACGTGGCGGTCGGATCGCCGTCGCGTGCCGATTTGACGCGCTCGGCGGCAAATGGGCGCAGGTTCGGCTTGTCATAGGGGGCTCGCCCGATCAGCACGCCACCAGACAACGTGTCGCTCTTGAGTGTCGTCACATGGAGGCATTCATCACCGGACGGGACGGTGACTGCGCCGGGACCGTCAATGTGTCCGGCCGTCACGGTGCGAAACAGTTCTTCGGACGTCAGCTTTTGCTCTTGCTTGCTCTCAAGCCAGGTCCTGGTCCTCTCGCGCGCCTCGTCCGCCACCTGCTCGCTGCGCGGATAATGTTGCAGCGCCGTGGCCGGCACGGACGATCTCCTTCCCTCACCATAGGCAAGCATCCGATCTGGACCTTCCTGGTGGCAAGCCCGGAGAACAGCTGGCATGTGCTCTGCCAACGAGGCCTTGATGAAGCCGCAGCCATCATGCGGCCGCAAGGCAATCGGGCCTTCCGGCCCGGTCAGTTTGAAAGGATGCTCATCGCTGCCAGGCCGGTCCGGCGCAAGCAGCAAGCTGAAGGTGCCCTCCAGCGCGTAGTCGTGAGGACCGAGCCCTTTGATCGCCGGAGGCGCCGCAAAGCCCCTGCGCTGGATGTAGTAGTAAGCCTCTTTGAAGGGGGCCCAGGCCCGCAAGAGCTGCTCGAAGTCCGTGCCCGGCGCGGTGTCGGCATACGGAATGGCCAATAGCTTGCCGCCGGAAGTCGTCGGCTGCTCGCCGGGAGCGCGGACGGCGATCTCCGCCACCGTCGGTCTCGGCGCCTTTAACTTGCTTCCGCCGAACAGGTCCATGCGGTATGGCACACCATTGACGGCGAGCGTACGCGCCAACATGAAGGCGCTCGGCTTTCCCGGTAGTTGCACCGCGACCACTGGCACGGCCCCCGAGGTCAGGCGATGAAAAATCGAATATCGCGTCTCGGGCTCGGTAGCCATTCGCCGCCCTTGCATGTCCACGACGGGTAACTGCATCAGTCCTGCTTGACCCTGCGGCGGTCTCGGCTCGTGATCCATGGATCGCAACACCTGATGGACGTCGAAGACGGAGGCAGGATGTTGAGCTCGGATCGTGGCCGCATCCTGCGCCATGAACGCATCCAGCGCATCAACTGGACTTTCGGCCTCGATCTGCGCGATCAGATTCCAGCTCATATTGGAAAGGTCGTTTGCGATGAGGGTGCGCGTGCTGGCCAGAATTTCCTTGGTCCCGCGCTGCAGCTCCTGCTGCCTCACCTGCAAATCGCGCCTCTTGCCCTCGAGATATGGTCGCCGGAAAAAATTCTCCAGGACCCCACGGGCTTTCAGGACTTGATAGACTGACAAGGCCGGGCAGCGGCTCGCGAATGGTCCGCGGGTCCGCCCAGCCTTGCTTGCCTTGAGGTGTGCCTCGATCTTGTGCTCCACAACTGGTTGGATGTCGTTCAGCAAGTTCAGGGCTTGCCTGCGGTGCCAGCGCAGTTGCTTGCGCGGGCTGCGCGCCAGCGGCAGCAGAGCGGCACAGAGATTGCCCATGGTTTCGAGATTGTTCTCGGCGGCGAAACCAGGAAGGCGGTGTAACTCGGTGAGCCGATTTAGCCCTGACGGTGCAAGCAAACCGAGGTCGTCGAACAGCTGGGCCTTGGCCAGCACCTTGAAAATGGTGGTGATGTTCAGAACATCCGTCCGCTCCAGCCGATCATTGGCATAGTGAAAGTAATGGGCGAGCTGATGCAGCCGATCCCGCAGCGGAGTGCCTTCGGCAATCTCTCCGCTCTCGTCTGCCTTCATGACACCTCGCCCCAGAGCGTTGGCGATCATGCTGAGCTCAGGCATCGTGAACACGCCGAATTGTCGATCTCCCCCACCGAGACCGCGCGCGATGTGCACTACGGCCTGGTAGCACGCAGGCTCTTCCGGCCACTTGCTGAAACCATTCAGCAGGTTCGCCAGTTCCTGGCTATTGAAACTTGAGAGCCGGCCGGCCCGGGCGGAGTCAAGGATCTCATTGGCTATCGCGACCGTGGCTTCCCGACAATCCCCTTCTTTGGACCACTTGCTGAAAGCGTTCACCAGGTTCGCCAGCTCCTGGTTATTAAAGTGCGAGAGCCGGTCGGAGCCGAGAATCTCACTGGCGATCGCGACCGTGGCTTGGCCACAGGCCGTCTCGGCGGGCCACTTGCTGAAAGCGTTCACCAGGTTCGCCAAGTCCTGCTTGTTGAAGCCGGCGAGCCGGTTATCGCCGCAGATCTTACCGGCGACCGCGACTGTGGCTTGGCCACAAGTCGGATCGTCCGGCCACTTGCTGAAGGCGGCCACCAATCGTGCGAGGTCCTGGTTATTTAACCTTGAGAGCCGATCGGGGCCAAGGATCTCATTGGCGATCGCGGCTGTGGCCTGTCCAAAGGTCGGATTGTCCGGCCACTTGCTGAAGCCGCTCACCAGATTCGACAGGTGTTGCGGCGTAAACTGAGAGAGTCGGCCGCTCCCGCCGACTTCATCAGCGATCGCAACTGCGGCTCGGCAACAGGTCGAATTGTCCTGCCACTTGCTGAAGCCGTTCACCAGGTTCGCCAGCTCCTGCGGCGTAAAACCACGGTCGTTGTGATCGGCGCGGCGGCGGAGAATCTCACTGGCAATGGTGGCGGTAGCTTGGCCACAGGTCGTCGCACCCGGCCACTTGCTGAAGGCATTTACCAGGTTCGCTAACTGCTGCGGAGTAAACTGAGAGAGCCGACCGCTCCGATCGACTTCATCGGCGATCGCGGCTGCGGCTCGGCCACAGTTCGGATTGTCCGGCCACTTGCTGAAGCCGTTCGCCAGATTCGCCAACTCCTGCGGCGAAAAACCAGAGAAACGGTCCTTGTAATCGGCGCGGCGGCGAAGGATCTCACTGGCAACGGCGGCGGTGACTTGGCCACAGGTCGTCGCGCCCGGCCACTTGCTGAAGCCGTTCACTAGGTTCGCAAGCTCCTGGTGGTTGAAGGTTGAGAGCCGGTCGGAACGTCGATCGGAGCCAATGATCTCATTGGCCATCGCGACTGCGGCTCGGCCACAGGTCGGACTGTCCGGCCACTTGCTGAAGCCGTTCACCAGGTTCGCCAGCTCCTGCGCACTATACGCTGAGAGCCGTTCGTTATCGCAGACCTGACGGGCGATTGCGGCCGTGGCTCGGCTGCAGGCCGTCTCGTCCGACCGCTTGCTGAAAGCGTTCACGAGGCTCGCCAAGCCCTGGCTATTAAAACCTGAAAGGCGGTCGGCACGCCGGGCGGGGCCCAGGACCTCATTGGCTATCGCGACCGTGGCTTGGCTACAGGCCGTCTCGTCCGACCACTTGCTGAAGGCGTTCGCCAGGTTCGCCAACCCCTGGTTATTAAAGCCGTAGAGGCGGTCGACACCCAGGATCTCATTGGCTATCGCGGCTGTGGCTTGGCCACAGGTCGTCTCTTCCGGCCACTTGCTGAACCCGTTTACCAGGTTCGACAAGCACTGCGGACTAAAGTCAGAGAGCCGGTCGCGGCCGTCGACCTCTCTGGCAGCCGCAACGATGCCGTCGCGACAGTCCACCTCTTTCGGCCACTTGCTGAACCCATTTACCAGTAATGACAGATTTTGACTGTTCAGCTCGTGAAGTACCCAGTTTTCGTCGCGACAGAATCTGGCGATTTTCTTCGTTGCGTCGCGGCAGGTCGTCGAATCGGGGTGACGACCGAACGACAACGCCAGAAGCGAAAGCGCTTTCGGCTCGACTTTCTTCATCAGCCGCCGATCAAGCCGCGATACCTGTCCTGCCATGGCCTGGCAGGCTCGCAGACCTGCTTGACCTCCAGCCGGCTGGCTTACGGCGTTGCACGTCGTCGCGTAGCCCCAAGAGTTCCCGCGGCGAACATCGTCCTCCCAGCGCGGCACGAAGACATCCTTGAAATGGGTCGCAGCCTTTTGCAGGAAGGTTGTCAGTTCTGGCATCCTCAGCTGCTTAGGATGTCCCTGTTTTGTATGGTTCACCACAGCGGTCGAAAATGTACAGAGGTCGTGGGCGCGACATGCGCGGTCAATCGTTTCTACCGCCGTACGAAACCTCGGCTCTTCAAGCTCTGCGCGTCTATGTCGCTCCGAGGTTGCACCGTGCACGCTAGAGCCGGCCACCTCGTCGAGGCGTCGCTTTCCGAGGCCGCCACCGAGGGTGGATCTGGCTTGGCTATCGCGCAAGAACGCGTCCGTTTGCGACGACCCGGCTGCTCGATCGTCCTGCAAATGTTCGCTGCCAAAACGCTCCGAGGTTGTTCGCCGATTTGGCGCATCACGATCAGATCGATAGGGCTGCCCCTGCACGCTCACAGCAGCGACTTCACCGCCACGCGACCTTCCTGACCCAACCCGGAGATCGGGTACGAATTGCCCATGTGGTGGCGACGCATCCAGTTGCGAGTTCCCTTGTGCTTGATCGGTACGCCGGGGTTCACGGCGAGAACGTGGGAAGCTTGACCCTCGATCTAGCGCCTCACGATAAGATCTATCGCCCGGTTCATGAAAGCTATCTTCGATACTCTGCGTTCCTGTTTCAGGCTGCCGGAATTCGCGACGAGGGCGGGGCGCACGTGCTTGCGAACTTCCGGATGCTCGATCCCTTCGCCAAGGTTCAGCGCCAGAACGTGAGGAGCTTGCTTCCCGATTTGGTTTACCAGACTGTTGAGAATCAGAAGAGATACGCTGCAAGACAGAGCCGAACGATGGGCTTCCTTCTCCGCCGGCATCGCCCAATTCAGTGCGAATCCCGTCCGTGTCCTCAGTCCCGTCGGCTGAAGGTTGGGAAGCGCCCGACGGCCAACGTCCGCTAATATTCATCAAAGTCCATCTCCGGTTCAGGCGACAATGTGTTCGCTATGGTGGTGAAATTGCTGTCCCGTTTCGTCGAATGCGCACAAGCATCAATGCCGCGCCCGGATCAGTAAGGGCGGATAGGTTTCAGTAAGGGCGGATAGGTTCGGTTCTTGGGTCATGACATGACCTCGCTCGGCCGCGAAGCTTCCCATCTAGATGGTCAATGCCGCATTTGGAGTGCCTGGTTCCATCGGTCGATCGAATTGTTCTGATCCACACTACTCTCGCTCAAGATGATCGAGGTTTGGCAACCTCCGAGCTCAGCTCGGATCTGGCGTACCGACCGCAGGGGGTTCAAGTTGAGAAGCTGATCGTCGAGCTCGAAAACAACAGCCTGTCGAAATCTGACAAATGCCCCTGCAATCTGCACTGCGGCCGAGCCAAGAGCCGCTTCGAAGGCCTTGCGCTGGTCAGTTGCCCCGAGATCTCATACTAGGGGCGCTAGCTTTCGAGAAGCTGACGAGCCTCGGCCGACAATTGGCTCGACATTGAGGACGCCGTTGACTCTCAACTGAAAGGGCCAAGCTGATCCCTGGGCTCGGCGCAGAACGTGTTCGGTTTCGTCCGCAAGCTCGTCGAGCTGGGCCAAACTCGGCGGCGGAATACCTTGCTCGATAGAGATCTGCAACGTGGCGGCGACGATCGCGCGGGCAACGGCGCGTGGAGCTTGAGGGTGATCCAGAGCATCGCCCGTAGCCCTGGCAGCCCGGATCAATTTAACCCCTGTCGCGAAGGCCGTCTCGAGATTGAGCGCCTTGAGCTTGCCGGTGCGGGTAGCGGTCAATGTGAAGGTATCGGGGTTGGCTTTAAGCTCGAGAGAAGGAGGTATCTGACCAGGCGCCTGCTCGACGTCGTCACGGTCCCGCAAGAGGTGAGGGGGCGCGTCGATCGCCTTGCTGCAGGAATGCAGGCGGGGACGGATCGGGCATCGATAGCGGGATCATCCTCAGCCAGGCCGCGCTTGAACTGTTGGCATCGGCCTACCTGGAAGCACAGAAGATCAAGATGCCTGCCCGGGGCAGGACGGCCGACCAACTGCGGGAAGTGCTGCGCCGGCTCGGCATTCCTGTTGCGATTCCCGCTGGCCGGCTTGCAGGAAGGGCACCGAGTTTGTGCAGCCTATGATAGGCTGTGATGAGCAAGCTCTAGGTGGTGTGGACTCTAAGGATTCCCTTTTAGGAGCAAATCAGATTCAAGGCTGCTTTTGGGGAGGCCGCCTTGGGTGTGATGGACCGTTTGGTATTGAGCGACGCGGCGTGGGAGCGGATGGC
>NZ_VKHP01000305.1 GCF_010811875.1 Bradyrhizobium uaiense
CTCCTCGCGGACGCTCCTGGAAAAAGGAGCTCGCGGCACTGCGCATTTCGGTCGATGGACCACAAATATTTCGGGTAAGCGTCGTCAGCATTGCACAGTTGCTACGACCCCACAACACCTATCGTTTCAAGTTGTAATAAAACACCCTTGGATCGAAATGGCTCGAGCGAGATTTGCGCGAATGACAATCAAGATTGCGCGCAGGCCTTACCTCATCAAGCGTACGCGTGATCGCTCAACTGCTTCAACTTGCGTCGCGCGCGATCAACAATTGCCGCCAGTTCATGCGCAGCGCTTCGTGTGCTCTGGAATGCAATAGGAGTTCTGCTGCATCTCGCACATTGCGTTGAGCATTGCTGATTTGACGCTGCCGCTAGTGGAGTTTACCGAAGAGCGCGAGCGCTCATCACAACCGTAGTCACTGCGGAAACCCATTCTACCCGTCACGACGCTTCCGTCATTCGGGATGATACACCTGTCTGGGATTCGATGATCTAGGCGCCCGCCCCGTCAGGACCTCGCTTCAGTCGCCATTGCAGCAACGAAAAGATTGGGTCGGACTCAAGATGATGCTCGAAGACCCCTTCAACCTCAGCTCCGATGGCCACGGTCTGGCGGGGATCACCCAGCAGATTACCCACCATGCGCACGCCACCGGCGTGTGGCAACTCGACGAGCAGCGCGACGTATGGGCCGTGCTGCTTCAGCGCCGCATGCGATGGATGCCACACGCGCTCCCAACTATAGATGCGGCCGGTCGGCTCGACGTCGGTCCACGTGAGATCAAAGGAACGACAATTGTGGCAAATCCATTCGGGGCCGAACTGCCAGCAACGGCAGCGATCGCAGCGTTGCACCAGCAGACGGCATTCGCGCAGCCCCAGCCAATAAGGTGTCGAGAGGCCGTCCGGCTCGCCGACCGGAATGGGCAATCCGGCAGGGAGATAGTGCGCGGGTCCGCTCATAACGTCGCCTCCGAACCCAGAATGAGGTTGCTGGCCGGCGTCACCATAGGACCGCCGATCACCAACGCCACATCGTTTCGTCGAACCTGGCTCGTCGACGTTCCACGTACCTGACGGACCGCTTCCAACACCAGCTCAAGGCCGTGCATGTAGCATTCGGCAAGGTTGCCGCCGCTGGTGTTGAGCGGGAGCCTCCCGGTCGGCGCGATCAGATTGTCGAAGGTGAGAAAGTCGTTGGCCTCGTCGGGCCTGAAGAAGCCGTGCTCCGCCAATGCCATCACGACGCCGCCAGTGAAGTTCTCATACGCCTGGACCACGCCCACATCCAAGGGCCCTGCTCCGGCCATGCGATAGAGATCCGATGCCACGGTATCGAAGCTCGCAGTCGCATAGAGCGGCGCGTTGTGTGCCGTGGCCGCCGCGCGATGTCCCGATCCGAAGGCGGCACCGAGCACATAGGCCGGCTTGCGCCTGAAGTCATTGGCGCGCTCGGCCGATACGAGCAGCAGCGCGGCCGCTCCATCGTTCTCCATGCAGCAGTCGTAGAGATGGAAGGGCTCCACGATCCAGCGCGAGGCATCGTACTTTCCGGCGTCCAGCGGCTTGCCGTGCATCACGGCACGCGGGTTGGCCTGGGCATGATGATAGGAAGCGAGTGCAATCGCGCGTAGCGCCTCCTGCCGCACGCCGTGCTCGTGCATGTAGCGCTGCACGCGCATGGCAAAGCGCTGCGGCGGCGCCAGCACGCCGTAAGGCATCAGATATGACCGCTCGCCCGAAACGGTGTGGATACCGGCCGCCTGTCCAAAGCGGCCATATTGGCCCTGCGCCAATGAGCGGAACACCACGACGCAATCGGCGAGGCCGGCGACGATCGAGGCCGCCGCGTTGGCAACCGCGGCGCAGCAACCGCCGCCGCCTCCGCCCCATTGCATGGTGGCGGAGCGCAATCGATGCGTACCTAGCGCCGCAGCCAACCTTGACGCCTCGCTGCGATCGTCGCTGTAGGAGGAGAAGCCATCGATCTCGCGCGGATCGAGCCCGGCATCCTCGCATGCCGCCAGAATGGCCTTCAGCGCGAGCTTGAATTCCGGATCGGGCGAGGCGCCGTGCCGATAGTATTCCGTTTCACCGATCCCGATGACAGCCACACGGCCTCTCAACGTCCGTGCGTCTCGACCGCGTACCGTCACGGCTTGGCATCCTGTCGCGAGCGTTCGCTGCCGAAGGCCCCGCCTTCGGCAAGGTGCGCGATCTCCGCTTCGTCGTAGCCGAGCAGCTCGCGCAGCACGTTTTCGGTGTGCTGCCCAACCGCCGGTGCCGCAACGGGATCGACGATCGGCGTCCGCAAATAGCGGATCGGCAGATTCACATTCGGCACCCACCCGACCTTCTCATGCGGGATCCGGGTGACGATCCCGCGCTCCCTTGCCTCCGGAGAGCGGATCGCCTCGCCAACGGTGCGCACCTGGCCACAGGGCACTCCGGCGGCCCGCATCCGCGACTGCCAGTACGACCAAGGCCGGCGGCCAAAGGCATCGCCGAGAATTGCGAACAATTCGTCGCGCCTGCGGATTCGATCGGGGCCGGTTGCATAGATCTCGGCCGCCGCGAGATCCTCGCGATCGAGAACCTGCGCCATCAAGCGTTGGAAGATCTTGTCGTTGCCGCAGTTGATATAGAAAGTGCGATCGCTCGCCAGGAACACGCCCGACGGACAGGTGTCTGGGCTCGTGTTGCCGCTTCGCTTTGGATCCGCATCATTGAAGAGCGACTGCATGGTCGCGTAGCCGGTCATCAGTACGGCATTCTCGAACAACGACACCTCGATGGCCTGGCCCTGCCCGCTGCGCTCGCGCGCGAACAATGCACCAAGGATCGCATTGCTGGCCATCATCGCGGTACTGATATCCATCACCGGAGACAAGGCGCGTACGCCCTCCCGGTCGGCATAGCCGTTCATCGACACGAAGCCGCTTTCGACCTGCGCGATCGGATCGAATCCCAACCGATCCGAAAACGCTCCATCGCGGCCATAGGCCGACACCGAGCAATAGATGATCTCGGGTTTGATCTTGCGGCAGCTCTCGTAGTCGAGCCCCAGCCGTGCCATCACACTCGCCGAAAAGTTCTCGACAACGACGTCCGCCGTCGCGATCAGCTCACGCGCGAGCTTCAGCCCCTCAGTGGACTTGAGATCGAGAGCAACGCTGCGCTTGTTGCGGTTGGTCCAGAGGAACGGCGCGCCGTGCCTGAGATCGGGATGTACCGGGGGATAGCGGCGCAAATCGTCCCCGCGGCCCGGGGCTTCGATCTTGATCACTTCGGCGCCCAAATCGGCGAGGATCATGGTCGCAAACGGTCCCGCGATGAAGTGCGAGAAATCGATCACGCGGATTCCCTCGAGAGCTTTCCGGGCTCCAGCGGGACGAGGCGTGTGCTCGGGGAAGTCGGCTTCAAGCTGTTCCAGCATCGGGATATCCGTCCGTTTGAGTGTGTTGATCCGAGGGCGCAGCCACCGTCATCAATTGCTTTTCGGCTCGACGAGCGAGCACCCGCCCTGCTCGAGCGGCCGAAACGCCTCCGGCCCGGACAGCACGCCGACCTGCTCCAGCAGGTCCCACTTGGTCTTCGAGGCACCTCGGCTCTTCACTTTGAAGATGTACATGTTGTGAATGGCGCGACCGTCGGCGCGCACCACGACCGGCCCGAACAAAGCGTCGTCGATCGGGGTCTCCTTCAACTTCCGGATCACGGCCGGCGCGTCACTCGTTCCTGCCGCCAGCGCCGCATTCAGATAGGCAAGCACCGAGGAATAGACACCGGCGTGGAACGCGGTCGGCGACTGCCCATGCTGCCGCTCGCTGAACTTGGCCGACCAGGCGCGGCTGGCCTCATTGAGGTCCCAGTAGAACGGCTGGGTGATGATCAGCCCCTCCCCGACCGCAAGCCCGCTTGACTCGACGTCGTTGGTGGTGGTCAGCAGCGCCGCGAAGGTGCGCCCACTCTGCTTCAGCCCGAACTCGGCGGATTGCTTGATCAGGCTGACGGTGTCACCGCCGGCGGTCGCGAACGCGATCACATCGGCACCCGAGCTGTCGGCCTGCAGGATGAACGAGGCATAGTCCGCATTGTTGATCGGCACATTGACCGATCCGAGAACGGTCCCGCCACCGGCACCGATCAAGGCCGTCCCGTCGCGCACCATCGACTTGCCGAGCGCATTGTCGGTCGCAATGAAGTACCATTTCTTGCCGCCGTGACGCACGAGATAGGCACCGATGGTGTGCGAGGCCGCCCAGCTGTCGAAGGTCCATTGGATCGTGTTCGGCGAGCAGTATTTCCCGGTCAGGTCCGAGGACGCGGCGCTCGATGCGATCAGCGCCGCCTTGGTGCCGCGGACGACCTCGTTGACGGCGAGCCCGACGGCCGAGTTCGGCACATCGGCGACCGCATCGACCTTCTCCTGATCGATCCAGCGGCGCGCGATGGCGGCACCGACGTCAGCCTTGTTCTGGTGGTCGGCCGACACGATCTCGACCTTGAAGTCCGGATGCAGCCGCACGAAGTCCTCGGCGGCCATTCTGGCCGCCGTCACCGATCCTTCGCCGGCATTGTCAGAATAAGGGCCGGACGCGTCATTGAGCACGCCGATCTTCAGGGACCGCGCAGCGTCCGCCGAAGCAGGCGAACTGGCCCAAATAGCCAGGAGGGTTATTCCGGCAATGCGCGATAGATGTCTCATCGTTTCCACCCTTGTTGTGCCGCTGTTCTAGAGATCGAGCACGAGCGTGCGGGACTTTGCGCCCGAGCAGCAGATCATGATGCTCTTGTTCGCCGCCTGCTCCTCCTCGCTCAGAAACTGGTCGCGATGATCGGGTATGCCATCGAGCACGCGCGTCTCGCAGGTGCCGCAGACCCCTTCGGTGCAGGCATGGTTCGCGGTGATGCCGGCATCCAGCAGCGCATCGAGGATGGTCTTGCCGGGCTCGACTGCGATCGTGCGGTTGCTTCGCGCGAGCCTGACATCGAAACCGCCCCCGGTAGCAGGCGCTTCCCGCGCCTGGAAATATTCGACATGCACGCGATCGGCCGGCCGGTCGGCCGTCGCGGCATCGAATGCAGCGAGCATGGGCACCGGACCGCAGCAATACAGATGCGCGTGGGCCGGCGCGTTTCCGACAATTGCCGGCAGGTCGAAGAGCCGCCCCGATCGCTCGTCGTCGAAATCGAAATGTATCCGCGAATGATCGGACCGGACTGTGCCGAGCTCGTCGAGGAATGCGGCGGCGGCGCGGGTCCTCGCGGCGTAGAACAGGTCCCAGCGACGCCCCAGTGCATCGAGACGTCGGATCATGGACAACAGCGGCGTGATGCCGATGCCCCCGGCGATCAGGACCGAATGCTCAGCCTGTTCGTGAAGCGCGAAATTGTTGCGTGGCCCGGAGATCGTGATGACGTCTCCGACCCTGATGGTGTCGTGGACGAAGCTGGAGCCGCCCCGGCTTTCGGCATCCCTGTTAACTGCGATCACATAGCGGTGCCGCTCGCGCGGATCGTTGACCAGCGAGTAGCAGCGGAGCATGCCATTCGGCAGATGCAGGTCGATATGGCTGCCGGCCGTGAATGGCGTCAGCTCGCCGCCTCTCCTCCGCGCGATCAGCTCGTAGGAATTGATCCGCTCGGCCTCGTAGCCGATGCGCTTGACCAGCACGTCCTGCGTCATCTCAGTCATGGCGGGATGCGCTCACAGCTCGTAGCCGAAATCGGCACCAAGTTTCGCCCGCATGAACGGCGCGCCGACATCGACCCAGGAATCCTCCGGCGGCAGCCGCAGCGATACCGCCCGCACCATGAACACGTCGGGATCCAGAACACCCTTGGGCTTGATCGCGTGATCGCGATAGGCGCCGAGCGCCTCAAGAATGAAGCGCCGCGTCATCGCGATGCCGGTGTCGCTCGAACAGAGCGTCTCCCTGGTGCGATCGAAGATCGGCGCGACACCGCTCTGGCAGGCGCCGTCCTGCACCCAGAGGCCCGGCAAGCCCGAGAACCAGGTCGTCCGCTGCGCCTCATAGTCGAACTGAAAGCCATTCTGCGGATTGTATTTGGTCCAGTAGCCTGCATACGGGACCGTCGGCGGGTGCTGCACGAGCGCGTGGCGGCTGGCATGTCCGCTCTCGCGGCCCTTATGTCCTTCGGCGAACACCTGCCGCGTTTTCTCCAGCAGCGGCTCGGACGGATGATAGGAGAACATGATGCAGAGCGTGTTCTCGTCATCGATCGGCACCCAGGCGTGCCCGCTCAGATCCGGGAACGGCGACAGCGGAGGCACCAGCGTATAGAACGGCAGCAGGAACTGGTTGACGCGCCAGTACAGCGTGTTGGCATCGTAATTGCGCCGCGCGGCGATGCTCATGCCGAAGTCCTGCTTGATGCATTCGAAAGTCGGCCGGAGATCGCGCTTCTGGATCCAGGCGCTCGTGGTGCCCTGCGCGTCCAGCCGCCCGTGAAGCAGCGGCGCGTGCGCCGAGTCGATCTCGCCCTCGACCGCCTGCAACCAGTTGCACTCCTGGACCCGGACCGAGATGTGCACCTGCTCCGCCGGCACCAGATTCCATTCCAGGTTCGGCAGTGGCGGAAGCGCGGCCTGGTCGGGCCCCATATAGGTCCAGATCATCCCGTTGCGTTCCTTGCAGGGGTAGGCCTTGATCCGCACCCGCTCCTTGAGGCGGCTGCGCGCCGGCTCTGCCGGCATATCCGTCACCGCGCCGGTGACGTCGAATTTCCAGCCGTGATAGACGCAGCGCAGCCCGCAATCCTCGTTTCTCGCGAAGATCAACGGCGCGCCGCGATGCGGGCAGGCCTGATCGACCAATCCGATCCGGCCGTCGCTGTCGCGGAAGGCGACCAGATCCTCGCCGAGCAGCCGGATCCGCTTCGGCTGTCCGTCCTTGGCGAGGTCCGCCGACGGCAGGAAGGGAATCCAGTAAAGTCGAAACATGTCGCCGAGCGGCGTGCCCTTGCCGACCCTCACCAGGCGTTCATTGTCTTCGCGTGACAGCATGGGTTTGCCTCCTTCAATTGCGGTTGGTCGGATCCGCCGCATCGCCGAGAAGCGCGGCGACACGGTCGGACAGTCCGAGGTCTTGTGCGGTCCAAAGCGGATCGGATGCGGCGAGCGGCTGGCGCGGAATGGGAGGCTGCTTGCCCTCCTCCACGAGGCCGACGATCAATTCGATGCGGCGTCGCTCGAGTTCCCGTAGAGCCTCCTCAACGACAGCGGCTTCCGCCGTGCACCCCGGAAGCTCCGGATAGGCAAGACGAACCCGCCACTGCCCCGGCTCGGTTTCGACCGCCTCGGCCTCAAGCAGATAGGGAATCGACAGCAGCTCACGCAGGTCCAAGTTCAACCTCCCTGCACGACGTCTTTCGCATCGCACTTGATACGTATACGTACTATATTGGTCGATGGCTGACAAGAGCCGAAGGCCCATTGCATCATCGGGGGAACAGACCCCGGGGCGGTTCACCGCAGGGTTGAGGACGTCAGGCCAAGCTGATAACGGCTAACGCGAATTCGCAAATCGGAGTCCAACGACGGCATGGCAGCCGACAAGGGTATGAAAACGAGCTCGGCCACAGATATTGCGCGCGACTGGCAACTCGAAGGCGGCGTCGGATTTTTGCTGCGGCTGCTGGAGGCGCGCTACGACGGGCTCTATCAAAGCATGACGCGCCAGAGCGACATCACGCCACGGCAGTTCGGCGTGCTGATGGCGCTGTACCAGCTGGGTCCTCTCACCCCCTCCGTATTAGCGGACCGGATCAGTTGTGATCGCAACACGCTCAGCGAAATGCTGAAGCGGATGGTCGCGCGCCGGCTGGGCTCCAAGAAGGACAATCCGGACGACCGCCGCTCGCTCCAGGTGCAGATCACGGCCAAAGGCGAGGAAGCGCTTCTTGCCGTCATCCCGGCGGCCGCAGAGTTGCAGAACATCATGCTGGCTCCCCTGCGCAAGGAAGACCGCGCGCATTTCCTGAAATGCCTGCTCGCGATCGCGAAGGCTCCGCCGCCAGACGCTCCGTCCGATATTTGAGATCGTCGGCGCCCGCCCGCCTAAGCCTGCGGCGTCCCAAACGTACCCGCCGCGGCGAGCGCCGCGATTGCGTTTGGCGACAATCCCAGGATTCCGGACAGTACATCGTCCCGCTGCGCGCCGATCCCGGGGACCTGACCTCCCATCGGCGTATCCGCCCCGGACATCTGCCATGGCGCATTGACGCCAACGAATTCGCCGGCACCATCCGAGACCGTCTCAAACACACCACGCTGACGCAGATGGGCATCGGTCAGCGCCGCGCCCGGCGTCCGGTACTCGGCGCAGGGAACGCCGGCGCGGTCCAGCGCGGCGATGCATTCGGCGACGGTGTGGCGCCCGGTCCATTGCTCGATCACCTGCATCATGGCAGTCCAATTGGCGCCGCGCGCCGGAATGGTTGCAAAGCGCGGATCGTTCGCCAGCTCGGCCTGCCCCGTGACCTCACACAGCGCCGCAAAATTGCGCGGCGTGACCGGAGCGATCAGGATATCGCCATCGCGTGTGCGGACCGGCCCATAGGTCGGACGCGGCGAGCGAATCGGGAATTGCGCTTCCTGAAGCTCGTAGACCAAAAGGTTCAGCATGCAATCCATCAAGGCGACATCGACGCGCTGTCCCTTTCCGGTGCGCGTACGCTGGACCATCGCGGTCTGGATCGCGGAGTAACCGAAGATGCCGCCGAGGATATCGGCGACAAAAATGGCGCCCGACGCGGGACGCTCCCGGTCACCGGCATAACGCATCAGGGAGTGATCGAAGCCACTCTCGGCATGCACGATCATGGCATAGGCCGCGCGCTCGGCGGCCGGCCCTGACTGGCCATAACCCGAGATCGAGCAATAGATCAGGCGCGGGTTGATCTCGCGGAGCGTTTCGTAGCCAAGGCCGAGCCGATCCATCACGCCGGGGCGGAAATTCTCGACGAGAATGTCCGCCTCCGCGACCATGCGATGCACCAGCTTGATGGCATCTGCATTCTTCAGGTCCAGCGCGAGGCTGCGTTTGCCGGCATTGAGCTGGCCGAAATAGGTGCTGTGGCCTTCGCGCAGCGGCGTCCGCAGCCGCATGTCATCACCTTCCGGCGGCTCGATCTTGATGACCTCGGCACCGACGTCGGCGAGCAGCCGCGCGCAATATGGCCCCGCGACCATGATGGAGAAATCGAGCACGCGCACACCGGCGAGCGGCGCCCTGTCGCCATCCTTCTGCATCCGATCTCTCCTATTTCGGCAACCCAAGCGCGCGTTGCGCGATCAGGCTACGCTGGATCTCGTTGGTCCCGATGCTGATGACCCACATCAGCGAATGCCGCAGATTTTGCTCGAAGCGGCCGTTGTCGATCGCACCCGACATCTGCTCGGACAGCGTTGCGCGCATCCCGAGAATGTCGAGCGCAGCCTCGCCGAACCGTTCCATCAGCTCCCCGGAGAACACCTTGCTGATCGCGCCATATTCCGGCGGCGTCACGCCATCGGCAGCAAGCTCGGCACAATGCATCATCAAGAGACGGCCGATCTCGATCTCTGACGCCAAGGCCGCGATCTTGTCGCGGACGATCGGATCTTCGGCGAGGCACCGACCACCTTGCTTTGCCATCACATGCGAACGCAGCTGCTCGAAAGCGTGCGCGACCTTCAGGACGATCCCGCCACCGACCAGCCCCCGCTCAAAGGCGAGCGCGCCGGTCAGCACCTTCCAGCCGCCATTGACCTCGCCGACCAGATTCTCGGCCGGAATGCGAACATTGTCGTAGAAGATATTGGAAAACGTGCCGTCATACATCGTGCTGGATGGGCGGGTCGTGATGCCCGGCGCATCCATCGGCACGATGAACATGCTGATGCCGGCGTGCGGCGGCTTCGCGTCCTTGTCGGTCCGCGCGGCGA
>NZ_VKHP01000306.1 GCF_010811875.1 Bradyrhizobium uaiense
AGTTGCCGTGGCAACTAAAAACCCATGATGCGCCGCGGCGTCGGGTCGCAAGTGGAGACTTGTAACGTTGCCCTCAGCTTAGGTGAGCACGCTGCTCAGGCTCCCTCCCCCCTTGCGGGGGAGGGTTGGGGAGAGGGGTGGCCCCGGGCGAGATGATCGACGCGTGCATCACCGTTGCAAAGCACGTTGGGGCGCCACGAATACGGATAGCGCACGTCGTGCGGTACCCCTCTCCCTAACCCTCCCCCGCAAGGGGGGAGGGAACCCTTCCGCTAGTGCCTTCCTTACTCGCGCGTACTCCCGCCTGCTAATCTCAGCTGGCGCAGGCGATCGGCTCGGATGACGCGTCGTCCTCCAGCACCGCCACTGCTGCGGCGCGGCGCGTCAGCACGGCGCGCTGGTTGATGTAGCCCTTGTCGGTGATCTCCCCGCCGTCGACCGAGGCGGGCTCGGCCAACAACAATGTACGGGTAGCATAGCCGGAGGAATGACCGCCCTGCGCCTTCAGCCGTGCCAGCCCCTGCCCGATCGCGGAGCGGATCGCCGGATGGGCGATCACCTCGCGTGGGTCGACGTTCTCGGGCAGGCCTGCCAGCGAACGGCAGGCGGCAAGGTTCGGGAACACCAGGAAGCGCACCTCGTCACGGCCATGACCGGCAACGACGATATCTTGCGCAAGCGGCGCCAGCGCCGCGATGCCGGCGACACGCAAGGTGCCGACACTGACCCAGGTGCCGGAATTGAGCTTGAAGTCCTCCGCCACGCGGCCGTCGAAGAACAGGCCGAGATCGGGCCGGGCCGGATCGGCGAAGGTGACGGCGTCGCCGATCTTGTAAAAGCCTTCGTCATCGAAGGCCTCTCGGGTCAGCTCGGGCGCCTTCCAATAGCCCGGCGTGACATTGGGCCCGCGCACGCGGACCTCGAGCTTGTCGCCCGATGGCACCAGCTTCAGCTCGGTGCCTGGGATCGGCACACCGATATTGCCGGAGCGTTTGGCGAGGAAGTGGCAGTCGGTCGCCAGCGGCGAGGTCTCGGTCGAACCCCAGGCCGACACCATCGGCAGCTTGCGGCCAACTGTCTGCAGCGACAATTCCTCCAGCGCGTCCCACAGATTCTGCTGCAGCGCCGCGCCGGCATAGAAGGCGAATCTGGTGCCCTCGAAGAATTTGCGGCGCAGTTCGTCGTCGGTGCGGAGTGCCGCGATCAGCATGTCGAAACCGCGCGGCACGTTGAAATACACCGTCGGCACCACGCTGCGCAGATTGGCGAGCGAGGTCGCGAACAGGCCGGGCGCCGGCTTGCCGCCGTCGATATAGAGCGTGCCGCCGTTGCGCAGCACCAGATTGAAATTGTGGTTGGCGCCGAAGGTGTGGCTCCAGGGCAGCCAGTCCAGGATGACCAGCTCCTCGCTGGACTGCTCCAGAAACGTCCAGGTCTGCGCCTTGGCCTGCTGGCTCGAGGTCAGCATCCGCTGGGTGTTGATGACGGCTTTCGGCGTGCCCGTTGAGCCCGAGGTGAACAGGAACTTTGCGATCGTGTCCGGTGTCACCGCGGCAAAGGCCGTGGCGACCTCTGGTCCTTCCAGCGCTGCCGCGATGGCGCGGAACGGCATCGCGTCGGCGTCGTCGGGATTGCCGCTGACGATGGTCGCGCGATGCAGCGGCTTGATCGCGGCAAGCGCCGCCGCGAACGGCTTTGTGCTCGCGACATAGATCGCGCCGGGATCGAGCAGGCTGATCATACCCTTCAGCTTGTCGAAGTCTTTCGACATCAAGGAATAGGCCGGCGAGACCGCGGCCGAAGGCACGCCGACATGCTGGGCGGCGAGCGCGAACAAGGCGTGGTCGATCCCGTTATCGGAGAGGATGACGAGCGGCCGCTCGGCGCTCAGCCCTTGCGCCAGAACCCACGATGCGGCGCGGCGGACGATGCCGAGCGCGTCGCGATAGCTGACGGTGCTCCAGGGCGCCTCGGCATTGGCGCGCTCGCCGAGGAAGATCTGATCCGGCGCCTGTCGCGCCCAGTGCTCCAGCCAGTCGCCGACGCAGCGCGCGCTGTCTTGCAGCGGCGTGGTGGATCGAACCAGGATGCTGCCGTCGTGGCGTCTGACGGCAACGATCGCGGGCGCAGCGAACAGGCTGTTCGGATTGTCACTGCTGGCGGTGGCGATCGTCATGGTTTCCTCCTCGCCCGTGTCTCATCGGGATCGCGCTGCAACATGGTGCAGCGGCGCGGTCCCGGCCGGGCTCTTTGGCGATAATGTTGCGGACATCAATTGTTGTCGTCAACAACAATCTTTTCCTTGAGCCTCGGCCGCGCTAGCCTGACAGTCATGGCAAGCCAGCAAAAGACGTCGCGCAAGGCGGCAGGAACGCAAGCGGCAATCCGCCGCCCCCAGGCGCGCGCCGCGAATAGCCGGTCGCAGAGAGGCGACGCCGGCGACGACATCGGCCTCGACGCGCTGGTCGGCCACGCCGGCTACGCGGTGCGGCGATTCCAGCTCTGGATCTTCCAGGACTTCATCAAGACGCTGGCGACCGTCGATATCCGCCCGACCCAATATTCGGTCATGACCGTGATCGGGGCCAATCCGGGCCTGAGCCAGATGGCGGTGGCCAAGCGGCTCGGGATCGAGCGCGCGCGGCTGGTGCATCTGCTCGACAGCCTCGAGGAACGCGACTTCGTTAGCCGCATCGCCTCCGCCACCGACCGCCGCTCCCACGCGCTGCATCTGACCGCGCGCGGCAGGACCGCGCTGGCGCAATTCAAGCGGCTTGCCGCCGAGCACGAGCGACATGTGGCCGAGAAGATCGGCAAGGAAAACCGCGAGCGGTTGCTGCAGATCCTCGCCTGCTTCACCTGATCCACGGTCGCATTCCGGCTTGGTCACGCTTGCTCTTAAATTAGGCATTCGCACTCTCAAGCCGGCTTGCGTCAGCCACCAGCGCGCATTTCAAACGACTGATATTGTGCAATAAATCGTCGTGTCGCGAGCGCGAGGAAATTGTACACAATGGCACATTGCTTGCTTCGATCAGGCTGCAATTCCCTCGCGGCGGGCACCCGATGCCCTGCCGCGCCAGAGACGAGGCCAACCACGTGACTGAAACTGTCGCCGCGATCGTTGCCGCACACCGCGCCGGGACCATGACCCCGGCACAAACCGTGGCGCGCAGCTACCAGCGCATCCGCGAGCACAACGACCCCGCCATCTTCATCAGCTTGCGCGACGAGAAGGATGCGCACGCTGAGGCGGGGCGTCTCGCATATCCGTGGCTGCGGCTCGATGGCAGGCCGGTCCCGGTGCAGGACAATATCGACGTCGCGGGGCTGCCGACGGCCGCCGCCTGCCTGGCATTCTCCTACGTGCCTGCGCGGGATTCCACTGCGGTCGCCAGGCTGCGCGCGGCCGGCGCCATCATCATCGGCAAGACCAATCTCGACCAGTTCGCCACCGGCCTGGTCGGCGTGCGCTCGCCCTACGGCATTCCCAGGAACCCGGTGCGCGGCGATCTGGTGCCGGGCGGATCGAGCTCGGGCTCCGCAGTCGCGGTGTCGGCGGGCCTGGTGCCGCTCGCACTCGGCACCGACACCGCGGGAAGCGGACGCGTGCCGGCGATGCTCAACAACATCGTCGGGCTCAAGCCGAGCCTCGGGCTGATCTCGAACGCTGGGCTGGTGCCGGCCTGCCGCACGCTCGACTGCATCTCGGTGTTCTCGCTCACCGCCGACGACGCGCTGGCCGCACTTGCCGTGATGGCCGGCCCGGACGACGCCGATCCGTTCTCGCGCGACCGGCCGCTGGCACCTCTCACGACATTTCCGGCGAAGCTGAAGCTCGGCATTCCCAAGAGCGGCCAATTGATCTTCTTCGGCGATCGCGAGGCCGAAAAGGCCTACGGCGAAGCCTGCAAGCGCTGGCAGTCGCTCGGTGCCGAACTCGTCGAATTCGATCTCGAGCCGTTCTACGAGACCGCGCGGCTGCTCTATGAGGGTCCGTGGGTCGCCGAGCGCTATCTCGTAATCCGCGACCTCCTGGCGTCGTCGCCCGACGCGATCCATCCAGTGACACGCGAGATCACGATCGGCGGCGCGCGGCCCACCGCGGCCGATACCTTCTCCGCGCTCTATAGCTTGCAGGCGCTGCGCAGCGGTGCCGAGAGCACCTTCGCGCAGTGCGATGAGATCGTGCTGCCGACCGCCCAGACGGTCTATTCCACCGCCGACGTGCTGGCCAACCCGATCGAGCTCAACTCGCGGCTCGGCACCTACACCAATTTCGTCAACTTGCTCGATCTCTGCGGCCTGGCGCCGCCGGCCGCCATGCTACCCGACGGCGCGCCTTTAGGCATCCCGCTGCGGGCGCCGCCCGGACGCGGTGCCGCGCTTGCCGCCCTCGGCCGCGTATTTCATGCCGACACCGGGCTGGGCCTCGGCGCCAAGGCACTGCCGCAGCAGCCGCTCGCGGCTGTGCCGGCACAGGCCGGGCCTAACGAGATCACGATTGCGGCGGTCGGCGCGCATCTCTCCGGCATGGCGTTGAATCACGAACTGACCACGCTCAATGCGCGGCTGCTGGAGGAGGCGGTCACCGCTCCGGATTACAAGCTCTACGCGCTCGACACCACGCCGCCGAAGCCCGGCATGCTGCGCATCGAGGCGGGCGCAGGTCAAGCGATCAAGCCCGAGCTGTGGGCGATGTCGGCTGCTGCATTCGGCAAATTCGTCGCCGCGATCCCGCCGCCGCTCGCAATCGGCACGGTCAGGCTCGCCGACGGGCGGCAGGCAAAGGGCTTCATCGTCGAGCCCGCCGCGATCGACGGTGCGAAGGATATCTCGGCCTATGGCGGCTGGCGGGCGTTCATGGCGGAGAAGGCGAAGGCGTAGCCGGTCCTCCCCGTCGTCATTCCGGGGCGCGCCTCTTGGCGCGAACCCGGAATCCATTTATCCGCAGCGACGGCTACCGGAAGCGCCCCCGCAACCAATCATCTACGTCAAACGCGGATGAATGGATTCCGGGCTCGCGCTTCGCGCGCCCCGGAATGACGACGGGGAGGACCGGCTACGCCTTCGCCTTCTCCGCCATGAACGCCCGCCAGCCGCCATAGGCCGAGATATCCTTCGCACCGTCGATCGCGGCGGGCTCGACGATGAAGCCCTTTGCCTGCCGCCCGTCGGCGGGCCTGACCGTGCCGATTGCGAGCGGCGGCGGGATCGCGGCGACGAATTTGCCGAATGCAGCAGCCGACATCGCCCACAGCTCGAGCTTGATCGCATGACCTGCGCCCGCCTCGATGCGCAGCATGCCGGGCTTCGGCGGCGTGGTGTCGAGCGCGTAGAGCTTGTAATCCGGAGCGGTGACCGCCTCCTCCAGCAGCCGCGCATTGAGCGTGGTCAGTTCGTGATTCAACGCCATGCCGGAGAGATGCGCGCCGACCGCCGCAATCGTGATCTCGTTAGGCCCGGCCTGTGCCGGCACAGCCGCGAGCGGCTGCTGCGGCAGTGCCTTGGCGCCGAGGCCCAGCCCGGTGTCGGCATGAAATACGCGGCCGATGCCGGCAAGCTCGGCATCGCGTCCGGCAGGCGCCAGCAGCGTGATGCCGAAAGGCGCGCCGTCGGGTCGCATCGCGGCCGGCAGCGCCAGGCCGCAGAGATCGAGCAAGTTGACGAAATTGGTGTAGGTGCCGAGCCGCGAGTTGAGCTCGATCGGGTTGGCCAGCACGTCGGCGGTGGAATAGACCGTCGGAGCGGTCGGCAGCACGATCGCATCGCACTGCGCGAAGGTGCGCTCGGCAACGCGGCGCAGCGCCTGCAAGCGATAGAGCGCGGAGAAGGTATCGGCCGCGGTGGGCCGCGCGCCGCCGATCGTGATCTCGCGTGTCACTGGATGGATCGCGTCGGGCGACGACGCCAGGAGGTCGCGGATTACGAGATAGCGCTCGGCGACCCACGGACCCTCATAGAGCAGCCGCGCGGTCTCGTAGAACGGCTCGAGATCGAATTCGACGAGTTCGGCACCGAGCGACTGCCAGCGCTTGCAGGCTTCGCCGTAGGCCTTTTCGGCCTCGCGATCGCCGAAGAAGATCAATTGGCCGCTCTTGGGAATGCCGAGCTTCAGCTTCGCCGGAAATGTCGTGAGAGGTGCCAGCGGCCGGTCGCGCGAGAACGGATCGGCGTCGTCCGGGCCGGCCATCACGGCAAGTGCGGCCAGCGCGTCGTCGGCGGTGAGCGAGAACACCGAGATGCAGTCGAGCGTGCGGCAGGCCGGCACCAGCCCAGCGTTCGAGATCAGCCCGAGGCTCGGCTTGAGCCCGACGATGTTGTTGAGCATCGCCGGCACGCGTCCGCTTCCCGCGGTGTCGGTGCCGAGTGCGAGCGGCACCAGGCCCGCCGACACCGCGACTGCGGAGCCCGAGCTCGATCCGCCCGGCACCAGATCGCCGCGCACCGGGTTCCTGGGAATGCCGTAGGGCGAGCGCACGCCGACCAGGCCGGTGGCGAACTGGTCGAGATTGGTCTTGCCGATGATGATGGCGCCGGCCGCGCGCAGCCTGGCGACCGCAGTGGAATCCCGCGCAGGCACGTAGGAGAATGCCAGGCAGGCGGCGGCCGTCGGCAGCCCCGCGACGTCGATATTGTCCTGCACCGGGACCGGCCTGCCATCGAGCCGCAGCCACGGATATGCGAGACGCCCCGCCTCAGCGTGCGCATCCTTCTCGTCGCGCAAGCTGATGAAGATGGCGGGGTCGTTGTGCTCGCGGATGCGCTGGTAGCTGCGCGCCACGGTTTGTGCCGGGGTCATGGTCCCGGCGCGGTGTGCGGCAACGATCGCGGCGACAGTTTCAGTCACGTGGTTGGCCTCGTCTCTGGCGCGGCAGGGCATCGGGTGCCCGCCGCGAGGGAATTGCAGCCTGATCGAAGCAAGCAATGTGCCATTGTGTACAATTTCCTCGCGCTCGCGACACGACGATTTATTGCACAATATCAGTCGTTTGAAATGCGCGCTGGTGGCTGACGCAAGCCGGCTTGAGAGTGCGAATGCCTAATTTAAGAGCAAGCGTGACCAAGCCGGAATGCGACCGTGGATCAGGTGAAGCAGGCGAGGATCTGCAGCAACCGCTCGCGGTTTTCCTTGCCGATCTTCTCGGCCACATGTCGCTCGTGCTCGGCGGCAAGCCGCTTGAATTGCGCCAGCGCGGTCCTGCCGCGCGCGGTCAGATGCAGCGCGTGGGAGCGGCGGTCGGTGGCGGAGGCGATGCGGCTAACGAAGTCGCGTTCCTCGAGGCTGTCGAGCAGATGCACCAGCCGCGCGCGCTCGATCCCGAGCCGCTTGGCCACCGCCATCTGGCTCAGGCCCGGATTGGCCCCGATCACGGTCATGACCGAATATTGGGTCGGGCGGATATCGACGGTCGCCAGCGTCTTGATGAAGTCCTGGAAGATCCAGAGCTGGAATCGCCGCACCGCGTAGCCGGCGTGGCCGACCAGCGCGTCGAGGCCGATGTCGTCGCCGGCGTCGCCTCTCTGCGACCGGCTATTCGCGGCGCGCGCCTGGGGGCGGCGGATTGCCGCTTGCGTTCCTGCCGCCTTGCGCGACGTCTTTTGCTGGCTTGCCATGACTGTCAGGCTAGCGCGGCCGAGGCTCAAGGAAAAGATTGTTGTTGACGACAACAATTGATGTCCGCAACATTATCGCCAAAGAGCCCGGCCGGGACCGCGCCGCTGCACCATGTTGCAGCGCGATCCCGATGAGACACGGGCGAGGAGGAAACCATGACGATCGCCACCGCCAGCAGTGACAATCCGAACAGCCTGTTCGCTGCGCCCGCGATCGTTGCCGTCAGACGCCACGACGGCAGCATCCTGGTTCGATCCACCACGCCGCTGCAAGACAGCGCGCGCTGCGTCGGCGACTGGCTGGAGCACTGGGCGCGACAGGCGCCGGATCAGATCTTCCTCGGCGAGCGCGCCAATGCCGAGGCGCCCTGGAGCACCGTCAGCTATCGCGACGCGCTCGGCATCGTCCGCCGCGCCGCATCGTGGGTTCTGGCGCAAGGGCTGAGCGCCGAGCGGCCGCTCGTCATCCTCTCCGATAACGGGATCGACCACGCCTTGTTCGCGCTCGCCGCCCAGCATGTCGGCGTGCCTTCGGCCGCGGTCTCGCCGGCCTATTCCTTGATGTCGAAAGACTTCGACAAGCTGAAGGGTATGATCAGCCTGCTCGATCCCGGCGCGATCTATGTCGCGAGCACAAAGCCGTTCGCGGCGGCGCTTGCCGCGATCAAGCCGCTGCATCGCGCGACCATCGTCAGCGGCAATCCCGACGACGCCGACGCGATGCCGTTCCGCGCCATCGCGGCAGCGCTGGAAGGACCAGAGGTCGCCACGGCCTTTGCCGCGGTGACACCGGACACGATCGCAAAGTTCCTGTTCACCTCGGGCTCAACGGGCACGCCGAAAGCCGTCATCAACACCCAGCGGATGCTGACCTCGAGCCAGCAGGCCAAGGCGCAGACCTGGACGTTTCTGGAGCAGTCCAGCGAGGAGCTGGTCATCCTGGACTGGCTGCCCTGGAGCCACACCTTCGGCGCCAACCACAATTTCAATCTGGTGCTGCGCAACGGCGGCACGCTCTATATCGACGGCGGCAAGCCGGCGCCCGGCCTGTTCGCGACCTCGCTCGCCAATCTGCGCAGCGTGGTGCCGACGGTGTATTTCAACGTGCCGCGCGGTTTCGACATGCTGATCGCGGCACTCCGCACCGACGACGAACTGCGCCGCAAATTCTTCGAGGGCACCAGATTCGCCTTCTATGCCGGCGCGGCGCTGCAGCAGAATCTGTGGGACGCGCTGGAGGAATTGTCGCTGCAGACAGTTGGCCGCAAGCTGCCGATGGTGTCGGCCTGGGGTTCGACCGAGACCTCGCCGCTGGCGACCGACTGCCACTTCCTCGCCAAACGCTCCGGCAATATCGGTGTGCCGATCCCAGGCACCGAGCTGAAGCTGGTGCCATCGGGCGACAAGCTCGAGGTCCGCGTGCGCGGGCCCAATGTCACGCCGGGCTATTGGAAGGCGCCCGAGCTGACCCGAGAGGCCTTCGATGACGAAGGCTTTTACAAGATCGGCGACGCCGTCACCTTCGCCGATCCGGCCCGGCCCGATCTCGGCCTGTTCTTCGACGGCCGCGTGGCGGAGGACTTCAAGCTCAATTCCGGCACCTGGGTCAGTGTCGGCACCTTGCGTGTCGCCGGCATCGCGGCGCTGGCGCCGCTTGCGCAAGATATCGTCGTTGCCGGTCATGGCCGTGACGAGGTGCGCTTCCTGGTGTTCCCGAACCTTGCCGCCTGCCGTTCGCTGGCAGGCCTGCCCGAGAACGTCGACCCACGCGAGGTGATCGCCCATCCGGCGATCCGCTCCGCGATCGGGCAGGGGCTGGCACGGCTGAAGGCGCAGGGCGGTCATTCCTCCGGCTATGCTACCCGTACATTGTTGTTGGCCGAGCCCGCCTCGGTCGACGGCGGGGAGATCACCGACAAGGGCTACATCAACCAGCGCGCCGTGCTGACGCGCCGCGCCGCAGCAGTGGCGGTGCTGGAGGACGACGCGTCATCCGAGCCGATCGCCTGCGCCAGCTGAGATTAGCAGGCGGGAGTACGCGCGAGTAAGGAAGGCACTAGCGGAAGGGTTCCCTCCCCCCTTGCGGGGGAGGGTTAGGGAGAGGGGTACCGCACGACGTGCGCTATCCGTATTCGTGGCGCCCCAACGTGCTTTGCAACGGTGATGCACGCGTCGATCATCTCGCCCGGGGCCACCCCTCTCCCCAACCCTCCCCCGCAAGGGGGGAGGGAGCCTGAGCAGCGTGCTCACCTAAGCTGAGGGCAACGTTACAAGTCTCCACTTGCGACCCGACGCCGCGGCGCATCATGGGTTTTTAGTTGCCACGGCAACT
>NZ_VKHP01000307.1 GCF_010811875.1 Bradyrhizobium uaiense
CGAGACCGCCGCGCGCCGGCGTGAGGTGGAGAAAATCGGGAAGAGAAGGGGGCAATGGCGCCGGAGGTGTCGTCATGCTGTTATTCGGCAGGAACGGAAGCCTCGCGCAGCCGGATCGAGTAGTTCGAGGCGTTCTGCCGGCCGCTGGAGGCTGCACGCGCAAACGTGATCAAATGATGCGCAACCAGCGCCGCCGAGATCAGCCCCTCGATGTCGCCGCGCTTGAGCCGACCCAGCGCAAACTTCCAGAATACGCGCCTGTAGTCGCCGAGCACGCCGACCTTCCAGAAGATGTTGCGCAGCATGATCAGGCCACGCCGGATGTTGGCCCAGCTCTTCATCTCCGGACTGACCGGCACCTTGATGCGATTGGCATAGGTGTAGTTGCATTGATGCAGATAGCGCTCGAACAGCCTTTTCGGCTCGTAAGCAATTTCCATGCATTTGCGCCAGGAACTGACCACGTCCTCATAGGGCAGCAGGAACTCGACATTGGAGTCGCGGCCCTCGTCATCGACCAGCCGCCCCGCCTTTTCGAGCCGATCCCACAGCGGCGTCTTCGGCAGCGCTTGCAGCAGGTTGATGGTGAGGAGTGGAATCCGGGACTCCTCGACAAAGGAGAGCAGCGCGTCGCCGGTCTGGGGCTTGTCGGTATCGAGCCCCATGATGATGCCGGAGACGACCTCCATACCGAACGAATTGATGGTGCGCACGCCCTCCAGGATCGGAACCATCATGTTCTGATCCTTGTGCATGGCCTTCAGCGCGTCGGGATCTGGCGTTTCGATGCCGACGAAGATCGTCACGAAGAAGGCCTCGCGCATCTTCTCCAGTATCTCGGGGCGCTTAGCGATGTTGAGCGTCGCCTCGCAGGCGAGACGCGTGACATAGCCGGTCCGCTTCTGCCATTCGATCAGATGCGGCAGCAGCTCGCTCGCAGCCTTGCGGTTGCCGATGAAATTGTCGTCGACAAAGTAAACGGTATCGGTCGCCCCGCATGCGCGCAGCTTGTCGAGCTCGGCGATGATCTGCTGCGGCGACTTCAGGCGAGGATTGCGGCCATAGAGTCCGGGGATGTCACAGAACTCGCACTGATAGGGACAGCCCGAGGAGAACTGGATGCTGCCGAGAAAATACTTCTTGGTTTCGGCGAGTTCATACGCCGGCAGCGGGAAGTCCGTCATCGGCAGGCGGTCGATGGTCTTCAGCACCACCTGCTGGTCGGGACGGCTGGTGTCTTCCGCCAGGCGCTTGATCAGCTCGTTGGTCGCATCGCCGAGCTCGCCGACATGAAGGTAATCGAATGACGGATAGTAGTCGGGACAGGCACTGACCGACGGGCCGCCGATCGCGACCACCAGGTCATGGTCATGTGCTCGGCGGCAGATATCGTTCATCTGCTGGCGCTGGATGTGCATGCCGCTGACGAACACGGCTTCCGCCCACTCGAAATCCTCCACTGTCGCCGGACGCAGGTTCTCGTCGACGAAACGGACCTGCCAGTTCTCGGGAAGATATGCTGCAATCAGCAGCAGGCCCTGCGGCGGCATGAACGCCTTGACGCCGTCGGTCAGGGGATACGAGTGCTCGAAGGTCCCAAACGACGACGTATAGCGCGGAAAGACGCAGAGGATACGCCGTGCTGTCTTTATGCCCTCAGCTCTCATCAATACGACCCCGAAGCACCTGCAAATCTAACCATGGCGCGGAACGCTGGGCCAGAAATTCTTCAACATTGTGGCACTATCCAACGTCACAACGGCGAGATAGTTGCTCTGCAGAATTTTGCCATCCCGTCAGGTCAAGAGCCTGGCGGCGAGGTCAGGCAGCCGCCCCGCGTCGGCGACAAGGCGGAGGTCCTGCCCGGCGAGGCCGACGCGCAACAGCCAATCGTCGAATTCAGGCGCCCGTTTCAGGCCGAACAGGTCGCGGATGTAGAGCGCATCGTGAAACGATGTCGACTGATAGTTCAGCATCACGTCATCGGCGCCCGGCACGCCCATGATGAAGTTCACGCCGGCGGCCGCGAGCAGTGTCAGGAGATTGTCCATGTCGTCCTGGTCGGCTTCGGCGTGGTTGGTGTAGCAGACGTCGATCCCGAGCGGCAGGCCGAGCAGCTTGCCGCAAAAATGATCCTCGAGCCCGGCGCGGATGATTTCCTTGCCGTCATAGAGGTATTCGGGACCGATGAAGCCGACCACGCTGTTGACGAGCAGCGGATCGAACGCGCGTGCCACCGCATAGGCCCGCGCCTCGCAGGTCTGCTGGTCGACCTGGTGGTGGGCATTGGCCGACAGTGCCGAGCCCTGCCCGGTCTCGAAATACATCACATTGTCACCGACCGTGCCGCGGCGCAGCGACAGCCCGGCTTCGCGCGCCTCCCGTAGCAGCGAGAGATCGACGCCGAAGCTGCGGTTGGCCGCCTCGGTGCCGGCGATCGACTGGAACACGAGATCGACCGGCAGCCCCTGCCCGATCAGTCCGAGCGTCGTCGTGACGTGGGTGAGCACGCAGCTCTGCGTCGGAATCTCAAGTCGCGTGATGATGTCGTCCAGCAGCCGCAACAGGGTGCTGATGACTTTCGGATCGTCGCTCGCCGGATTGATGCCGATGCAGGCATCGCCCGATCCCAGCAACAGCCCGTCGAGGATCGAGGCGGTGATGCCCTTGGGGTCGTCGAAGGGATGGTTGGGCTGCAGCCGTGTGCCCATGCGCCCGCGCAAGCCGATGGTGTTGCGGAAGCGGGTCGTCACCTCGCATTTCTTCGCGACCAGGATCTGATCCTGGTTGCGCATCAGCTTCGACACCGCGGCCACCATCTCCGGCGTGATGCCGCGCGAGATCCTCCTGATCGCTTCTCCAGTGGCGGCATCCGACAGCAGCCAGTCGCGGAAGCCGCCGACGGTGAGCGAAGACACCGGCAGGAAGCCAGCAACGTCGTGGCTGTCGAGGATCAGGCGGGTGACTTCGTCGTCCTCATAGGGGATGACAGGCTCATCAAGAAATTGCTTGAGCGGAACGTTGGCCAGCGCCAGACGTGCGGCGATCATTTGCTCCGCGCTGTCGGCAGCGACGCCGGCCAGGCGGTCGCCGGAACGCGGCGGCGAGGCCTTCGCAAGCAGGATGCGCAGATCGTCGAATGCGTAATTGGTGGCAGCGATGGTGTGACGATAGAGCATGGGAATTCGCGTCGGGGCTGAGGCAGCGTAACGTAGCACCTCTTTGCGAAAGTCGTGCCATCAGCTTCGCGCAGTGCGCCGGAGGTGTTGATGAATGATGATGATGGCGGCTCGTCATTCGACAACGCGGCAAGGCGCCGCGACCCCAACGACTCGGAATGCGACATAAGACATTGGGATTATTTAAGGATTTTAACGGCTCCGGCCTGCCCAAAGCGCCCGCGTTAAGAAATTGTCCATGAAGATTTTGCATAAGCTTTGATTGGCCGAAGGTACTCCCCGGCCTCTTGGAGTGCCCTCAATGCCTGCCCCCGCCACATCCCAGATCTCCATGTCCCGGCCTCCAATGGCGTCCCGATTCTCGCTTGCTGCCAGGCTGTACTCGACGTTTGCGCTGATTGCGGCGCTGACGGCAGCCACCGCCTTCCTGTCCGACTACAACGCGCGGCGCAACGCCGAACTGACCGAGGCCGTCGACCTCGCGAGCCGTGCCGCGCTCAATGTCGAGCGGGTCAACTCGCTGGTCTATGCCGTGGTGATGGAATCCCGCGGCATCTACATGTCGACCGATTCGGCCGCGGTGAAGAAATACGGCGACGGGCTGCTGGCGTTCAACGAACGCATCCTCGGCGTGGTCAAGAACTGGGAAACCCTGGTGCAGGCCGACGACGCTGCCCAGTTCGCGGTGTTCAAGAAGCGCATCGAGCAATTCATCGAGTTCCGCAAGGAGCTGGTCCGCCGCGGCATCGAGATCGGGGCCGCTGCCGGGCGTGAGTGGGGCGACAACGACGCCAACCGCGACGTGCGCACAGCTTTGAACAAGGATCTCGAAGCGCTCTCCAAGGTCTATGCGGAGCGCGGCAAGCGACTGGCGCGGCAGACCGACACCAACCGCACGATGGCGCTGGTGCTGACCGGGCTCGGTGCGGCCGCCCTGATCGTGGTGGTGCTCGGCGTCTTGATCATCGCCCGCTCGGTGGCCCGGCCGCTGTCGCAGATCACCGCGACCATCAAGCGCGTCGCCGACGGCGCCGACCATGTCGAAGTGCCGCATGTCGAGCGCGGCGACGAGATCGGCGCGCTCGCCCGCGCCATCAAGGTCTTCCAGGAGGCAATGGATCGCAATCGCAGCCTGAACGCGCAAGTCGTGCAGGATTCCGAGGCCCGCGACGCGCGCGGCCGGCACATCGAGAGCTTCGTCGACGCATTCCGCGGCACCATTGGTGAGGTACTCCGCGCGGTGCATGACAACGCTGCGACGATGCGTCAAACCGCGCAGACCATCGCAACCGTCGCGGCGGACGCCAGCCGCCGGGCAGTTGCGGCGGCAGGCGCGACCGAGCAGGCCTCGAGCAACGTCTCCGCGGTGGCGGGCGCGGCCGAAGAGCTCTCCGCCTCGGTCGAGGAGATCGGCCGCCAGGTCAAGCAGTCTTCCGGCGCGGTCGATCAGGCCGGCGTGCGCACCGACCGGTCGATCACCGAGATCGAGAGCCTTGCCGCCACCACCCAGCGCATCGACGGCGTGCTGAACCTGATCCAGGCGATCGCCGAGCAGACCAACCTGCTCGCCCTCAACGCCACGATCGAAGCCGCCCGGGCCGGCGATGCCGGCCGTGGCTTCGCTGTCGTCGCGCACGAGGTCAAGGCGCTGGCCGGGCAGACCGCGAAAGCAACCGCAGAGATCAGCGAGAATGTCGGCCTGATCCAGGCTTCGACGCGCAACTCGGTGGCCGCCGTGCGCGAGATCGGCGAGGCTGTGCGCGAGATCAACGACGTCACCGCCAACATCGCAAGCGCGATCGGCCAGCAGGATGCAGCCACGCGCGAAATCTCCGCCAACGCGCAGATGGCGGCCCAAGGCAACGAAACCCTGGTCACAAACGTCGGCTCGCTCCGTGACGACATGGACCAGACCAGCAAGGCGGCGGAATCGGTGCTCGCGGCGTCGAACGATCTGACCGCAACCGCCGAGACGCTGTCGCGCGAGGTCGAGCAGTTCTTCCACAACCTGCGCAGCGACGCTGCCGACGGCCTGCGACCGACAGGAACCTGAACGGATCACGCGCTGCGCCGCGGCCCCGCAACGGGCCTCGGCGAATCTGGATGGTTAAGACTCTCCCAACGCAGGCGCGCAAATTGCCTGCGCTTCGGGTCGCCTTTCTCAATTCGATACCCCCATAGAAAGCGTCAAAGCGCGGGGGCGCGGGGAAGTGGAAGCGAGCAATGAGCGGGCTTTTGCCAAGGCCGAAAGCGGTACCGACCAAACGGCTCTTTGCGCTCGGGATCGGTCTGGTCCTGTCGTTTTCGGCAATCTGCGCATCCATCCTCTGGAATATGGCGGATAAGGACTACTGGCACGCGAAGGAAGGCGCGACCAACCTCGTCGCCTCCATCGCCAGCGAGATCGACCGCAACATCGAACTCTATGACCTCTCGCTCCAGGCGGTCGCCGACGGCGTCAAGCTGCCGGAACTCGTCAAGATCAGCCCGGAGCTTCGCCAGGTCGTGCTGTTCGATCGTGCCGCCACCGCCAAGGATCTCGGCTCGATCCTCGTGCTGAGTACGGCGGGAGACGTCACGCTCGATTCCCGGACATTGACGCCGCGGAGCGCGAATTACGCCGATCGGGACTTCTTCCAGGTGCACCAGAAGCGAGCGGACAGCGGACTGTTCATCAGTCCTCCCTGGGTTACTTCAGACGGCGAGTATCTGATCAGCCTGAGCCGTCGCATCAGCAACAACGACGGATCCTTTGCCGGCGTGGTCGCGGGCAGCATGCGGCTCAGCTATTTCCACAATCTGTTTCGCAAGCTGAACTTCGGCGTCGGCGACAGCATGGCGCTGTTCAACACCGATGGCGTCATGCTGATGCGAGCTCCGTTCGAGATCAGCAAGATCGGGCAAAGCATCAAGGACTCCCAGGTCTTCAAGCAGTTTCCGGCCCGGCAATCCGGCTCCTACATGACGAAGTCGCTCGTCGATCATGTCAGTCGGCTGTATGTCTTTCGGGCGGTCGGGCACCACCCCCTGATCATCGCCGAAGGTCTCGCGCTCGACGGCATCTATGCCGACTGGTGGCAACAGCTTTGGCTGATCGGCAGCGTGGTGGCAGCGCTCTGCGGCGTCTCGATCATCCTGATGTTCTACCTGCTGGCCGCTCTCAAACGGCGGGCCATCGCGGAAGGCCGGCTCGCACACCTTGCGAGCACCGATGCGCTGACCGGCCTCGCCAACCGCCGCCGCCTCGACGATACCCTCGACGTCGAGTGGCGGCGCGGCATGCGCGCGAAGTCGCCGGTCTCGCTGCTGATGATCGACGTCGATCATTTCAAGACCTTCAACGACACCTACGGACATCAGGCCGGCGACGCCGTGCTCACGACCGTGGGCCGGTGCATCGCAACCAGCACCAAGCGCGTCACCGATCTCGGGGCGCGCTATGGCGGCGAGGAATTCTCGGTGCTGCTGCCCGGCATCGGCAAGGCGGGCGCAGTGGAAGTCGCCGAGCTGATCCGCGCGAAGCTGACGGCTGCGCGCGAATCCGAGCATGAGCTGCCGACCGTCAGCATCGGGGTTTCCTGCCTCGTCCCGGACCACGAGCGCACGTCGCGCGATCTGCTCAAGGCCGCGGACCTTGCGCTCTATCAAGCCAAGGCCGAAGGCCGCGACCGCGTCGTCGTCAGCCCGATCGGTTGGGACAAATCGGGCAAGCGGCACGTAGCCTGATCGAGGTTCTCGCCTCGCTCCGCTCAATCCACCGGCAGTACGTCGACCGCGACGCTGAGCTTCTGCTTCCGCGCGCCGACGATGACACCATCGACCGGCGAGACATCGGCAAAGTCGCGGCCGACAGCGAGAATGATGTGGTCGTTGGCGACCATGAGATCGTTGGTCGGATCGAACCCGACCCAGCCGAGCTCGCTGCCACACCAGACCGACACCCAGGCATGCGTCGCGTCGGCGCCTTGCAGCCGCGGCTGGCCCGGCGGCGGAATGGTGCGCAGATAGCCGCTGACATAGGCCGCGGGCAGGCCGAGGCCGCGCAGGCCGGCGATCATCACATGGGCGAAGTCCTGACAGACGCCGTGGCGCTTCTCGAACACGTCACGAAGCGGCGTCGAGATCACGGTCGCCTTGGGATCGTATTTGAAATCACCGCGGATGCGGCGCATCAGATCAGCCGCTCCAGCGAGGATTCCGCCGCCAGGCGAAAAGCTCGCCGAAGCGTAGGCCGTCACGGGTCGCAACACCGGCACCAGCGCACTGGCAAAGACATAGCCGACCGGCGAGGCCGCATCGAGGCTCAATCCTTCGAAGGCGTGATCGCGCACGCCTTCCCAGCACGGGCTGGCGGCGTCACGCGCCGGCGGCTGCCGCGCCACCGAGACGCGCGAGCGGGAATCGATGCGGAGACTGCGATGCGCGGTCTCGATCAGAACGCTTTCGGTCAGGGTGCCAAAGAAATCGCGCCGCGCGGTGCGCTCGGCGGGCCTGGGGCGGATCTCGACCGAATGCGAGATCAATTGTTGTCCGTCGCCAGTGATCGGCTCCAGCCGCAGCGAGCAACGCGCGAAGCTGACCTGGGTCTCGTAGCTGTAGGTCGTGACGTGACGGATGTCGTAGATCACGCCAGCCCCGTGAGCTTCTCCGGCCGGCTGGCGTTCGGTCCGTGCGGAAAATAATGCAGCCCGACCGCATCGGCGAGGTTGAGCAGATCCTGCTCCAGCGCAAACAGCGTCTTGACGTCGAGGCTGCCGGCTTCGGCCGTGGTCAACATCGCCTCGAGGGCGACCGCGAGCCGCTGCGGCCGCTCGATCAGGCCATGCTCCTTCAGGCTCGGCAGCGCGGCGATATGCTCGTTCAGCGCGGCGACCTGGAACGCAACCGAGCGCGGATTGTAGGGATCGAGCACCGCGAGATCGCGCACCGGGGTGAGCAGCGGCTGCACCAGATAGCGCGAGCGATAGGTGATCTGACAATCGACCAGCGTGAGCAGGACGTCGAGGTCCTCGTCACCGGCTTCGTCATAGGCGAACTGGCGCGCAAAGCGCGTGGTGTTGATGGCGCGCTCGGCGCGGCGCCCCATCTCGAGGAAGCGCCAGCCGGCGGCGCGGTTCATGTTCTCCTGTGCGAGGCCTGCGAAGCTCGCAAGCTCCTGCAAGGTCAGCTCGGCAGCGCTGACGACGCCGTCATCGTCATGAACCTCGATCGCGAGCCGATCGGCCATCTCGGTGATGACCTGCCAGGCGTCCGGCGACAGCCGCTCGCGCAGCGAAGTCGCGGTGCGCTGCGCCGATCGCACCAGCGACAGCGCCGAACCGAATTTCTCGTCGCTCTGAAGCGCTTCGAGCGCGACCTTGGCGGGATTGGCGCGCGCGGTCTGCGAGGCCGCGCCCCAGGTGACCAACATGCGCTGGATGCGCTCGGCCGAATGCATCGCCGGCGCGTTGCCGTTCGGATTCGCCCGCGCAGGATCGCGCAGCGGCGTGCACAGCGCACGGATCAAGCGGATGGTCGCCTCGGCGCGCTCGAGATAGCGGCCGAGCCAGAACAGATTGTCGGCGGCGCGGCTCGGCAACACGCCGGCGATGCGCCGGATGCGGACGGTGTCGACCGCCGGCAGCAAGGTCGAGGTCGCAACCGCTCTGTCGGAGACCACCCAGACATCGGCGGACACCGCGCCGTCACCCATCGACACCGCACGCGCATCCGCGCGGTCGGCAATCCGGCAGAAGCCGCCGGGCAGCACCGTCCAGCCGTCTGGCGTCGCCGCCGCGAACACCCGCAGCACGAAGGGCCGCGGCGCGATGCGGCCGTTCTCCCACACCGGCGTGGTCGACAGCCGCACCAGCTCCTGACCGACATAGTCGATGCCGCGGTGGCTGATCGCATCCTTGAGGCGATCGCGATCCGCCGCCGACAATTCGCCCGGCAGCACCGGGCCGTGGCCGGGAAAATCCGCAACGCCACGGCCATAGGCGCCTTCGATCGCGAATTCGTCGAGCCGCGACAGCACCTGCTCGCGGGCGGATTTCTGGCCGCACCACCAGGTCGCGATGTGCGGCATCATCAGATCTTCAGAGAGCAGGCGCCGGCAGAGATTGGGCAGGAAGCCGAGCAGCGCCCTCGCCTCCATCACGCCCGAGCCCGGCATATTGGCGACCACGACGCCGCTTTTGCGGAGGACTTCGACGAGACCGGGCACGCCGAGATACGACGACGCATCGAGCTCGAGCGGATCGAGCATGTTGGAATCGACCCGGCGCAGCAGCACGTCGAGCCGCTTCAGCCCGGCGACGGTGCGGATGTGGATGCGGTCGCCGGAGACCGCGAGGTCGTCGCCCTCGACCAGCAGGAAGCCGAGATAGCGCGCGAGCGTGGCGTGCTCGAAATAGGTCTCGCTGAACGCGCCGGGCGTCAGCAGACCGATCCGCGGCTCGTCGCGGTCGGCGCTGGCGCGAAGCGAATCGCGGAACGCTTCGAAGAACGGCGCGACGCGCTCGACATTCATCGACTTGTAGAGGTTGGAAAAGGCACGCGACAGCACCAGACG
The DNA here is from genome assembly GCF_010811875.1 of Bradyrhizobium uaiense. Classification (GTDB taxonomy): domain Bacteria; phylum Pseudomonadota; class Alphaproteobacteria; order Rhizobiales; family Xanthobacteraceae; genus Bradyrhizobium; species Bradyrhizobium uaiense. Next base: position 9,733 of record NZ_VKHP01000307.1, read on the forward strand.
GTTTTCCAGCGCATAGCCCGCGCCCGAGGGCGCCTGCGTGCGATCGCCGAGCACCCACCAGCGGCCGTCGGGCCCTCGGCCGATGTCGGCGGCATAGAGATGCAGATAGCGCCCGCCCGGCGGCTTGATGCCGCTGACCGCACGCAGATATTCGCTGCTGCCGGCGATCGCCGCCGCGGGGATCGCCGGCAGCAGCGAATATC
>NZ_VKHP01000308.1 GCF_010811875.1 Bradyrhizobium uaiense
TCGAGCTCGCCCTTGTGGCGGATCGCGCCGCCGAGCCGGCAGTACTGCTCAAAATAGCTCGGCGAGTGCGCCATCATGCGGAAGATGTTGGCATTGCGGTTCTTGTCGAGGATCTCGCGGGTGCGCGAGCTTGCGATCACGCGCACTGGCATTCTTTGCGAGGCGCCTTACGAGATCGTCGCGCACAAGCGCATCGGCAAGAATGTCGGCGTCACCGACGAGCAGAACGCTGCGCTGGAGAACTGGCAGTCCGCGACCTGCTTCAGCGAGGTGCAGCGCGCGGCGCTGACCTTCACCGACGAGATCGTCAAGCTGAAGAAGCCGACGGATGCGACCTTCCAGGCGATCGCGGCGCTGTTGACGCCGGGGGCGCTGATCGAGCTGCAGCTCTCGGTCGGCTTCTACATCATGACCTCGAAGTTTCTCGAGACGTTCGAGATCGACACGCAGCCGGTGACGGAAGTGGTGAGCTAGACGCACGTCGCGCTTTCTTGCCTCGCCCCGCTTGCGGGGAGAGGCCGGAGTGCATGTAGCGTAGCGGAACGCGATCCGGGTGAGGGGGAGCCTTCGCGAGTTCCGCTACAAGTCGTTTTGCTGAAGCAGCCCCTCACCCCAACCCTCTAAGAGCGAGCTTCGCTCGTCTCGACCCCGCAAGAGCGGGGCGAGGGAGTAGAACTACCCCGACGTCAGCAGATCGACCTTCGCATTCGCCACGATCAGCCGCTCGGCGAGGATCTGCGCGAGGTTGCGCATGATGCGCTCGCCGGCGCGCGGGTGCTGCTCGCGGAAGCGCTCGAAATCCCCGATCGCCACCTCATAGGCGGAGGCCGACATGTCGGCGACGACGTCGGCCGAGCGCTTCGGCTCCAACAGCGCCATCTCGCCGAACGCCATGCCTGCGGTCAGTGTCGCGAGGCGGATGCCGTCGGGCAGGGTGACGTGGACCACGCCGCTGCGCAGGAAGAACAGCGAGGCGGCCTCGCTGCCCGCGGCGATGATCTTCTCATTCGGCTGATAGGTCCTGACCGTGCAGAGCGAGGTGAGGTCGGCGATTTCGGCCTCGCTCAATCCGGCGAGCAGCGGCTGCTCGGAAAGTTCGGTCGTCTCCAGGAAATCGATCGAGCCGCCGTAGCGGTAGACGATCTGGTCTTCCGCCCACTCGATCGCAGTGTCGAGCAGGTAGAAATCCCTGATATTGCCGAGCCGGTTGGTCCACTCGCTGATCGTGCTCCACTCGCGCGAGGTCCGCTTGATGCCCGAGAGGATCACGGTGACGCCGAGCTCGGCCAGTTCCTGGAAGGCCTCCGCGACCAGCCTGGCGCCCGCGCGGGTCGTCGCGGTGACGCGGCGCAGGTCGAAGATCACGAACTCCGGACGCGGGCTGCCGGCGAGGCGGCGCGAGACGTAGTCGACATTGGACAGCGACAGCGTGCCGACCAGCTCGATCACGCGCACCTCCTGGAAGTGCTTTGCCAGGATCTCCTGTTCCTGCGGCCGGCGTACCCGCCGCGACGGATTCTTTCCGATATTGTAGTCGGCGATGATGCTGTGGCGGGCATCGTCGCTGCGGTTGAGCATATGCAGGTCGTAGTGTGCCGACAGCGCCTCGCAGACCTTGATGCCGCGCACGCTGTTGCCGTGCTTGTCGAGCTTCGGCGAGTAGCTGCCGAGCCCGAGCCGGGCCGGTAGCGCCGCCAGGATGCCGCCGCCGACCCCGCTCTTGGCAGGGATGCCGACGCGGTAGATCCATTCGCCGGCGTAGTCGTACATCCCGGACGACGTCATCACCGACAACGTGCGCGCGATCGCGTAGGGCGTCACCACTTGCTCGCCGGTTACGGGATTGATGCCGTGGTTGGCCAGCGTCGCCGCCATGACGGCGGTGTCGCGCGCGGTGACGAGGATGGCGCATTGCCGGAAGTAGACGTCGAGCACCGCGGGCACGTTGTCGGTGATCACGCTGTTGGTGCGCAGGAGATAGCCGATCGCCCGGTTGCGGTCGCCGGTGGCGCTCTCGGAAGTGTAGACCGCCTCGTCGACGTCGAGCTCGCGGCCGGCGAAGCGGCCGAGTGCCTGGCGGATGTAGTCGAATGCACCGTCGCCCTTGTCGGCATGGAGCAGGCCGGAGCAGGCGATCGCGCCGGCATTCACCATCGCATTGAACGGGTGGTTCTCGGCGTTGAGCCGGATCGAATTGAAGGGGTCGCCGGACGGCTCGACGCCGATCACGCTTTCCACCCGCTCGGCGCCCAGCGTGTCCAGCGCTAACGCGAACACGAACGGCTTCGACATCGACTGGATGGTGAAGGGCACCCTGGTGTCGCCGACCTCGTAGACATGGCCGTCGAGCGTCGCAAGGCTGATGCCAAAATGGGCAGGGTCGGCCTTGCCGAGCTCCGGGATGTAGTCGGCGACCGTGCCCGCCGCCTCCGGAAGGAAGTCTGCATAACAAGTGTGCAGAAACCGCAGCAGCGGCGGCTGCGAGCGGGCCCAGTTGATCGTGCTGGCGGTGACGGGAGGAGGCGATTGTTTCATCGCCTCCTGTTGTGCAACGCAATCAGGGCGCACGCAACCGAGCGCGCAGCGACGTCAGCTGTGCGGCGCCCGAGCAGGCGCGGGCCGGTGGGCTGTCGGTTTTCGAACAGATGTTCATAAAACGAGCGGTTGCTCGGCAATTGTCTCGTTATACGAAACTTCTGAGCCGGGAATGTTTCGAACGCGAAACAGCATGCGACCCTTTGCGGCTCCTGAGGAGCCGCGGACCGGGATGTGGCATCTGGGAATTTGGTCCGCGCGGGGCGGCCTGACGGTCCGCCGCTCAAGTCTCGACGATCGCGATGGCCTGGCCTTCAGCGATGACATCGTCGATCTTGACCAGAATCGACTTGATTTTGCCTGCCGTCGTCGACGTGACCGGAATCTCCATTTTCATCGCTTCGACGAACGCGATCTCGTCGCCATCGCCGATGCTGTTGCCGGCTTCAACTGGAAGCGCGCAAACGCGCCCGGCAACTTCGGTCACAACCTTGATCTCTGGCATTCCACTCTCCGATACCGTGTTGCGGAAATTTCATCCGGCGAACGGCTTTTTGTTGTGGCGGCAGATTGCCTGAGGTAGCTTCATCTGCAAGTGGAATTTTATTCCGCATGACGGAATGGAGCCAAAACAAAATGGGACGGCGCTCGGAACGGCTAAGCAGGCAGGGAGTGCTCGCCAGTGAGACTGGCGATGACGATGTGATCCAGGTGGTGTCGCGCGCCTTCGATGTGTTGAGGTGCTTCGAGGGACACGAGGCGCGGCTCGGTAATCTCGAAATCTCGAACCGCTGCGGCTTGCCGCGTTCGACGGTGTCGCGGTTGACGCACACGCTGACGCGGATGGGACAGCTCGTTTATCTGCCGCGCGATCAGAAATATCGCATCGGCCCGAGTGCGGTCGCGATGAGCACCACGATGATGAAGGGGCTGCAGCTTCGCAATCTGATCCGGCTGCGTTTGCAGGATGTCGCCGATCAATTGCCCGGCACCGTGGGCTTCGTCATCCCCGACCGCTTTCATCTGGTCTATCTGGAGTTCGCCCGCGCGGCGAATGCGCTCGGGCTGCACGAGGCCACCGGCAGCCGCATCTCGATGGCGACCACCGCCGCCGGCCACGCCTACACCGCGGCGCTCGATCCCGCGATCGGCGACGCGCTGATCGCAGAGATGGAAGGCGAGTTGCCCAACGGCGCCAAGATGCTGACGCCGCGCATCGAGGCCAACCGCCGTCATTTGCAGGAGCACGGCTACGTCGTCGCCTGCGGCCTGTGGAGCCCGCACATCAACGGCGTCGCGGTGCCGCTATGGTCGCCGCAATATCAAACCTATGTGGTCACCACGATCGGCCTGCTCTCGGCAATGTATGACGAGCAGCGGCTGCATCGCGAGGTCGCGCCGCAAATGGTCGAGCTCGCCGCCGCACTCGGCAGCCTGCTCGAAGGCGCCGACGGCGACATCTTCAGCAATCGGATCGAACGCAAGTCGCTTCCGGTGACCACCCATAACAACAACAAAATCATCAAGACGGGAGCAGTGAATGAACTGGAAGCCGGAACTCGACGACCTCGCCCGGCGCGAAGCGTTCGCGCGGGAGATGGGAGGCGTTGACAAGGTCAAGCGGCAACGCGACCAGGGCCGGCTCACGGTTCGTGAGCGCATCGACAAGCTCGTCGACCAGAACAGCTTTCACGAAGTCGGTGCCATCTCCGGCATCGCCGAATACGACGAGAGCAACGAACTCAAGAATCTGACGCCGGCAAACTGCGTGTTCGGCCGCGCCCGGGTGGACGGCCGCACTGTGGTCGTGGTCGGCGACGATTTCACCGTGCGCGGCGGCTCGGCGGATGCATCGATTTCCGCCAAGCCGCTGATGGCGGAGGAGATGGCGCATGATTTCCGCCTGCCGATCGTTCGCGTGATCGAAGGCTCCGGCGGCGGCGGCTCGGTGAAGACGATCGAGACCAGGGGCGCCGCCAATCTGCCCGGCGGGGTCGGCGGCACGCGCTGGTACTGGTACACGACCGCCAATCTGGCGCGCGTGCCGGTGGTCGGTCTCGGGCTCGGCTCGGTCGCGGGCTTGGGCGCCGCGCGGCTCGCGGCCACGCATTACTCGGTCATGACCAAGAGCTCCGCGATGTTCGTCGCCGGCCCGCCGGTGGTGAAGCGCCTGGGGCAGGATCTGACCAAGCAGGAGCTCGGCGGCGCCGATATCCAGACCCGCGCCGGCGCGATCGATCAGGCCGTCGAGACGGAAGAGGAGGCGTTCGACTATGCGCGGCGTTTCCTGTCCTATCTGCCGGCGTCGGTCTACGACCTGCCGCCGACCATTCCCTGCACCGACGATCCGGAACGTGCGGAGGAATCGCTGCTGAAGGCCGTGCCGCGCAACCGGCGGCAAGTCTACAAGATGCGGCCGATCATCGAGGCCGTCGTCGACAAGGGCTCGTTCTTCGAGGTCGCCGCGAATTTCGGCCGGCCGGTCATCACGGGGCTGGCGCGGATCGAGGGCAGGGCGGTGCTGCTGCTCGCCAGCGATCCCTTCCACTACGGCGGCTCGTGGACTTCGGACGCGTGCCAGAAGGTGGTGCGCTGGGTCGACTTCGCCGAGACCTTCCATCTGCCGGTGGTCTATCTGATGGACTGCCCCGGCTTCATGATCGGGCTCGAAGCGGAGAAGTCGGCGACCATCCGCCACGGCGTGCGGGCAATGGCCGCGGTGAACCAGAGCACGGTGCCGTGGTGCACGATCATCATCCGCAACGCTTTCGGGGTCGCCGGGGTGGTGCATCAGCCGGCCAACCGCTTCTCGATGCGCTACGCCTGGCCGTCGGCCTATTGGGGGTCGCTGCCGCTCGAAGGCGGCATCGAGGCCGCCTATCGCGCCGAGATCGATGCCGCCGCCGATCCCGCCGCCAAGCTGCGCGAGATCGAGGATCGGCTCAACAAGCTGCGCTCGCCGTTCCGCTCGGCCGAGAAGTTCTGGGTCGAGGAGGTGATCGACCCGCGCAAGACGCGCTCGCTGCTCTGCGAGTTCGCGCGTCTGGCCGAGCCGATCCGCAAGGCGGGGCCGCCGAGCAACATGTCGACGCGGCCGTAAGGGCTTTTCCTCCGCCGTCATTGCGAGGAGCTCGCGACAAAATTGCAAAGCAATTTTGCGCTGAAGCGACGAAGCAATCCATCTATCCCTGAGGGGAGGCGTGGATTGCTTCGCTTCGCTCGCAATGACGGTGAAGGAGCGTCCGCTTACTACTCTGCCTCCCGATGCACGTCGTGGATCACGATGCCCATGCCGTTCTCGGGCATCTTGATCCATTCACGCCGCTTCAAAGAACGCTTGGTGTCCTCGTGTCCGCTCGCCCAGTGCTCGCGCATCGAGGTGCCGGAGAATTCGTGGTCCTTGGCGTCGCCCTCATAGGCCTTCTGCTGATAGATCAGCTGCAGCAGCGTGATCCCCGGCAGCCGGCTGTTCGCCTTCTTGAGCTGGCGTTCCTCTTCCGACAATTGGTCGTCCGGGATTTTCCCAGCGCGTTATGCAGGGCGGTGCGCAGATTGTAGGTCTTGCGGTAGACGTCGGTGTTGTAGCGGGTGCGCGACGAATACATGATGTCCTTGTGCCGGGCCATCACGTCCTGGATGTCGCGCGGCAGCATCCCGCGCGCCGAGAACAGGTCGACCTGGAACACCAGCGAGTTCGCGTTGTCTTCCTGGTCGAGCAAATGCTGCAGCGGCGTGTTGGAGACGATACCGCCATCCCATCAACCTGACCGACATCGTCGTCAAGGGCTCGTGGATCGGGCCGGGCCGGCTGCATCTCGTGCCGCACGTCAACGCACCGGTCGCCGACTTCCCGGTCAAGCGCGTCGTCGCCGCGCATCACTACATCGCCGATCTGACGCTGCCGTTCGGCCGCGTGGTGCACGACTACAACAAGGAAGCCGCCGAGGCGGCAGTGCCGACCGGCCTTGCGGCAGAGTAGCGCGGTCGCCGACACAGACTGAAGCGGGCAGCGGCCTCAGGCCGCCGCCGGTTTCGGCTCCACCGCCGGCTTCGGCTGCGGCCGCGCGATCGCGAGCGTGATCACCGCCGCGCCGACGCAGAGCGCGCCCGCGATGAAGAACGCCGGCAGATAGCTCGCATAGACCGTGCGCGACACGCCCGCACCGAATGCGGCCGCGCCGGCGCCGAGCTGATGGCCGGCAAAGATCCAGCCGAACACCAGGTTGGCGCGCTCGGCACCGAAGCGCTGCGCGGTGAGCCGCACCGTCGGCGGCACGGTCGCGATCCAGTCGAGGCCGTAGAACATGGCAAACAGCGACAGCCCGTAGAACGTGAAGTCGGAGAACGGCAGATACAGCAGCGAGAGGCCGCGCAGGCCGTAATACCAGAACAAGAGATAGCGGTTGTCGTAACGGTCCGACAGCCAGCCCGAGATGATGGTGCCGAAGAAATCGAAGATGCCCATCGCGGCGAGCAGGCTCGCGGCCTGCACCTGCGGGATGCCGTAATCGAGGCACATCGGGATCAGGTGAACCTGGACGAGGCCGTTGGTCGAGGCGCCGCAGACGAAGAAGGTCGCAAACAGGATCCAGAACACCGACGATCTCGAGGAGTCGCGCAGCGCGCCGAGTGCAGCCGCCATGATCGGCGCGGTGGCCGGCGGCGGCGCGGGAAGGGGCGCGGCTCCCTCGTCGCCGAACGGACGCAGGCCGACATCGCTCGGCCGGTCGCGCAACAGCATGAGCACCGCAAAGGCGGCGACGCCGAGCATGATGCAGACGAATCCAAGCGCGACGCGCCAGCCATAGCGCTCCGTGATCGTGGCGAGCAGCGGCAGGAAGGCGAGCTGCCCGGTCGCGACGCTCGCGGTGAGCATGCCGATCACGAGGCCGCGCCGCGCCACGAACCAGCGCGTGGCAATGGTCGCGCCGAGCACCAGCGCGGTCATGCCGGTGCCGATCCCAATCACGACGCCCCACAGCGCGATCAGCTGCCAGACCTGCGTCATGGCGAGCGAGGCCAGCAGGCCGGAGACCACGATCAGTTGCGCCGCCAGCGTCACGTTGCGCAGGCCGTAGCGGTTCATCAGCGCGGCGGCGAACGGCGCCATCAGCCCGAACAGGATGAAGCGGATCGACAGTGCCGAGGAGATCTCGGCGGTCGACCAGCCGAATTCCTTCTGCAAGGGCACGATGAAGACGCCGGGCGCGCCGACAGTGCCGGCCGAGATCAGCGCGGCAAGGAACGTCACGGCGACCATCACCCAGCCGTAGTGGATATTGCGGCGGGCGAGGGTGGAAGCAAGCCAGTTCGAGATCATTGGGCCCCGGATGAAATGCGATGAGGGTACTATTCGTGATGCACAATATGGCACGAGAGCGCCATGTCTAAAATGACATTGTTCCCTCGTTTTCGGACTCGCTACGCCCTGCCGTCATTGCGAGGAGCAATGGCGACAAAGCAATCCATGGTTCGGCCAGCGCCGAGACATGGATTGCTTCGCTTCGCTCGCGATGACGGTACGCGGGATCAGTGCGTGACCCGCTCCACGGCGATCGCGGTGGCTTCGCCGCCGCCGATGCACAGCGCCGCGACGCCGCGCTTCAGGTTCTGCGCCTCCAGCGCGTGCAGCAGCGTCACGATCAGTCGCGCGCCAGTGGCGCCGATCGGATGGCCGAGCGCGCAGGCGCCGCCATTGATGTTGAGCCGATCGCGCGGGATGCCGAGGTCGCGTTGCGCCGCCATTGCGACCACCGCGAACGCTTCATTGATCTCGAACAGGTCGACGTCGCCGACGCTCCAGCCGACCTTGTCGAGCAGTTTTCTGATCGCCGGGATCGGCGCCGTGGTGAACCATTGCGGCTCCTGGCTGTGGGTGGCGTGGCCCTTGATCTCGGCCAGCACCGGCAATCCGTCGCGGTCGACAATCGAGCGTCGGCTGAGGATCAGCGCCGCGGCGCCGTCGGCGTTGGCCGAGGAGGCGGCCGGCGTGATGGTGCCGTTGGCGCGGAACGCGGGCTTCAGGCCGGGGATTTTGGCCGGATCGACCTTCAGCGGATGCTCGTCATTGGCGATGATGCGCGGACCGGCCTTCTCGGCGAGCGTGATCGGCGCGATCTCGGCCTTGAAGCTGCCGCTCTCGACCGCCTTGCGGGCGCGGCTCAGCGTCTCCATCGCGAAGGCGTCCTGGTCGGCGCGGGTGAACTGATAGGCCTCCGCGGTCGCCTCGCCGAAATCGCCCATCGAGCGGCCGGTTTCATAGGCGTCCTCGAGCCCGTCCATCATCATGTGGTCGATGATGCGGTCGTGGCCGGCGCGATAGCCGCCGCGCGCCTTCTGCAGCAGATAGGGCGCGTTGCTCATGCTCTCCATGCCGCCGGACAGCACGATCTCAGCCGAGCCGGCCTTGATGATGTCGTGGGCCAGCATGGTCGCCTTCATGCCGGAGCCGCAGACCTTGTTCACGGTGGTGGCGCCGGTGGCATCGGGCAGCTTGGCGCCGCGCGCGGCCTGGCGGGCAGGCGCTTGGCCCTGGCCGGCGGGCAGCACGTTGCCCATGAACACCTCGTCGATGCGTTCAGGCGCCAGTTTTGCGCGCTCGAGCGCCGCGCCGATCACGTGTGAGCCGAGCTTGTGCGCCGCGAGCGGCGTGAGTTCGCCCATGAAGCGGCCGAGCGGGGTGCGGGCGGCGGAAAGGATGACGACGGGATTGGCGCTGGATGCCATGGCGGAACTCCGTTCAATGCTGGAATCTGATTGAATTATATGCATCATATGATGCAGCGCAAAAAATGCAACTCCGCCGGTCATGACAAAATGTCGTGTTCGCATGAGTGGGCGGATGATGGCGCGCGATCTTCCTCCAGCGCGGCTGTCGTCTCGGCGAAGGCCGGGATCCATACGCCGCGGCGGATGTTGTCGGTGAATTCGTCGTTCCGCCATCGCGCAACAAGCAGCATTTGGGGTTATGGGTACCGGCCTTCGCCGGGACGACAGCGAATGGGTTGCGCGGTCCATTGCCAAATATCGTCGTCCCGGCGAAAGCTCTCGAACCGTCATCCTGAGGTGCGAGCGGAGCGAGCCTCGAAGGATGCGCGGCCCGGCTGGTGGCCGTCGATCCTTCGAGGCTCGCCGAAGAGGCTCGCACCTCAGAGCATGTGAATTTTTTGTGGCTGGGGCAAAAAATGTAGCCGGAGCGATAGCGGATGTGATTCCCTACACTGGCAGAATTGCAGGAAGCGCGAGATGGCTGAAGACAAGCTTTTTGGAGAGCTGCCCGAGCAGCCGAAGCCGCGAACTGATGCGGCGCCCGCGGGCGAGCCGCGTCTGCGCAAGCCGCAGCGGG
>NZ_VKHP01000309.1 GCF_010811875.1 Bradyrhizobium uaiense
CACCTCCTGCGACCGCTGCGCGGTCCGCGCGCGGCCGGCGCCTTCTGGCGCCGCCCCTGCTCCCCCCCTGCCTGCTCGCATCCGGGTCGCTCGGCGTCCCCTCGCTCGCCGCGTTCGCCGCGTCCTCTGCCCCGCCTACGCGGGCACGACGGCTTGCCCGCATCGTCGAGGAGGTCATCACGCTGCCGCTCGCAATTCCCGGGCTTGCGATTGCGCTTGCATTGCTGCTCTCCTATGGGAGCTTTGGTGGCTTCCGCCGCTCCTGGCTCTTCATCCTGGTCGGACACGTGATCTTCACCATGCCGTTCATGGTGCGGTCGGTCATGGCGGTGTTTGCAACCGTCGACGTCAAGACGCTGGATGAAGGCGCGGCCTCGCTGGGGGCATCGCCATGGCGGCGCTTCTGCGATGTCATCGTGCCGAATGCGTTGCCGGGAATTCTCGCCGGCGCGCTGATGGTGGTCACGCTCTCGCTCGGTGAATTCAATCTGACCTGGATGCCCCGGAAATAATTGACGGTCACGCCGGCGGAGATGGAAAGCCCCGCGGGCACCACCAGGAAGGCCGCAACGAGCAGCGTGAAGATCAACTGGCCGGTGAAGATCAGGCGATCGCGCATGCGTTCACCCAGCCGCCGCAACCGCGCTGCCGCTGAACGTGCGGGCAAGCGCAAGGATGAGCCAGGTGATCAGGCCGAGCCCCACCGACAGCGCGGCCGAGGTCGCAAAGTTGGCGGCCAACGTGAACTCGGTGTAGATCAGCATCGGCAACACGTCGATATTCGTCGCCAGCGTGAAAGCGGTCCCGAAGGCCCCCATCGCGGTCGCAAACGCGATCGCGCCGGACGCAACGAAGGCCGGTGCCAGCGCCGGCAGCACGACGTCACGCTGCACCGCCCAGGGGCTGGCACCAAGCGAACGCGCGGCTTCCTCCAGACCGACATCGAGCTTTTGCACGGCCGCCATGATGGTGAGGATCACCCGCGGGATCGAGAAGTAGAGATAACCGAGGAAGAGCCCGTAGATCGAATATGCGAAGACGAATTTCTCGCCGAAGATCCGGTTCGAGAGATCGCCGATCAACCCTTGCCGTCCCGCCAGCAGAATGATCATGAAGCCGACCACCACGCCGGGAAAAGCCAACGGAAAGGTCAGCATCGCGATGAGCACGGCCCGTCCGGGAAAGCGGTGCCGCTGCAGGAACATTCCCGCGATCGTCGCCACGATCAGCGTGACGACCGTGGTTGCCGCCGCCAACAGCACGGTGTTGATCAACGTCGCGCGATAGCGGCTTTCCGTCAGGATGGCGAGATATCCGGCGAGCCCATGCGGCCCTTCGGCACCCGCGACCACGAGGCGAGCCATCGGCAACAGGAAGAATGCCGTGGTCACGACCGCGAGCGGCAACAGGCAGAACCAGACGAAGGATTTTTGCGACATCGGAAGAATGGTGCCCCGGCGAGGGGCACCATATTGCCTCAGCGAACCTCGGCGAGATAGCGGTCGACGAAGGCTTTTTGCACGTTTTCCATCTCGCCCCAGTCGACGCTCTTGGCGCGGGCATAGTCGCTGTCGGGGAGGAATTTGCCCTTCACGGAAGCCGGCAGTTCGATCGGGCGGGCCGGACGCAGATAGGCATTGGTCCAGATCGCCTGCCCCTTGTCGGACAAGAGATAGTCCATCACCTTCTTGGCCTTCTCCCTGTCGGGCGCGTTCTTCACCAGACCGACGACATACGGAAACACCACCGAGCCCTCGCAGGGAATGACAAACTCGAAGTTGCCCTTCTCTGAATATTTGGCGCGATAGGCGTTGAAGTCGTAGTCGAACAGGATCGGCATCTCGCCGGAGACGACGCGGGCATACGACGTCTGCTTGGGCACGATCGGATCGTTCTTGCGCAGCTCCTTGAAGAAGCTGATCGCCGGATCGAAATTGGTGGGTGAGCCACTCAGCGCCAGATTGACCGCGACCGCGCCGACATAGCCAACCGCCGCCGACGACGGATCGAGATAGCCGACCATGCCCTTGTAGTCGGGCTTCAGGAGGTCCTTCCAGCAGGCCGGCACCGGCTTGCCGCCGAGCGCGTCCTTGTTCACGAACAGGCCGAGCGTGCCGGAGTGGATCGTGGTCCAATAGCCATCCGGGTCCTTGAGGCCGGCGGGGACCTGATCCCAATGCGCGGGCTTATAAGGCTCGAGCGCGTCCTGGGCCTTGGCTTTCATGCCGAAGGTCACGCCGAAATAGCCGATATCGCCGACCGGATTGCTCTTCTCGGCGAGGATCTGGGCCAGCGCCTGGCCGGAATTCTTGTTGTCATGCGGGATGTCGTATTTGAGGTCCGCCTTGATCGCCTTCAGCATCGAGGCCCAATCGGCCCATTCCGGCGGGCAATTGTAGCAGATCACGTCGGCCGCCTTGGCGGATTGCCACGGCGCGATCAGTGTCAGCGCCAGCAACGCAAGGACAAGGCGGACGGTCTTCATGGGAGGCTCCGGTCTGGGAGAGGATGCAATGAGGATTTCAACATCAACCGGGCGACCAAGTATAGGCCGCGTATGAACGTTTTGCGACGCGTTTGCTGCCGTGCAGCAAATGCAGCCGCCCCGACGCCAGCGATCGGATGCTCGCGGCAGTCGGCCGTTTCGCGCTAGGCTGGCAAGCAAAAGAGGACGCGCCCATGTACCAGCCGCCCGGCGTCAAGACATCGCCCGATCTTGCCGTTCCCGACCTGATGAAAGCCTGGGTCCTTGGCGACCCCGATCAGCTCTTCCTTCGAGAAAAGCCAACGCCGATCCCGTCGCGTGCCGAGGTGCTGGTTCGGATCGACGCAGTTGCGATCTGCGCCACCGACCTCGAAATCATCCATGCCGGGTCGCCGGCAAGCATTCAGGGTGGCGCGCCCTTCAACAAGAACTTCACACCGGGCCACGAATATATGGGAACCGTTGCGGCGCTCGGCCCTGATGTCGACGAGTTCAAGATCGGCGAGCGGATCAGCGTCGAGATCCATGCCGGCTGTTGCCAATGCAAACGCTGCCGCCAGGGCATGTACACGTCCTGTCTCAACTATGGAAAGCCCGAGAAGGGTCACCGCGCCAACGGCTTCACGACCGACGGCGGGTTTGCCGAATACGCGGTCAACCACATCAACACGCTGGCGCGGGTGCCGGATACCATGAGCGACGCGGAGGCGACGCTCGTGGTGACTGCCGGGACGTCGATGTATGGCTTGACGGAACTGGGGGGATTGGTGGCCGGCGAGAGTGTCGTGGTGATCGGTCCAGGGCCGATCGGACTTCTCGCAGTTGCTGTGGCCAAGGCGCTTGGCACAAGCCCGGTGATCCTGACCGGCACGCGCAACAAGCGGCTCGCGATCGGCGGGGAACTGGGGGCCGACCGTGTCATCAACATCAACGACGAAGACGCCGTTGCGGTGGTGAAGCAACTAACTGGGGGGATCGGTGCGGACTATGTCGTCGAATGTGCCGGCACCGAAGCGACACTCAACCAGGCCATTCACATGACCAATCGTGGCGGCAAGATCTGCCTGGCCGCCTTCCCGCACGAAGCCGCGACGCTGGACATCGCGCATCTCGTGCGGAACAACATCTACGCTTACGGCATTCGTGGAGAAGGCCGCAGCGCCACCCACCGCGCGATGGAATTGATGGCCGCGAAGCGATTCGATGCGACCAAAATCCACACCCACACGTTTGCGCTGGCCGACCTGCCGACCGCGCTGAGATATGCGCGGGATCGCGTCGACGGCGCGATCAAGGTCGTCGTGGCCAATCGCGAGGCTAATGCGATCGCGAACGATGCGGAGTGAGGTTCCGTTCGTGCCGATGGCACGCAGGCTGATCCGAGAGCCCGCTCACACCGAGCAGTATCGCTCCTTGATCTCGTCGTCGGCCAGGAGTGCCTGCGCAGATGCCTGGTGCACGACGGCCCCCTGATCCAGCACATAGGCCCGATCGGCGATGCCCAGCGCGAGCTCGACGTTCTGCTCGACCAGCAAAACCGTCGTTCCCTGCGCCTTCATGCTGCGGAACAGCTCGAACATCTCGTCGACCAGGACCGGCATGATCCCCTCCGACGGTTCATCCAGCATGATCAGGTCGGGCTTTGCGATCATCGCGCGCGCGATCGCCAGCATCTGCTGCTCGCCGCCGGACATCGTGACCGCCTCTTGATCCATACGCTCGGCCAGTCGCGGGAAGATCACGGCGATCTCGTCGATCAGCTCGGCTTCCCGCTTCTTATGCTTCGAAGCGACCAGCCCAAGCCGCAAATTCTCCCGCACCGACAGCCCCTGCACGATCCGCCGCTCTTCGGGAACATAGGCGAGCCCCAACGCAAAGCGCACATGCGCCGGCTGGCGCAGCAGTTCCTCGCCCTTGAAGATGACGGAGCCGCGGGCCCGCCCCATCAACCCCATGATCGATTTCAGCGTCGTCGTCTTGCCGGCGCCATTGCGTCCGATCAGGCAGACGATTTCGCCCCTGGTCACCTCGAGGCTGATGTCCTGCAAAGCGTGGCTCGCGCCATACCAGGCATTGAGCTGGCTGACCTGCAGCATCACCTCAATGCTCCCGCTGCCCGAGATAGACACGCTTCACCGCCTCGTTCTGCCGAACCTCCTGCGGCGTCCCCTCGGCAAGCAACTCTCCGTGGTGCAGCACGAGGATCCGGTCGCTGATCCCGAGCACCAGCTTCATCTTGTGCTCGACCAGGATGACCGTACGCTCCTTGGCGAGTTTCACGATCAGATCCATCATGGTCCGGGTTTCTTCCGGGCTCATGCCGGCGGTCGGCTCGTCAAGCAGCAGCAAACGAGGCTGGCTGGCAAGCGCCATCCCGATCTCCAGCGCCCGCTGCTCGCCATGGGCTAACGTCTTGGCGGCACGTTCCCGAGAATCCCACAATCCGACCAGAGCCAGCAATTCGTCCGCGCGCTCGACCAGCTCGGTCAGACGCGCACGGGGACGCCAGATGTCGTATCGCGACACCAGCGCCTGCAGGCCGACGCGGATGTTCTCACGCGTCGTGAGCTGCGGAAACACGCTCGTGATCTGAAAGGACTTTGCGATCCCCATGTGAGCAAAGCGGTGCTGAGGGAGCCCCGTGACATCCCTGCCCTCGAACTCGACGCTGCCCCTCGTGGGCGGAAAGGCGCCGCACAGCAGATTGAAATAGGTGCTCTTCCCCGCGCCGTTCGGACCGATGATGGAGGTAATCGCCCCCCTGGAAAACTCGGCCGAGATGTTGTTGAGTGCGACAAACTTGCCGAACGTCTTGCCGACGCCCCTGGTGCGCAGAATGATTTCTTTCGTTTGGCCTGCTACGGCGGTCATCGTCTACCCCGCGCGATCAACGTGCCCCAGATGCCGGCAGGGAAGAACAGCACGCATGCAATGAAGATGGCGCCTACGATCAACTGCCAGTGAACGGTCCACACGGAGACGATGTTCTCCAGCACCAGGAAGACCGCGGCGCCGATCATCGGCCCGAAGAATGTCCCCATCCCGCCCAGCAGAGCGATCATCACGACAAGGCCTGAGGTCTCATAGTGCAGGATCTCGATCGGAACGATCGACAGATGCAGGGCCTGCAAGGCGCCCGCGAGCCCGCAGAAGCCGCCCGACAAAATGAAAGTCAGCAAGCGCGTCAGGGTCACGTCGTAGCCCGACGCGCGGGCACGCATCTCGTTCTCCCGCACCGCTTCGATGACGGCGCCAAAGGGCGAGGCAAGAATGCGCGACATCACGAAGAATGCGGCGATCACGAAAGCCGCAATGACGTAGTACCGGATCATCGGATTGATGAAGTCGATCCGCAAGCCGAACAGATCGATGGTGCGGACATTGATGCCGCGGAGCCCGTTCTCGCCGCCGGTCAGGTCGACGGCCTGATAGAACAGGTAATAGACACATTGCGACAGCGCCATGGTGACCATCGCGAAGTAGATGCCGCGGGTCCTGATCGCGAGCACCCCGATCAACAGCGCCATCAACAGGCCACCGGCGATCCCGGCCGCGATCGCCGCATACCATGGCCAGCCGAGGTGCACGATGGCGATGCCGCAGAGGTAGGCACCGGTCCCGAACAATGCTGCATGACCGAACGACAGAAGGCCGAGATAGCCAAATACAAGGTTGAAACCGAGAGCGTAGAGCCCATAGATCAGGATATTCACGGCCAAGGCCGTGAACGGCATCACCAGCGGAAAAATCAGGATCACCACCGCCACAATGCTGGCGCGGTGTCGTGTTGCGAACTCGTACCAAATTCCCATCGTGGCACGGTGCGGTTTGATCGATTGAGCAGCGTTCGTCATGCCGGTCTCAGCTCATCAATCCGGCGCGGCCGAAGAAGCCCTGGGGACGAACGATCAGAACGATCGCCATCAGGGCAAAGATCGAAACCTTGGCCATCTCGGGTGCGAACAGCGAGGTCATGCTGACCACCACGCCGACCAGCAGGCCTGCCAATACAGCACCGCCGATCGAACCCATCCCTCCGACGACCGTCACGACGAAAGCCTCGGCGAGGATCGTGCCGCCCATCTCCGGGATGACGCCCTGGAGCGGAGCCGCCAACAGTCCGGCAAAGCCCGCAATCGCGGTACCTATCCCGAACACAATCAACCAGACCCTGGAAACATCGACCCCAAGGACGCGAACGATTTGCGGATCGCGTGCCCCGGCGCGGATAATGAGCCCGTAGCTCGTCTTCTCCAGAAACAGCCAGAGCGCCAGCAGCACGACGGCCGTCGCGCCTATCACGAACAGGCGGTAGAGCGGGAAATAGCCGACGCCGATATCGACGGCGCCCTGCAAGACTTCGGGCGTGTCGAAAGGATAGCCAGTCTTGCCAAAGGCAATGCGAACGCATTCGACCATCACGTAGCTCAGCCCGAACGTCAGCAGCAGCGGATAGTCGATGCCACGGCCGTAGAGCGGCCGGATCAGCACGCGCTCGACGGCAAGGCCGAACAGTCCGATCACAATCGGCACAGCCACGAGGCAGATCCAGAAATTGCCGCCGATCGATATCAGATAGAGCCCGACATAGGCGCCGACCATATAGAAGGCGCCGTGAGCGAAGTTGACGACCGTCAGCATCCCGAAGATCAGCGAGAGGCCGATCGCAAACAGCACGTAGATTGCGCCAAGCGCGAGCCCGGCAAACAATTGCAGCGCGATCAAGTCAAAGCTCAGGCCCGCCATTTGTCCCCCTCAGCACGACGCGCAACGCCCCGCGGCGTGCGTCGGCGCATGGCTCAGCTCTTATGACCGAGTCCCTCGCACGAGCGCAGGTACTTCTCGTTGGGCTCTTCGGTCGACAGGACCTCGAACACATCGGACTCGTTCTTCATGTCCTTGGACTTCGACTTGATCACGAGCACCGACTGCACCGACTGGTGGTCGCATTTGCGATAATACTGCGGTCCCTTGTAGTAGTCGTACTTCAGCGCCTCCAGCGCAGCGACGACCTTATCGGTCTCGACGCTGCCGGCTCCCTTGACCGCCTCGAGCACGGCCCGAACGCCACCATAGCCGAGCGCACCGTAATCGGTCGGCAGCTTGCCGTCATACATCTTGCGGAATGCTTCGTTGAACGCCTTGGTCGAGGCGATTTTGTCCTCGATGCCCCAGTAGAACGAGCAGCCGCCGACAACGCCTTCAAATGCTTGGGGCCCGGCTGCGACGCGGCTGGCATGCGAGAGCAGCGGTGCAATGATCTGGATAGATTTCTTGATGCCGAAGTCGGTCGCCTGCTTCAGCGCGATTTGCTGGTCGCGGCCGAAATTGCTGATGCAGAGAATATCGGGCTTCAGCGCCTGGAGACGGGGCAGCAAAGTGGAGAAGTCGGTCGTTCCCAGCGGATGGCGGATGTCACCGAGGTTCTCGATGTTGAACTCCTTGCCGACCTCGAGGAAGCCGCGAACCATTTCGTGGCCATAAGCGTAATCTGCCGTCAGAAACGCAACCTTCTTGCCGAATTTGGTGAAGGCGTAACGACCGACCGCGCCCGACGTCATGTGCGGGTTCAACGCTTCATGGAATGTGTATGTGCTGAAGTCCGCCGCCTCGTTGATGGCGTCGGACTGGCTGATCGAATTGAAGATGACGCCGCGCTCCTTGGTGACGTTGTTGATCGCGAGCTGAACCGCCGCGGACAGACTGCCGACGACGAAATTCACCTTCTCCTTCTCGACCAGCTCCAACGTCCGCGTCGCCGCCTCGCCGGGATTGAGCTTGTCGTCGCGCACGACGAGCTCGGCCTTGCGGCCGTTGAGACCACCGGCATCATTGAATTGGGCGACGGCGAGCTGGCCCGCCCGCACCTGGTCCTGGGCCTCGGCGCCATACGGTCCGGTCAAGGGAACGGGGAAGCCGATCTTGATGGGCGCTTCTTCGGCCTGCAGCAGATTGATGCGAAAGGGCGAGACGGCAAGAGCGGCGCCGGCGCTTGCCGTCGTCAGCAGACGACGCCGCGATATCGATCCAGCTTTGGTGACCTTCTTCGTCATGACTATTCCTCCCCAAGAACTGTCTGTGTTTTGCTTATCGAATTGTCTTTGCCCGGAACCTCTCCACCTCAGATTCGTCCCAAGGCCGTCAGAATAACCTGAGGCGTCAGCGGAATCTCGGTAATTATGGCGCCAAACGGACGGAGCGCGTCGTTAACCGCGTTGGCAACCGCAGCTGCCGCACCAGCCGTGCCCGCCTCGCCCGCTCCCTTGGCTCCCAACTCCGATTCCCGCGTCGGGGACACCACGTGACCGATGTCGATATCGGGCATCTCGCCGGACATCGGGACCAGGTAGTCCGCCATGTTGGCGTTGGTCAGCTGACCGCGTTCGTCATAGACGCACTTCTCGAACAGCGCCGCGCCGAGCCCCTGCACCACCCCGCCCCGGATCTGCTCGTTGACCAGCTGCGGATTGATGATGGTGCCGCAGTCTTCGACAACCCAATGTTTCAGCAGCGTCACGAATCCGGTCTCGGTATCGACCTCCAGCCAGGAGGCCTGAATCCCATTGGTGAACGCAAAGGGATATTGGCGCGGAACGAAATGGCGGGTCGCCATAAATTCAGGCTGAACGCCGGGCGGAAGGGTGTCCGGCCGGAAATAGACGATCCGCGCCAGCTCGTTCAGCTCCATGCGTGGCGCGCCGTCGCCGGCATTGATGATGCTGTTGTTGACGATATCGAGCTCGGTCGGCGTCGATTGCAGGATGGCCGCGGCGACATCCAGAATATTCTGACGCAAGGCCTTGGCAGCCTGCAACGCGGCTTCGCCGCCGATGCCGGCACCGCGCGAGGCCCAGGTACCCCCGCCATAGGGCGTATTGTCGGTGTCACCCAGCGTCACGCGGACCCGATCCATTGAAACACCAAGCACACTGCCCACGATCTGGGCGGTCAGCGATTCCGACCCTTGCCCCTGTTCGGTGATGCTGGTCTGGCAGATCACCGACCCCTGCGCGTCGAGCCGCACAGCGACACCATCCTGCGACGATATTTTCGCGCCGCCGACGCCGTAAAAGGCAGCACTGGGATTGGTCACCTCGATGAAGCTGGCGATTCCAATACCCCTGTGGACGTTTCTGGCGCGCAAGGCCGCTTGTTCGGCGCGCAAGGCATCGTAGTCCATCATCTGAAGCAGCTTGACCAACGAGGCGTGATGCGAGAGCTGCTCGAACTTCATGCCCGAGGGTGATGCACAGGGATAGGCGTCGTCGGCGATCAAGTTGCGCCGGCGGATTTCGACAGGGTCCATGCCGATCTTCGCTGCGGCGAGATCAACCAGCCCTTCGGTGACCGAACAAGCAATCGGGTGTCCGACCGCCCGGTACTGG